>CAZMHE010000007.1:0-39565 GCA_964566015.1 uncultured Sangeribacter sp. | reverse complement strand
GAAATTCCTCAACGAGCAGGGTAAGATTCTTCCCCGCCGCATCACCGGCACTTCACTGAAGTTTCAGCGTCGTGTGGCTCAGGCTGTAAAGCGTGCACGCCACCTCGCTCTTCTTCCCTACGTGACCGACTTGATGAAATAATCATTTTAACCCCGACAAAGAAATTCACAATGAAGATCATACTCAAAGAGAATGTAGCCGATCTCGGTTATAAAGACGATATTGTCGAAGTGAAGGATGGTTATGGCCGCAACTATCTTATCCCCCAGGGAAAGGCAATCATCGCATCCGCAGCCGCTCTCAAGCAGCTTGCAGAGGATCAGAAACAGCGTGCCCACAAGATTGCTCAGCTCAAGGCTGACGCTGAGGCTGCCGCCGCAGCTCTCGACGGAGTTAAGCTGACGATCGGCGCCAAGACAAGCTCCACTGGCACTGTCTTCGGCAGCGTGAACGCAATCCAGATCGCCGAGGCTCTCGAGAAGCTCGGCCACAATGTAGACCGCAAGATCATCTACATCAAGGAGCCCGTGAAGGAAGTTGGTGTCTACACAGCTACCATCAAATTCCACAAGGAGGTTTCCAAAGACATCGAGTTTGAAGTGGTTGCCGAGTAATCGACAATACTTTACAATATCAGCAGGGGGCTCGTGAGTTTCACGGGTCCCCTGCCTCGTATTTTTTTATTTTCCCGTTCGGGAAAGTGGATATTTTTCGTTAACTTTGCAGTCATATCAATCAAACACAAAGCCATGCGTTTCAACATTGACGGAAAACTGTTTCAGCAGCAGCTTCAGGCTGTCAACAAGGTAATCAACTCAAAGAATGCCTTGTCGATTCTCGATAATTTCCTTTTTGAACTGAAGGACGGTATACTTAAAATCACAGGCTCCGATCAGGAGAACATTGTTTCTTCAAGCACTCCCGTCTCAGACCCGGAAGGGGAGGGTGCCATCGCTGTTCCTGCCAAGACACTCCTCGAGATAACAAAAGAGATCAGCAACCAGCCTCTCACTTTCTCCCTTAATGAGGAGACAAGGGAGATTGTCGTGGCTTTCCTCACGGGACACTTCAACTTCATGGGTATCAATGCCGATGAATTTCCGAGGGGAGAGGAGATGACAGGCGATATCGTCGAGCTCAATCTCCCTGCCTCCGTTGTGAGAAAAGGTATTGAGAAGACTCTATATGCCGTGAGTGTCGAGCCGATCCGGCCGATGATGACCGGTATCTACTGGGATATTCACGAAGGTGACATCACTTTTGTGGCAAGCGATACCCATAAACTGGTGCGCTATATCAACTTCGAGACTAATCCTGAGGTGGTCCGTTCATTCATCATGCCTGCGAAGCCCGCTTCGATCCTGAAAGGTATCCTCGACAAGGAGACAGAGAGCGTCAAGCTTACTATCGGAGAGAAGGGCGCGAAGTTTGAATTCGGCAATTTCTCCCTTACATGCCGCTTCATCAAGGGTGCATATCCCAACTATAACCGCGTGATTCCCCAGAGCAATCCTTTCACGATGCGTGTAGACCGCGAGACATTCCTCAATGCCATGCGCCGTGTCGCGATCTTTGCGAGCAAGGCATCAAATCTCGTGAAGTTTGAACTCGAGGAAACGGAAATGCGCCTGAGCGCACAGGACCTCGACTATGGCACATCGGCCCGTGAGAAAGTGATGTGCGAGTATGAAGGGAATCCTATGACAATAGGTTTCAACTCACAGTATACGATTGAGATTCTCTCCAATATGACCGGGGAGACGGCTGTGGTGAAGGTTTCCGATCCCGCCCGTCCCGGCATCTTCGAACCGCTCGAGCAGGAGCCCAACGAGAATCTTCTGACAATACAAATGCCCCTTCAGGTTATAGAATAATGAAACTCAACCTAACACGTCCACTCATTTTCTTCGATCTGGAGACTACAGGCACTAATGTCACCCACGACAGGATTGTGGAGATCTCCTACATTAAAGTCTATCCCGACGGCACGGAGGAGAAGAAAACGCGTCGTCTCAATCCGGAGATGCCGATTCCTCCGGCAAGCACGGCAGTCCATCACATCACGGACGAGGATGTGCGCGACGAGCTTACTTTCCGCCAGATTGCCAAATCCCTCCATTCCATTTTCGACGGGTGTGACATAGCCGGATATAACAGCAACAAGTTTGACGTGCCCCTCCTCATGGAGGAGTTCGCACGTTGCGGCATAAACTTTGATGTGGCTTCACACCGCTTCATTGATGTGCAGAATATCTTTCACAAGATGGAACAACGCACCCTTGTGGCCGCCTACAAATTCTATTGCGGAGGAAACCTCGAGGATGCACACAGTGCTTTGGCTGACACTCAGGCCACATATGATGTGCTTCTGGGTCAGCTTGAGAGGTATCCGGATCTGCAGAATGATGTGGAATACCTTTCTAAGTTCTCCACAATCGGGCGTAATCTTGATCTTGCGGGAAGGATAGTGCTCGACGACAAGGATGTACCTGTCTTCAATTTCGGCAAGCACAAGGGTAAACCGGTCAAGGAGGTATTGAGGCGCGAGCCCTCATTCTTCGACTGGATGATGCAGGGGGATTTTGCCAAGAATACGAAAGATGTGCTGTTTCAGCTGAAATTCAAATATGACAAGGAGCGTCAGCAGACACAGACAAAACCGAAAAGTGAATAATGCTTAAGGGTAAACATATAGTCCTCGGAATTTCCGGCGGTATCGCAGCCTACAAATCGGCCTATCTGCTTCGTCTTCTAATCAAAGCCGGTGCTGAGGTACAGGTTGTCATCACTCCCAACGGGAAGGAATTCATCACGCCGGCTACTCTTGCCGCGCTAAGCGGCAAACCGGTGGTGAGTGAGTTTTTCGCTGCAAATACTGGGGAATGGCACAGCCACGTTGATCTCGGGCTATGGGCCGACCTGATGATTGTCGCTCCCGGCACAGCATCTACCATCGGTAAGATGGCCAATGGTATTGCCGATAATATGCTGATCACCACTTATCTTTCAGCAAAGGAGCAGGTGATGGTGGCCCCTGCAATGGATCTGGATATGTGGAAGCATCCTTCCACGCAGAGAAACATAGCGACGCTACGCAAAGATGGTGTCATTATCGTGGAACCTGCTTCCGGAGAGCTTGCAAGCGGTCTTTCGGGGAAAGGACGCATGGAGGAGCCTGAGAAAATCGTTGAAAGGATAGAGAAGTATTTTTCCCGTTGCGCCTCATTGCGTGGAAAGAGGGTGATAGTGACTGCCGGACCGACCTATGAGAATATAGACCCTGTGAGATTCATAGGTAATTATTCAAGCGGTAAGATGGGATTTGCCATCGCTGAGGAATTTGCCTCAAGGGGTGCGGATGTGACATTAATTGCCGGCCCCGTCAGTTTGCCGACTCCCCCGGGAGTTGCAAGACGCATAGATGTGACATCCGCAAAGGAGATGCATTCCGCGGCTATGGAAGCGGCAGAAGGGGCGAACTATGTTGTCCTTGCTGCTGCGGTGGCCGATTATGCCCCGGAGACATCATACGCTTCTAAGATAAAACGTGAAGGAGCATCCGAGATGGAACTCCGTCTTGTCAGAAATCCTGACATTGCGGCAAGCATAGGTGCCCGTAAAGGTGAGACCGTCCTCGTCGGTTTTGCTCTTGAGACAGACCATGAGATGGACAACGCCCGAAAGAAACTGGAGAAAAAGAATCTTGACTGGATAGTGCTCAACTCTCTCCGTGATCCGGAGGCCGGCTTCATGAAAGACACCAACAAGATCACGATGGTCTCCTCCACCGGGGCGGCGATCGAGTTTCCTGCAAAACTGAAATCGGATGTCGCGTCTGACATAGTCGATACGGTCACCTCGATGTGATTTCGGCAAAGTCATTCAATATTAGGGTTGTGAAGTCCGTTATCATAAGTATGAGTATGATGAGATATTACAAAGATTCTGTTTCGCATACATTGTGCAAGATAATGTTCGCAATCCTTATGCTTTGCCCCGCCATGATGAGGGCACAGGAGTTGCAGTGCATGGTCGAGGTCAATTCCAGTTCTGTCGAAGGCACATATAAGAGTGTTTTCGAGAGCCTCAAGGAAAACATATCGGAGTATTTCAACGACAACAAGTGGACCAACGCCCAGTTCATGCCCAATGAAAAGATTGAGTGCCGTTTCTTTCTCACAATAAAGGAATACACTGATGAGAAGGTGAAGGGTGATATTCAGGTGCAGCTTTCACGGCCGGTCTACAACAGTACTTACACCACGACTCTCCTCAATTTCAAGGATACGAAGGTGGAATTTGATTACAGGGAGGGTGACCAGTTGATCCGGAATGACAATAACTGGGATTCCAATCTCACCGGTATTCTTGATTTCTACGCCTATCTTTTCCTTGCCTTGGACTTTGACAGTTTCTCCCCTAAAGGTGGTCAACCATATCTCGACAAGGCTTCCGCTGTGGTCCAGATGGCACAATCGAGCGGAGAGATCGGATGGCGTGCTTTTGAAGACAACAAAAACAGGAGTGCCGTGTTGAGCACTTTGACCGACAACAACACCTCTGTCATACGTGACATGTCTTACCAGTATCACCGTCGCGGTCTTGATGAGATGGTGACGAGCCCTGACAAGGGGAGAGCCGCGATCACTCAGGCTATAAAGTCGATAGGAAAGGTCTATGAGCAGGCACCGATGTCGGTTGCATTGTCGATGTTTCGTGATGCAAAGCTCGACGAGCTTGTGAATATATATTCGAAGGCTCCACAATCCGAGCGTGATGAGGTCTACGAATTGCTTCGCCCCCTTTATCCTACGGATAACGCACGTCTCGAAAAAATCAGAAAGGGAGATGAGCAGCAATGATGCCCGTCTTCCGGAATCCCGGCTACCTTTACCGAACCAAAAAATCAAAAGACAATGCTTCAGTCTCTAATAATAAAGAACTATGCTCTTATCGAGAACGTCAGCATGACGTTCTCTCCCGGTTTCACTATCATAACAGGTGAGACAGGAGCCGGCAAGTCGATAATGCTCGGTGCCCTTTCGCTCCTTCTCGGTGAGCGTGCGGAGACAAAGGCTATCTCAGACAAGAGCAGAAAATCGGTGATTGAGGCAGTTTTTACGAATCCGGATCCCGATCTTCTGCCGATTTTTGAGGAGCAGGGTCTTGAGTGGAATCCGGATGAGATCCTTGTCAGGCGCGAGATTGCTCCCAACGGGAGATCGAGGGCATTTGTCAATGATTCCCCCGTGACGCTTCCTGTGCTGACTGCCGTCACCGGAAATCTCGTAGATATTCATTCGCAGAACAGCAATCTGCTTCTCTCTCAGTCTGCAAGTCATCTATCCATCATCGACGCGTTTTCCGATAATGGGGGTCAGCTCGCTGAGTACCGTGCTGATTTCGGGCGATATGTCACACTTCGGGCAAAGATCCGTAAGATAAAGGAGAAAATCGAGAAAAGCCGTGAGAACAGGGATTTTATTGCTTTTCAGCTCGAGCAGCTTGACAAGATCAACCCTAAGGAGGGAGAACTCCGTCAGGTTGAGCAGGAATTTGATATGCTGAGCGATGCTGACCAACTCAGGGAGGATCTCGGGACATGCTACAATCTTCTCGATGGAAGCGATAGCGGCGTGCTGAGCCAGTTGTCGATGGCAGCTTCATCATTGTCGAAAGTAAATCTCCTGCTTTTTGACGAGAATGATGAAGCGGAACTGGGTAAGCGTCTTGAGGATGTCACCATCGAACTGAAGGATATTTCCGAGACGGTGCGCGATTATCTCGACCGTGTCGGAAGCGATCCCGGACGTCTCGCAAAGGTGACGGCACGAATGAATCTTCTTTACGATTCGATCAAGCGTTTCAAGACGGGCGACGAGGATGGCCTTATCCGACTGAGAAGGGAATTGCGCCACAAGCTTAATGCCATAGACTTCGGAGATGATAATGTCACGGAAATGGAGCAGGAGGCAAAACGTCTTGCAAAAGCCCTTAAGGCGAAGGCCGATCTTCTGACTGAAAGGAGAAAGGAAGGGGCTGTCAGATTCGCTGAAGCTCTTGTGGCAACCGCTTCTCCGTTGGGCCTTCCAAATCTCCGTTTTGAAGTCTCGATGAATCAGGGCAAACTGACAGCAGATGGACAGGATATAGTGGAATTCATCTGCAGTTTCAACAAGAATCATCAGATGCAACCGATGTCAAGAGTTGCCTCAGGTGGTGAGACAGCGCGTCTGATGCTGAGCATAAAGTCTATCATGGCGCGTTGTATGCATCTGCCGACGGTGATTTTTGATGAAGTCGATACCGGTGTTTCGGGTGAGATAGCCGACAAAATGGGTGGGATGATGAGACAGATGGGAGAGGACATGCAGGTGCTCGCCATCACTCACCTGCCCCAGGTAGCGGCGAAAGGAAATTATCATTTCAAGGTCTATAAGACTGATGAGGAGGAGCGTACCGTCTCTCATGTGCGCGAACTTTCATTGGAAGAGCGTATCGGGGAGCTCGCGGGAATGCTTTCGGGTTCGGAGGTGAACGAGGCTGCACGCCAGAATGCAAAGGTGCTTCTCGGAGCCGAGTAGAACGTTTTTTTACATAAACGATATCTGACATAACATGGAGAAGAGTGACTATATATTTGGCCTTCGCGCCATCATGGAGGCCATAGAGGCCGGAAAGAGTATTGACAAGATTCTGATCCGTAGGGATCTCGGCGGAGATCTCGCCAAGGAATTGATGGAGAAGATAAAGGGTCGCGACATTGTTGTCCAGAGAGTTCCGGCGGAGCGACTGAACAGGATCACCATGAAGAATCATCAGGGTGCCATCGCCATATTGTCCCCGGTGGGTTATCATCGTCTCGACAACGTGATCCCCGCATTATATGAGGAGGGTAAGACCCCACTTGTCCTTGTGCTTGACGGCATTACCGATGCCCGCAATTTCGGTGCGATTGCAAGGAGTGCCGATTGTGCGGCGGTTGATGCAATCGTGATTCCCGAACATGGGAGTGCGTCGGTCACAAGCGATGCCGTGAAGGCTTCGGCGGGAGCTCTTTTCTATGTTCCGGTCTGTCGGGAAAAGGATACCCTTTCGGCGGTAAAGAAACTTAAGGAAAACGGTTATCTTATCGTCGGTGCTTCGGAAAAGGGTAATAACAGCTATGTAAATATCGATTATACTGTGCCCGTTGCTATTGTCATGGGTGCTGAAGACACCGGTATCTCGAATGAGGTGCTCCGTCAGTGTGACGAGCTCGGAGCTATTCCTATCCTCGGCAACATCGGAAGTCTCAATGTATCGGTCGCTGCGGGCATCATGCTCTACGAAGCAGTGAGACAGCGTCTCGAGGCCGGCTTTGCTCATAAATAAACTTATCTTTTCTTAACCTGTTGCCATGAAACCCAATAAATTGATTGTATCCCTGTGCTTTTCTGTCGCCTCGATATTGCCTGCTCACTCGCTGATATGGATCGACGCCTCGAACCCTGTTTCCGTGGGAACTGAAACCAAGACAGATCTTGTTGTCGGTACTGCCATGGAAATGTTCTCTTCAGATATGGAGTCGGTTACCGGCACTCCGGCGAAATTTGTTTCTCCGGGAAAAGCAAAGATTGTCCTGAATCAGCTCGACAAGACATCGAAATCAAAAAGGGGAAAACTTGCAAAAGCTGGTGTGCCGGTTGAAAGGCTCGATACACTCATTGACGGTTTTGACATAAGGATTTCTGACGGAAAGATTTATATTACCGGTTCCAATGGCAGGGGAACTGCCTACGGACTCCTCGAACTGTCGCGAGTTGCCGGGGTCAGTCCGTGGGTGTGGTGGGGCGATGTTGTGCCAGCGCACAAGACAACACTGTCACTTCCTGATGATTATTCAAATACTCAGGGTGCCTCTGTTGAATATCGTGGCATATTCCTGAACGATGAGGATTGGTCTCTGAGACCATGGAGCAGTGGAAATTTTGAACCGAGTGAGATCGGTTCGATTGGTCCGCGCACAAATAAGGAGATATTCAAGCTGCTGATGCGTCTGCGGGCTAATGCAGTATGGCCGGCAATGCACTCAGGCACTCAGGCTTTTTTCAAGAATCCGGAAAATAAACTCGTGGCCGACAGTTGTGGCATAGCTGTGGGTTCCTCTCATTGTGAGCCACTTTTGCGTAATAACGTGGACGAGTGGGATGTAAAGAAGCGGGGTGCATTCAACTATATGACTAATCGCGATGAAGTGAAACGCTATTGGTCGGACCGTCTACGCGAAGTGAAGGCATCGGAGGGTGGCAACATGTTCACAATCGGTATGCGTGGCATTCATGACGGGTCGATGGAGGGAGTGAAAACTCCTGAGGAGAAATTCAGTGCACTCCAGCAGGTCATTGATGATCAGCAGGAACTCCTCAGGCAATATGTTGGTGACCCTGCAAAGCAGATGCAAGTGTTTGTGCCCTATAAAGAGGTTCTCGAACTCTATGAGAAGGGTCTTGATATACCGGAAAATGTCACCCTGATGTGGTGTGACGACAATTACGGCTATATCACACGTCTTTCAAATCCGGAGGAACAGAAGCGGTCGGGTGGTGGAGGTGTCTACTATCATCTGAGTTACTGGGGTCGCCCGCACGATTATCTTTGGCTCACGACAACTCAGCCCGGTCTCATTTACAATGAAATGCGCAATGCCTATGACCATAATGTTCGAAAATTATGGATAGTCAATGTCCATGATCCGAAAGTTTCAGCCTATGACCTCTCCCTTTTCCTCGATCTCGCATGGGATATAAACAGTGTAGAATCAGAAAATGTAGGAGCACATCTTCATGACTGGCTCACTGCCAACTTCGGTAAGGAAGCAGGTGATAAGATTTATCCGGCTATGCGTAAATTCTATAACCTTACGGGAAAACGTAAGCCGGAATTCATGGGTTGGAGTCAGGTGGAACTTGACAAGAAACTATATAATAGAGGTATAAGCCCTGTTTCTAACACTGAATTCAGTTTCAAGGAGTTCGGTGGAGAGGCTGACCGTTATATGGAGGAGTTTCAGGAGATAGCGCAGAAGGTCAAGGATGCGGAATCATTAGTGGCCCCTCATCTTCGTGATGCTTATTTCGCCGCAGTAATCTACCCGGTTTCCTCAGCGGCGGCCAATGCCGTGAAACATCTTGAGGCTCAGCGAGCCAGATCCATTGCAAATGGAGCGACGCTCGGAGAAATGTTTTCAAACAACCCCGCGCTCTATGGATCTGTAGCAAAGAGTCAGGCGGCTTATCAGGAAATCAGAAGACTTACGCAAAAGTATAACAAAGATATAGCCGGTGGGAAATGGGACCGTTCCATGAATATGCGTCCCAGAGACCTTCCGGTCGGTGCTGCGCCCTCGCTCCCCACATTGCTGACGGATGATGAAGTCAGAGAATGGATTAGCCGTTTGCCGGCCTCCGATAATCATCCGCTCCGTACATCCGGAGTAATTGCCTCGAATGCCTCCGATTTTAGTTCCCATAGCGGTGGCCACCGCATAGTGGATATGTTAGGACATAGCGGACGTGCCATAGAATTGGAGAAGGGAGCCTCGATCACATTTGATTTTAATGTTGATAAAGCCATCGATAGGCCAACCCTGACCACCGCCCTCATACCCACCCAACCGCAAGACAACGGTAAAGTGCGTTATAGCGTCAGCGTTGACGGTGGTGAACCTGTTGAATTCGATCTTAAGGAGCCCTACCGTTCCGAGCGTTGGAAGCAGAATGTGCTCAGGGGACAGGCAAGAAGAACCGTTTCCATCCCGGCTCTCACTCCGGGGAAACATAGTCTGACAATCACAGCGATTGACCCTCATATTGTTGTGGATCAATGGATGATTGACCCGCTTCCTTCACGCTCTTATTATCTTATTCCTACTCAGAGCCGATGACCCCGTCGAGGCTCTTTTAAACGAGCCTGATGAGATGACTGTTTACTGTGTCATCATTCGTATGAATTGAGTTGGAATGAGATTAATTTGGACGTTTGGCTTTTTTGGAGTAATTTTGCAGTGAATAAGCAGTAAATATTACGAACGAGCATATAGAGTTATGATAAATCGTGTGTTGATAAGAATAAAGGTGGTTCAACTTCTCTACTCTTATCTTTTGATAGAGAAGCATTTCATGCTTGAGTCGCAGCCTTCGGCTCCAACAAAGGAGAAGAGATTCGCCTATGCCCTTTACCTTGATCTTCTTGTGTTAATGGTAAAGATTTCTGAAAGAATAGAGAAAAGGGGAGGGCAACGCCCGCTTGCCGACACACGCTTCATCAAGAAGATACTCGCCGACGAGACAATTAAAGCACAACTCCGTAAATACCTGACAGGCAAATTCCCTTTACAGGATGAGGTGGCTCCCTTGGCCGATATAATCAAGGAGAGTGCCCTTTATAAGAATTTCCTGAAACAGGATAAGGATAATATGGGTGAGGATGATCAGATATGGGAGAAAATTCTGAATCTGATTCTGTTCCAATCTGCTGATCTCACAAGCAAATTCACTTCATTTGAGAATTACACACTCGGAGGTGTTGAGAGAGCCAAGGGTCTTCTTGAAGAGACTTTCAGAAATTTCTACGCTTCGAGAGATAATATCGATGATGCCCTGAAGACCCTCGACCTTAGTATGCGTAGGGCCCGCGATCTTTATTTCCGCCTCCTTATCCTTCCCGTTGAGCTCGTAAGGATGCGTGAGAATCAGCTCGAAGACAACCGCAACAAATATATCCCTACGGAAGAAGACCTCAATCCTAACCTGAGGTTTGTTGATAATGCTTTTGTCAAGGCAGTTGAGGAGAATGAGGAAGTGCGATCCTATTGCGAGACCAACGGCATTTCCTGGCTTCCCGCTCACCGTCAGCTTTTGGAGAGTCTCCTGAAGAAGATACTCGAGAGTGACCTCTATAAAGATTATATGGAGTTTCCGGCAACCGATTTTAATGCGGATACCGAGTTCTGGAGAAATGCCCTCAAGCAGATCATACTCCACGATGAGGACTTCCTTGAGGCTTTGGAGACTGAGTCAGTGTTCTGGAACGATGACCTTGAAATCATAGGCACATTCGTTCTGAAGACCATGAAGCGCTTCGGTGAGCTGAAGGGTAAGGATGAGTCGGTGATTCTTCCGATGTTCAAGGATGAGGAGGATGCGCGCTTCGGCAAGATTCTTTTCAGCGATGTCGTAAAGAACAAGGATGTCTACCGCCGTTATATCGACGATGCGGTTCATTCTGAGAAATGGGATGCCGACCGTCTCGCTTTCATGGATGTAGTAATCACCATGACTGCCCTCTCGGAAATACTCAATTTCCCGAAGATTCCCCTTGTTGTCAGCATCAACGAGTATATAGAGATTGCCAAAAGCTACAGCACCTCAAAGAGCGGTGCCTTCGTCAACGGCCTTCTCTTCACCATAACGGAGAATCTCCGTAAGGAAGGGAAACTTCTCAAACAGTAATTAAACAGAATCAAATATTAACTTAACCATATGAACTCATTGAATTCTATTTTCCTCCTCCAGCAGGCCGGAGGTGAGGGAGGCGGCATCAGCGGATTGCTCATGATCGTCGCCATGATTGTGATTTTCTATTTTTTCATGATCCGTCCGCAGAACAAGAAGCAGAAGGAGATCAAGAAGGCACGCGAGGCCATGCAGAATGGTGACAAGGTTGTGACCGCCGGAGGAATCCACGGAAGAATCAAGGAAATCACCGACACTACAATCCTCATGGAAGTGGCTCCCGGCGTTTCAATCCGTGTGGACAAAACTTCTGTTTTCCCCGCAGGCGCAAACAACGCCAACGAGAAGAAGTGATATTCTTCCGGGGAAGTAAGGGATAGATAACGGAAAACTATCGCCATGATCAGAAGGAGACTGGAGATATTGTGCAGGAAATGGAGATCGATCAAGGAAAGTCCGAAATTCCATGATTTAGTCCTTTTCCTGATTTTCGTGTGTATATCCACACTCTTCTGGTTTGTGCTCGCTGCTAATGACAGTGCCCAGGATAACTTCAATGTGAAAGTTGCGATCACTAATGTGCCTGATTCCGTCACGTTCATCAGTGACATTCCGGAGAAGGTGCATGTGAGTGTGCGTGACAAGGGCACCAACCTTTGGCGCAACCACTGGCGGCCGCCGACGATCAGCATCGATTTCCGCGACTATGGAGAGAACGGAATACTGCGTTTTTCAAAGGAGGATATCGCCGCTTCCCTGAAGAGTCAGTTCGGAAAAACTGCCACAATCACCTCAGTCTCCCTTGATTCACTTTATCTCGACTATACCACCAATAAGGGTAAACGTGTTCCCGTAGTGATTGATGCAAAGGTCACTGCGGCTTCAGGAAGCGTAATCTCCGGAAACATGCGTTCTCACCCTTCGAGTGTCTATGTCTACGGTGAGAAGAGGGTTCTTGACACAATTCACAGCGTCCACACTTCTCTGCTGACCATGAAAGATATATCGGAGTCATGCAAGGTTGATGTGGAGATGCAGAAGATTGCCAAGGCAAAGATAATCCCGTCAAAAGTAGAGGTGGAGGTGACGGTTGAGCCCCTTGTAAAGAAGGAGGCCATGATAACCATCACTGCCATCAATGTGCCTCATGACAGAAGTCTTCTTCTTTTCCCGTCAAAGATTCCTGTCGATTACTATGTAGCCATGAGTCATCTCGGTGATAACGATGATCCGGATGTGGAGTTGACTGTTGATTATAGGGATCTCCTGAAGTCTCCCGCTTCCTCAAAACTCGGTATCACGATTGCCCGGTTCCCCTCGCGTCTTCAGAATCTCACCTTGAAGACCGATAGTGTGGAGTATACGGTTGTGGTGAATTAATGATTTCTGGCTGTTTATGTCCGACATGAAGGAGATCATAGGAATTACCGGGGGTATCGGGAGTGGAAAGAGTGTAGTCTCCAGGATATTGCGTCTGAACGGCTTCAGTGTATATGATTGTGATATGGAGGCCCGGCTTCTGATGGAAAATGATCCTTCGGTCAGATCGGAGTTGATTTCCCTCCTTGGCGAAGACACTTATGATTCTTTCGGAAAACTTAGCCGTGTCTATGTTGCATCAAGAATTTTCTCAGATCCGGTGCTCCTTTCGGGTGTAAACAAGATAGTTCATGCCGCTGTCAGAGAGCACTTCCGGAAATTTGCGCATGATAACGGGAAAACCGTATTCTGCGAATCAGCAATACTCGCCACTTCCGGATTGAGTCAAATGTGTGACAGGGTCTGGATAGTGGAAGCAGCCGAGGAGCTTAGGATAAGCAGGGTGAAGCAAAGGAACGGTCTTGGTGATGACGAGATACGCAAACGGATAAGATCTCAGGAGAAAGAGATGGAGCAGCTCGCGTGCCCGAAAGTTGAGTTGATTGACAACTCGGGAACATTGTCTCTCCTGAAAAGGATCTTCTCATTGCTGCCGGGATTCGTTCTGTCTAACGAATACGAAATACAAAAAAATGATCGCGTAGCCACGCGATCATCAATATAAGGAATTATAAAAATAAAATATTCTTAATATGCTCAGAGATATTCTCTCAATCACCGGTAAGCCCGGTCTCTACAAAATAGTTTCACACAGCAACAAGATGCTTATCGTTGAGGAGCTCGGAACCGGCAAGCGTTTCCCGGCAAGCAGCCGCGATAAAGTAGTGTCTCTCGGAGACATCGCCATGTACACCTTTTCCGATGACAAGCCTCTTGGTGAAATCCTCGACCTCGTCTATGCTCACTGCAACGGCGAGAAGATCGATGTGAAGGGTCTTGCTAAGGATGGCAAACTCCGTGAAGAGTTTGAGGCAATCCTTCCGGATTATGATAAGGATCGTGTTTATCCTACCGACATCAAGAAACTCTTCAGCTGGTATAACATCCTTGTGGAGAATGGCTACAAAGAGTTCTCAAAGAAAGAGGAGGAACTGACCGCTATTGATGAAGCTGAAGCCGAGGTGGCAGAGGCTGCTAATTGAAAACAGCGGTAAGTAGGATTATCGCGATACCGGCTGTAATGAGGATCACCGAGTCAACGACACCACGCTGATTTTTCTGACGGTGCATCTCGAGTTCAATTGAACGGAGCCTTACCCACTGGGGAGCGAGAGTTCTTGACACCTGACGCGCTTTCAAGTAAAGGGATATTCTCATGACCGCGCCTATCATAAGCAATGCGATACCTAAAGTTAACATAATACTTAAAATTTAGTTGACTTCCTTCCGTTTTGAAGTGGAATCGGGAGAGTCAAGGTTGTTTTTCATAATTTGTACAATATTAACACGCGGGGTTTCTGATTGGTTCAGTAGCCACGCGTGTTGTTATTGTAGTTTATATAATGTTAAGGTTGTTAAATATTCCGGTCCTGACCTTTGATATGTTGATAAAGTTACCCAATTTCTAAGCCAAATAGTCTTAATATCAATATTATATAAATTTTATAAACAGTAAAAGTGAACCAAAACGAAAATTTTTAACAATTTTATTTGTTTGAAAATTTTTGTTTCATCAAATTTTTTAGACTATCTTTGCATCCGTTTCCGGGGGAATCCCGGGAGTTTTTCCATACCTTTCTAACACTAATATTATGATTCAGACAGTTGAGAAACGTGACGGTAGGATTGTCGGGTACAACGAGGAGAAGATCAAGGCCGCTATCCGTAAAGCAATGCTTGCGACAGAGCTTGGGGAGGATGAGTCACTCATCCAGAAGATCTCCGACCGTATCGGAATGTCTGGGTCAACGCGTATGACGGTGGAGCAGATTCAGGACCGTGTGGAGATAGAGTTGATGAAATCTTCACGTAAGGATGTTGCCAAGCGTTATATCGCTTATCGCGACAAACGTTCTATTGCGCGACGTGCAAAGACAAGGGATCTCTTCCTTGAGATTATTGATGCGAAGAACAACGACGTAACCCGCGAGAATGCTAACATGAACACCGACTCCCCGGCCGGTATGATGATGAAATTCGCTTCCGAGACCACAAAACCCTTCGTCGATGATTATCTACTTTCCGACGAAGCGAAGTCGGCTGTGAGAAAAAACTATATCCATATTCACGATAAGGATTATTACCCTACAAAGAGTCTAACCTGTGTGCAGCATCCCCTCGACCGCATATTGAAAAACGGGTTTATTGCCGGGCATGGTGAGTCGAGGCCGGCAAAGAGGATTGAGACAGCAAGCGTGATAGCCTGCATCTCCCTCGAGACAGCTCAGAATGAAATGCACGGAGGTCAGGCTATCCCGGCTCTTGATTTTTACTTAGCCCCATTCGTAAGGTACTCTTATATAGAAGAGATCAAGACTCTGGAGCAACTGACCGGTTCGGATCTGTCTCATCTTTACAACCGTCAGTTCAAAGACTATACTTGTCTTCCCCTTGATGGTCTTGAGGGTGAGGAGCGTCTTGTGCAACATGCCGTCAACAAGACTGTGGGGCGTGTGCATCAGTCGATGGAAGCCTTCATCCACAATATGAACACGATTCATTCGAGAGGTGGCAATCAGGTAGTTTTCTCATCCGTGAATTATGGCACAGATACTTCCGCAGAGGGAAGATGCGTTATCCGTGAACTTCTGCACTCTACTTACGAAGGTGTCGGAAACGGTGCGACTGCTATCTTCCCCATTCAGATCTGGAAAAAGAAGAGGGGAGTGAGCTATCTCCCGGAAGATCCCAATTATGACCTGTATCGTCTGGCGTGTAAGGTAGCCGCAAGAAGGTTCTTCCCGAACTTCCTTAACCTTGACGCATCTTTCAATCAGGATAAAGATTGGAAAAGCGATGATCCGGAACGTTATCTCCATGAGGTAGCTACTATGGGATGCCGCACCCGCGTATTTGAAAACAGATATGGGGAACGCACATCAGTCGGACGTGGCAATCTTTCATTCACGACCGTCAATATCGTGCGTCTTGCCCTCGAGGTGATGAATATCGAGGATAAAGAGGAAAGAATAGCCAATTTCTTTGAGAAGCTCGATAACACTCTCGAGATTACCGCCCGTCAGCTGGATGAAAGGTTTCATTTCCAGAAAACTGCCCTTGCAAAGCAGTTCCCCCTCGTGATGAGTGTGCTGTGGAATCATGCCGATGCGCTCGCACCGGAAGACACGATTGAGAAAGTCATCAACCAGGGCACTCTCGGAATCGGTTTCATCGGTCTCGCAGAGACCCTTATCGCCCTTGTCGGGCAACATCACGGTGAGTCGGAGGAGGCTCAGGAACTTGGTTTGCGTATCGTTCGCCACATGCGCGATAAATCTCTCGAATACAGCGACCGATACAATCACAATTACTCAATCCTCGCCACCCCGGCCGAAGGACTCTCCGGAAAGTTCACGAAGGTTGACCGTAAGACTTACGGTGTCATTAAAGGTATAACGGACAAGGATTACTACACAAACTCCAACCATGTACCTGTCTATTATCACTGTTCACCGCGCCATAAGGCTAAAGTTGAGGCTCCCTACCACGATCTGACACGTGGCGGACATATATTCTACGTAGAGATTGACGGAGATGCGACGCACAACGAGGAGGCCATCATGCAGATTGTGGATATGATGGACAAGTATGACATGGGGTATGGCTCCGTCAACCACAACCGCAACCATTGTCCCAAATGCGGTTATGAGAATGCCGACAAGAATCAGAAGGAGTGTCCTAAATGTGGCACAAGGTTTGAGACAATCCAGCGTATAACCGGCTATCTTGTAGGCACGACCGACCGTTGGAATTCCGGTAAACTCGCCGAGTTGCGTGACCGTGTGGTGCATGAATGACCCGCATGGCAAAATCCGAAAAAAAGTACATGGATTCAGACACTAAGTTTAATGTCTTATCAATAGTGCGCGGAACCACAGTCGACGGACCGGGGTTCCGCACAGCTATATATCTGGCCGGTTGCACCCACCGTTGTCCCGGTTGCCACAATCCGCAGTCATGGGCTTTTGACGGTGGCAAACAGATGACTCTACGTGAAATCCTTGACATCGTGGAGGAGGAGGATTTCGATGTGACTCTCTCAGGGGGTGATCCGCTTTGTTCTCCGGAATCTACATTGATCCTTGTGAAAGCTCTGAATAAAACCGGAAGAAATATCTGGCTTTACACCGGTTATACAATCGAGGAGATTGAGAGAGATCCCAAGCTTCTCGAGATTGCATCGTCGGTTGATACGATTGTCGACGGCCCATTTATCGAATCTCTTAAAGATCCTGATCTCCGCTTCCGGGGTTCATCAAACCAGCGTATCATCAAGATGCGTTGATTGGACTCGCGTTAAGCAGGTTTTTTAATCTAATTTAGGGAATTTTTTCTTTACGGTCGTTATAATATAAGGTAACCGATACCCCATAACGCACTTATTAGGAAAGAAAAATTATAGAAACCTGAATTATATTATGTCCAAAGTCACAAAAGAGATGGCCCTCGAATATCATGAGGAGGGTAAACCCGGAAAGATCGAGATTGTACCGACCAAACCATATTCATCACAACATGACCTGGCTCTTGCCTATTCTCCGGGAGTGGCCTACCCATGCCTCGAGATAGAGAAAGATCCCGAAGCTGCCTACAAGTACACTGATAAAGGAAATCTTGTTGGTGTTGTCAGCAATGGTTCCGCTGTGCTCGGACTCGGCAACATCGGTGCTTTGGCCGGTAAACCGGTCATGGAGGGTAAGGCTCTTCTATTCAAGATATTCGCCGGTCTCGACGCTTTCGACATCGAAATAAACGAGAAAGACCCGCAGAAAATCATAGATATCGTAAAGGCAATCACCCCCACTTTCGGTGGCATCAATCTTGAGGATATCAAGGCTCCAGAGTGTTTCGAAATCGAGTCACGCCTCAAGGAGGAGTGTGACATACCTATCATGCACGATGACCAGCACGGCACAGCAATCATTTCGGGTGCCGGTCTCCTGAATGCCCTTCAGATACAGGAGAAGAAGATTGAGGATATCAGGCTCGTCGTGAATGGAGCGGGAGCCGCTGCCATCAGTTGCACCCGCCTCTATGTTGCTCTCGGTGTCAGACCTGAGAATGTCGTGATGTGCGATTCAAAGGGAGTTATCCGCGCCGACCGCGAAAACCTGAATGCCCAGAAGAGGGAGTTCGCCACAACTCGCGATCTTCATACACTTGCTGAGGCTATGGTTGATGCCGACGTTTTCCTCGGACTGAGTGTGGCCGATGTAGTCACCCCCGAAATGGTGAAGTCAATGGCACCCCGTCCTATCGTTTTTGCGCTTGCCAATCCTAACCCGGAGATCAATTATGAGTTGGCGATGTCAGTAAGACCTGATATCATTGTTGCTACAGGTCGGTCGGATTATCCGAATCAGATCAATAACGTCATCGGGTTCCCCTATATATTCAGGGGTGCACTTGATTGCGGGGCAACCGCTATCAATGAGGCCATGAAGATTGCTGCAGTCCATGCAATCGCTCAACTTGCAAAGCAACCCGTCCCGGCGGTAGTTGACGAAGCCTATGGGATGAACAATATAAAGTTCGGAAGGGAGTATATCCTTCCGAAGGCTCTTGATCCCCGACTGCTGATGTGTGTGGCTCCGGCTGTGGCTAAAGCAGCCGATGAATCGGGAATCGCCAAACGTCCGATCAAGGACTGGGAGGCCTATCAGGCGAGACTCCGCGCACTTATGGGTGACGACGGCAAGACAATGCGACGAATCACCGAACTTGCACGCCAGAATCCCAAGCGTGTAGTGATCTGCGAGGGTAATGTCGATAACATGCTCCGTGCTGCAAGTCATGTGGCTCACTACGGAGTCTGTCGTCCGGTTGTCTTGGGTAACGAGGAGATGATCCGTAAAAGTGCTGACCGTCTCGGTCTATCTCTTGAGGGTGTGGAGATCATCAATCCCCGTCATGACCGCGAGGAGGAGACCCGTAAGCGATACGCCGGTATTCTTGCAGAGAAGAAAGCCCGTGAAGGATTCTCCTATGCTTTGGCTCTCGACAAGATGTATGAAAGGTCATACTTCGGAATGATGATGGTGGAGACCGGAGATGCCGACGCATGTCTCTTCTCATCATACAGTGCCGGAGAGACTGCGGCTCAGGATGTCAGGGACATTATCGGTCTTGAGGATGGTTTCAGCCATTTCGCCACAATGCATATACTCAACACGCGTCGCGGAACATTCTTCCTGGCTGACACGGCAGTCAATCCGGATGTCGACAAGACAGCTCTTGTTGATATAGCCCGGCTTGCCAATAAATCGGTTAGGTATTTCGCTCAGGATCCTGTCATCGCAATGTTGTCATACAGCAACTTCGGCTCTTCACATCATGAGGAGGCAAGACTCGTGGCATCGGCAGTGAAGGAACTCCACGATAAATATCCTGATATTGTTGTCGATGGTGAGATGCAGGTGGAGTATGCTCTCGACACCAAGCTCCGTGACCATAACTTCCCGTTCAATACCTTGAAAGGAAAGAACGTAAACACTCTTGTATTCCCTAATCTGACGGCCGCCAACACAACATCGCAGATGTTGCTTAGCATGGGTGTCGGTTCAATCATCGGCCCGATCCAGATGGGATTGAAGAAACCTGTCTACTTCACCAACAGCAACGCTTCCGAGCGTGAGATAATCGACCTTGTGACAATCGCTGCTCTTGAGGCCATCACCCACGAGAAGAAATAATTTATAGAATACTACTTATATAACCCGACAAAAAACCTCGGCCTGATCAGGTCGAGGTTTTTTTATCGGGTTATAGTCAATGGTTATTTGATGAAAACTTTCTTGCCGTTGACAATGTAAAGGCCGGGGGTTGTGAAACCGTTTACACGGATACCCTGCATATTATAGATTACGTTCTCGCCATCCTCTACATTGAAGATTTCCTCCACATCATTGCTCTGGACAGCGACGTTCGGATTGCCTGCATATTTCACAGATGGGTCGAATGAGAGGTGAGGAGGCTGATTGTAGCAGCAGTTCTGATTGATGACCTGAGCGCGATAGTTGAGGTCGTCCATGAGATGAGGAATACGGTATTCCGTGGGGTAGCTTGTAGCATTGATGATGAGGTCATGTGTCTCACCGTCCCAAAGAACTATCTCCTCACGCCAATCACCAAGGAGGTCACCGAGGACACAGGGATTGTATTTGGTGGAGTTGTTGAGAGTGCCGATCGTATAGTTGGTATTGTTGACCTTAACTCGATCGAAGCCTTTGGTTTCGGAATTCCATTTTGCGATAATGCTCTTGTCATAGTGCTCGTCGTAAAGGTCACCGTCCCAGTAGATACGGTTGTTCATTGAACCGCCGCCGCCGGGATTCCATCCCTCTGAGAATTTCTCGCCGGTAACGCAGTCGTGCATACCGGGGTCGGACGAGTGAGAGAACTGTGAATGGGGGGATGAAGAATCGAAGTGAGCTGCAATTCCACGACCTGTATCACCGGATGCGGTGGGGTGGAGGAGAATCTCACCGGTTCTTGCATCGCGGAGATCAGCACCGTAAGGACTCTTCTCGTGAACCATGTAAACCTCAAGACCGGGACGCTCGGGGATGAGGTCGCCGAGGTGGAGGGCATCACCGTGGCCGAGACCTGTACGGTAAAGGAGTGTACCGTCGTGATCGAGGGCGGCGGAGCCGTACACGATTTCCTGCTTGCCGTCTTCATCGCAGTCGCCAACGGCGATCCAGTGGGCACCTTCGCCCCAGAGACCATTGCCACTCTCTATGCTGCGGTGCACCCAACGCTCCTTGAGTGTTGTGCCATCCCAGTCATAAGCACCTACGAAAGCTCCGGAATAGTAGCCGCGGGCGAAGATGGGTGAAGGATTACCTTCGGGTCCGTCGAGCCATGCGATAGCTGCAAGGTAACGCTCGGAACGGTTCTGGTTGCTGTCGCCCCAGTATTTCTCACCGGTTTTATAGTCAGTGTGGTAGGGGATTGTGGCAAGTTCTGCACCGGTTGTGCCGTCGAACACTGTGATGTACTCCGGACCGTGATCCTGTTTGCCGCGGCCGCTGAGTAAGTTGGCGTGTGGATCATCGTCGCCGAGGAGCACATAGTTACCCTCGCCGTCGATTGTGCCGGGGGCTGTCTTCACCATGAACTCACCGTAGCCGTCGCCGTCAAAGTCCCATGCGATAAACTGCATAGTGTGCGCGCTGGTGAAGAAGTTGTCACCCATATCGATGCGCCAGAGGCGAGTGCCGTCGAGTTTGATGCAATCGAAGAATACTGGAGATGTTGTGCCTGAGCTTGCGGCATCCTTCTCATTGGAGGGGCTCCACTTGAGGATGATTTCATACTCGCCGTCGCCGTCCATATCACAGAAGCTTGCATCGTTGGGTGTGTATGTAGCGTCATGATAGGGATCGGTCGGAGTGTCAGTCGGGATTCGGAAAGTCTGATTGTCCCAGGTCTTGCGGCTAACCTCTGTGTCGATGAGATTTCCTTTTCCATCGTAGGTCTCGAGACGGTAATATGAATCAGCCGTGCCCTGCTTGTCCTCATAGTTGGTGCGGTCGATGATATAAAGACCTCTGGAGAGGACGGTGTTCTGCGCATTTGCATCGCCACGGTAGAGTTTATACTTGACGTAGCGGCCATCCTCCTCCCTGTGTCTCCAGGAAACGAGGTTACCGGTGCCCATCTTGGCACCGTCAAGGCTTACTGCCATCAATCCTCGGTTGAGAGGCTTGGCCTCCCCTTTGGGTGAGCGATCAGTCACTTTGAAGCGAACACCGAAGGAAATTGCCGACTCCTCACCCTTGAGCACATTGACATTAACTGAATGTCCATCCTCTGTATAGGTGTATTCTGACGAGCACCCGTCAATTGTCGAGATCTGGAAATCGGTGGGTTCACCGTAGAGAAGGTCAGGGTAGGCAGCCGTCTCGCCATTCTTTAGTTTAGCCACGTAGTCCATGAGATCGAGAGTGGAGGGCTGACCGAGTTTCTTGCAACCTGTGAAAGTGAATCCTGTTACATAGGAGCCAACTTCCATCACTTCCTCATCGACAGCACCCTTGATGGTGACATTGCGGAAAGCAATTTCTTTGGCTGAGGTGTTGTCGACTCCATTGATGTTCATTATATAGAGAGTCAGAGTGAATGGCTCTCCATAGGTGATGGCATCAGCGAAGGTGAAATCATGATGACTGTAAGCGTTCGGATTGCCTGCTGTCACACGGTTGCGGGCGGGCTGAACACCTGCACCGAAAGCCACCTCACCTTTTGAACCGATGGTGTAGCAAGCGTCGATGCCGCCCCCGTCAGTGCCGACCTTCATGGCGTCGAAAGAGACTGAAGTGGGTTTGAAGCTGTGGCCTGCAGCCGGTGTGATAGTGAATGAAACACAATGTCCGGCCGTGCGTGATCCGACTTTTGTCGTTGGTTTAAGGGCGGAGAAGGGGGGATTGTACTCAACAGGTGATAAATCTCCTTCAGCGGTGGAGACTGTGAGTTGGCGCACTTCGGCGATTTTTGTACCCTTTTCGAAACCTGTCGTGAGCAGAGCCTTGGCGGCGTCATTGCCGCTCATGGTCACTTCACCAAGATTCTCCGGGTCACTGAATTGCCATGTGGCGGTCACGGTCTGGGCAAAGGCTCCGGACGCTCCTGCCATGGCAAGCAGGGAGAAGATGAATTTCTTCATGATGATGTATTAAATTTTAGTTTTAAAATATTCTGAAAGGATAATGGGCAAAGTTAATAATAAATAAGCATTTAACCAAGAATATCCACTTTTTTAACATCCGGTTTTCCGGAAATTATTTTTTCCAGAAAGAGGGGGTGAAGAGAAGTAGGACAGTGTAAAGTTCGAGACGCCCCGTCAGCATGATGAATGAAAGGATCCATTTGGCAATGTCGGGAATCAGCGAGAAATTGCCTGAGACACCGGTGATGTCAGTGCCGAGTCCGGTGTTGGAAATAGCTGACAGACAGATGAAGAAACTGTCTTTAAGCGGGAGTCCGATTAATACGAGGAGTGTGCCTCCCAATGCGATGACCATTACATAAAGGAAGAGAAACGAAAGTGTCTTCAACACTATCGGAACAGGAGTGCCCTTGCCGTTGATACTGACAGTAGTCACGGCATTGGGGTGCATCATCTTATAGAACTCGTTGCGGATGAACTTGAAAAGGATGATGAAGCGGTCGATCTTCGCACCTCCGGATGTACTGCCGGCGCACGCGCCGACAAACATCATGACGATAAGCACGATCACGGCCAATGCTCCCCAATCATGGAAGTCAGGTTCCGTCAATCCGGTCGAGGAGAGAATCGAGACAGCCTGAAACAGGGGGTCGATGGTGAGGTCGGTGATGTCATAGACGAGTCCTTGCGAGATGACATTCAGTGTCAGGAGCACATAGCAGACGAAGATTGTCACTACAAACCATTTCAGCGCATCATTCTTCAGTGCGGATTTGAAGTCTCTCTGGGTAGCTTTATAGAGGAGTGAGAAGTTGACGCCACCGAGAAACATAAAGACTGTGAGGATTATCTTGACATAAATTGATGCGGTGCTGTTGATTGAACTGTCATAAAGGGCGAATCCACCGGTGGATATGGTAGAAAGACCATAGCAGAGTGAATCGAAGAAAGAGATCTCCGAGATTGAAAGAAGCAGGATGAGAAGGGTGGTCAGTCCGATATAGACAAACCAGAGGCTCTGGGCGGTGAGGCTGACGCGTGGGCGGAGTTTGTCGTGGGTGATACCCGTGACTTCAGCATTGAAGAGCTGCATACCTCCCTGATAATTGAGCATCGGAACCACGGCGAGTGTGAAGAGTATGATTCCAAGACCACCTACCCATTGCTGTATGCAGCGCCAGAGCAGGAGTGACCGGGGCACATTCGAGAGTGTGTCGAGGACACTCGCGCCGGTAGTGGTGAAACCGCTCATTGTCTCGAAAAAGGCATCGGAGACTTTAAGGTGAGTGCCACAGATAAGGAAAGGTGTCATTCCGAAAAATGAGAGCACTATCCAGATGAAGGAGGTAAGCAAAATCGCTTCCCGCTTACCCATATCCCGGCTTTTCGGTTTGAGACTCACCATCCCGAGTCCGCAAACTGCCGTGAAACCCATGCAGACTAAGAAACGCCAGGCTTTCTCCTCTCCGAAGATAAAGGCTGCGACAGCCGGAAAAGCCATGAAGACAGCTTCCACAAGGAGAAGCCATCCCACTATCCTGACAAGCATCCGGATGTTGACGTAGTCTTTTCTTATCCGAACCATTTCTCGATCTTGCTGATTGTGCCTGTCAGGCAGAAGACCACGACATAGTCTCCCGCCTCAATATGGGTATTACCTCCGACGAGCATATTGCGTTCTCCACGGACAAGAGCGGCTAAGGTCATGCCGAAAGGTAGGTGAAGATCCTTGACCGGTGCCTTAGTGATTTTCGCACCCGGTTTGACCAGTAGTTCCGCCACCTCTGCATCAGCTAATGCGAGGAACTTGGCGTTGTGTTCGTCGGCATCGAGGAGAATCTTGAAGATGTGACTCGATGCAAGGAGTTTCTTGTTGATGATTGTGCCGATGTTCAGACTTTCAGCCTGACTGACAAACTGAAGGTTTTCTACCTCGGCGATAGTTTTCGGGACGCCGAACTCCTTGGCTGTCAAGCAAGAGAGGATATTTGTCTCGGAAGATTCCGTCAGTGCGAGGAAGGCGTCATACTGATAGATATTGTTTTCGCGGAGCACCTCGATGTCGCGGCCGTCGCCGAAGACTATCTCGCAATCGGGAAGAGCCACGGCCATCTTCTCGCAATTGTCGCGGTCATCGTCGATTATCTTTATGTGAAAGCGGTCGTGATATTGAGAGGCGAAACGTATCGCTATGGGAGTGCCCCCCATGATCAGGGCTTTCTTGATGTCGCGTTTCTTTTTTCCGCAAAGGTCGCGCACCTCCTGGATGTAGGGGGGAGTGGTGATGAAATAAAGGATGTCGTCGCGACGGATCTCATCATTACCGCCCGGGATGATAGTCTCATTGTTGCGCTTTATGGCCGCCACGTGGAAGTTGTGATCCTTCACCGGCAGATCTTTCAGTTTGCAATCGATGAGAGGTGAATCTCCGTGAAGTTTCACTCCGATTAGAAGGAGTGAACCGCCGTGAAGTTCTCCCCAATAGCGTGCCCAGTTGTGGGCGAGGGCGAGAGAAATCTCTTCAGAAGCAAGATCCTCGGGATAAATCAGGAAATCGACACCGAGATTCTTGATGACTGTGCGGTTCTGGGGCACGAGAAATTCGGAATTGTCAATACGTGCGACAGTTCGTTTTGCACCGAGATTCTTTGCGATGGCACAGGAAGTTATATTGCGTGTCTCATAAGGGGTGACAGCTATGTAAAGGTCAGCGGTTGTGATACCGACACTACGCAGACTCTCGAACGAAGAGGTCGAGCCGTTCCAGGTCATCAGATTATAATTGGAATCGATGACGTCGAGACGTTCCTGATCGTTGTCGAGCAGTATTATGTCCTGATCTTCATTTGAGAGCATCTTGGCAAGGTGAGCTCCAACTTCGCCGGCTCCAGCAATCACTATTTTCATTTCGCGGATACGATTTTCTCAACAGTCGCTGCAATCCCTTTGGCATCGAAACCACACTTCTCCCTAAGTTGGGCAACCGTGCCGTGGGCTATCCATTTATCGGGAACACCGAGTCTGATTACTTTCATATCAGGAGCCTCCGTATCACTCCATTCTTCTACGGCACTTCCGAATCCACCCGTGATTGTGCCGTCTTCCACAGTCACCACGGTTTTCCCGGAAGCGGCCATCTTCTCCAGAATTCCGGTGTCGAGTGGTTTGGCCCAGATCATGTCGTAGATGTCAACCTCGACACCTTTCTCCTTAAGGAGTCGGGCAGCCTTGACCGCCTCTGAAAGGATCGGTCCGAGTGTCAGGATTGCCACACGGGAGTCGGGGCTTTCAGAAATAACCCTCCCTTTACCTACCGGTATGTCAGTCATCGGTTTCCTCCAATCGTGGGTGGTCGCTTTGCCGCGAGGATACCTTATAGCGAGTGGAGACCCCAAAGAAAGGGCGGTGTGCATCAGGTTTCTCAAAGTCTCTTCGTCTGCAGGGGAGGCAATCGACATGCCGGGAATGCACCGTAGATATGTGATGTCGAGAAGACCGTGATGTGTCACTCCATCCTCGCCGACAAGACCGGCACGGTCAATGCAGAGCGTTACCGGTAGACCCTGGATGGCCACATCATGGATGATATTGTCATATGCTCTCTGAAGGAAAGCAGAGTAGATTGCTACGAACGGTTTCTTACCCCCTGCCGCGAGGCCGCCGGCGAAAGTGACTGCGTGACCTTCCGAAATGCCGACGTCAAAGGCACGGTCAGGCATCTCGGCGATGAGCTTATTCATTGAAGTTCCTGAGGGCATGGCGGCAGTGATACCCATAACGCTTTCATCCTCATGGGCCAGTTCCACCAGAGTCTCTCCGAAGACTTCCTGCCATAGTGGTGGGTTGCCGTCGTTGCCCCCGCATAGTCTTTCTCCTGTCTCAGGGTCGAATTTTCCGGGAGCATGCCATATGGTAGGGTTCTCTTCCGCCTTCTCATAACCTTTACCCTTGATGGTGCAGAGGTGAAGAAGGTGCGGACCCTCCATATCCTTGATTTCACGAAGTGTCTTGACAAGTTTCACTACATCGTGTCCGTCAAAAGGCCCGAAGTACCTGATGTTCAGTCCCTCGAAAATATTCTGCTTTTTAGATATGACCGATTTCACGGAATTGCTGAACCGGATGATCGCCCGTTTGCGGTTTTCGGTGAGGAATCCCTTCCGTCGAAGATAACCCGCCATACGGTTGCGCAGACGGTTATAACCGGCAGAGGTGGTGAGTTCAGAAAGGTAGTGGTGAAGGGCACCGACATTGCTGTCGATACTCATGTCGTTGTCATTCAGTACTATCAGGAGATTGTTGGGGTGATTTGACGCGTTGTTGAGACCTTCGAAGGCCAGACCACCGCTGATTGAGGCATCTCCGACTATAGCTACAGTCTTGCGTTTTTCATGGCCGGGGGTAGTCCTGTCGGCGATCGCCATTCCCAACGCCACGGATATGGAGTTGCCGGCATGTCCGGCGATGAAAGTGTCATACTCACTCTCCAAGGGTGTCGGGAAACCGCTGATGCCCCCTAATGTGCGTTGTGAAGCAAACCGGGTGCGTCTCCCTGTGAGGATCTTGTGGGCATACGCCTGATGCCCCACATCCCAGACAAGGTGATCGGTCGGTGTGTCGTAGACATAATGCAAGGCAACGATGAGATCCACCGCTCCCATGCTCGAGGCAAAGTGACCGGGATTGTGCGAGAGATTGGAGATGATGAACCGTCTGATCTCGTCGCAGACCTGTGGAAGTTGTTCAACCTTGAGTTTCCGCAGGTCGGAGGGTGAATTTATGTTGTCGAGGAGGGGATAGGATTCGGTTTGAACTGGAAGTTGAGTCATGGTCTCTTGTATTTCTTCCAAAGGGGTACGAATATGATGATTCCGGAAGCGGCGACAATAAATAGATTCTTCAGGGTGAAACCACCTGCTGAACGAAAAAGTCCGGTGCTCAACCAGATCCACAACACGAATAGCAGGATGACACCAGCTATTTTGGGAAAATTCATATTCATAGACAATTGGAAGCTTATTCCGTTTGCGGGGTAAGGAGAAGCCAACACCCCTGATTGCGAAATTACCAAAAAATCCGCAACCCTCCAAATTTTTCGTGACATCTTCATTAATCCGAGTGGGGGGACTCTTAATGTTATGCAAGAATTTTTTTCTTATTTTGAGATTGGCTACAACTGAAGATTCATGGATTTTGCTTAATTTTGCAACCATATACTCTATTTTAATGCGAAGATTCGAATCATTCAATCCCACTATACCTGATACTGAGGAACCTTTAGCGCCGACAACACCCGCTGCTGCGGGTAGCGATCAGCCAGAGGTGCCGGAGACTTCCGTGCAGCCTCCGAAAACGACCGCAACCAGGCAAAAGAAAACCAAGAATGCCCGACAGAGTGCGAAGAAAAACGATGCTCAGGGTAAGAAAGGTCCCGGGTTCGTAGAGTCGGTCAAGGCTTGGGCAGGTGGTCAGACCGTAAGATGGCTCACCGGTCTTCTGCTCGGCTTCTTCGGACTATATTTAGGTGTGGCTTTCCTTTCCTATGTCACCACCTGTGCACATGATCAATCGGAGATCAGCAATACGGGTGTCGGTATGTCAGGCCCTGTCACCAATGCAGCCGGGGAGGGTGGGGCGCGCCTTGCCGATTTCCTCATTGACCAGACATTCGGACTCGGTTCCATCGTGATAGTCTTCTGGTTGCTGGCTATGTCAGTCAAACTCCTTGTCGGTCGCCCCCGTTTCAAGAGTGTGAATTTCACAATCAAGTGCCTTGTGGCCCTGATCACGCTGTCTCTGATAGTAGGACTCTCAACTATCGGGCTGGACACACCGGTAAACTGGGGTGGCTTCCACGGAAGATATGTCAATGAATTCGTGATTCATTTCCTCGGGTGGACCGGAGCCGGTCTTCTCTGTCTCTTCCTTGTGGCATGTTTTGTCGTGATCTGCATGAGAGACCTTATCCTCTGGGTAATCAAAATCCGCCGGAAGAGGGCGGAGAAGCGCAGGATAGCCGCTGAAGAGGAGGCAGCCCGTCTCGAAAGGGAGCGTGAACTCGAGGAGATGCGCCGAGCTGAGGAGGCAGAGAGTGAGACTGCGTCTGCCACATCTACGGAACCGTCCGAAGAGTCACCTGAACATGGTGAAGAGGAAGATGGGGAAGGGATGCCGCATGTGTCATTCGGCGATGAGACCGGTATTTATTCTTCTTTACCCGAACTTGAGGAGGATCATTTTGTGTCGACGTATGTCCTTCCGGATGAGGAGGAATCAGATATAGTTTCTACCATCCCCGCTGAAGACGGCCCCGAATCACAGACTGTAGAAGCTGATTCGGAGTCGGAGACTCGGGAAACTGGTTCGGAGCCTCAGATTGGAGAAACTGATTCTTTAGAAACCGGTATAGTTGAGGCCGGGGTGAAGGCAACAGAGCCCGAATACACGGAAGAAAACGCTGATAAATCCGATTCTGACGGCGAAGCAGACGATACGATGATCGTAAATGTGAATCATATCGCAACCGCCAGGAAAGCACTCGAAAAGGCGGAGCCTGTTCTTCCGGGGTTGGCTCCCTATCATTTTCCTCCGGCTGAACTTCTCAGGGAGGGATCCGCACAGATCAGTGTCGATCCCACTGAGCAACTTGAGAACAAGGAGAAGATCAAGAAGACACTGCTTGATTTCGGCATACCGATCATCAGCATCGAGGCGACTGTCGGCCCGACGGTCACTCTTTACGAGATTGTGCCTGACAGGGGTGTGAAAATCAACCGCATTAGGAATCTTGTGGATGATATTGCACTCAGCTTGGCGGCTGTAGGTGTGCGAATCATCGCCCCAATCCCCGGGAAGGGAACGGTAGGTATCGAGGTCGCCAACAAGGATGCGCAGACGGTATCGATGCGCACCGTCATACAGTCGCGCAAATACCAGGAGTCTCACTATCGCCTCCCCATTGCGTTGGGCTCCACGATTTCCAATGAGGTCTTCATAGCCGATCTGGCGAAGATGCCACACCTGCTTGTGGCCGGTGCCACAGGTCAGGGTAAATCGGTCGGTCTTAACGCCATCATAGCCTCCTTGCTTTATCGCAAGACCCCCGATGAGCTTAAGTTCGTGATGATTGACCCGAAGATGGTGGAGTTCTCGCTGTATGCCAAGATCGAGGATCATTATCTGGCCAAGATACCTAACGCCGAAGATGCCATTATCACGGATATGGACAAGGTGGTGGCGACACTAAGTTCCCTGTGCGTGGAGATGGACGACCGTTACCAATTGCTTAAGAGTGCCCATACAAGGAACATCGAGGAGTATAATGACAAGATAAAGGCTAAAACACTCAGTCCCCTCGAGGGTCATCGCTTCCTCCCGTATATTGTGGTTGTGGTTGATGAGTTCAGTGACCTTATCATGACCGCCGGCAAGGAGGTGGAGATTCCGATTGCGCGTCTTGCCCAGAAGGCAAGGGCTGTCGGAATGCACGTCATCATCGCAACGCAGCGACCCTCAACCAATGTCATAACCGGTATCATTAAGGCCAACTTCCCGGCCCGCATAGCATTCAAGGTCAGCTCCGGTGTGGATAGCAAGACCATCCTTGACACTCCGGGAGCGCAACAGCTTATCGGCAGGGGAGACATGCTCATCAGCAACAATGCCCCGATGGTGCGTGTGCAGTGTGCCTTCATAGACACCCCTGAGGTAGAGGCGATATGCGACTTTATCAGTCAGCAACCGGGAGGCACAGGAGCCTACGCACTTCCTGAACCGGTAGTGACCGGTGCAAATGGTGAAAGCGACAGTGAACTCGGCAACAATTTCGGAGACAAGGATCCTCTGTTTGACGAGGTTGCACGATTGATCGTCACCAGCAATACGGCATCGACCTCTTCACTTCAGCGTCGTTACTCAATCGGATATAACCGCGCCGGGAAAATTATGGATCAGTTGGAGGCAGCCGGCATTGTCGGTCCTGCACATGGCGGTAAACCCCGTGATGTGCTTGTGGATGCCGTAACCCTCGAATCAATTTTGCAAGGATAATAAAACGAGATAAGTATGAAAAGTTTCAGGTTGCTCTCAATCCTATTGTCTTTTCTTCTGCTGACCGTCGAGGCTAACGCGGCTCCGATAACTGCGGAAGGGGTGGTGGCAAAGGCCGCAGGGGTCATCAACAACGCCAAAGGTATCAATGTCACTTTCCGTCTCACTTCAGGGAAGCACACCACAACGGGCACTATCAAAAGTTCCGGTAAGAAATTCTCGGTGATTATGCCTGAGGTCTCATCATGGTATAACGGCAAGTCTCTCTATACTTATAATCCCCGCACGGAGGAAACTACCGTTACAACTCCTACAGCCTCGGAGCTGCTCGAATCAAACCCCCTTCTTTATGTAAAGGGAGGGGCCGGGGCCTACACCTACTCATTCTCAAAGACGGCCAAGAAAGGGAAATATGTCGTGGATCTGATTCCCCGAAAAAAGAATACGGGCATAAGGAAACTGGTGTTCACCATTGATGCGGCAACCTTTGCGGTAAACAGGATAGAGGTGGAAGCGGATGCCGGAAAAAGCGTCATTGACGTGACGACATTTAATAAGGATGCAGTGGCTCCGGCATCTGAGTTCGAGTATCCGTCGAAGAAGTATCCTAAGGCTGAAATTGTCGATCTTAGATGAAAAAATCAGTTGATGTCAAGTGTCTTTGAGAAATAATTCTGTTTTAGATTGTTATAACTATGGAAAACGTATAGTCTTCCCTTAATCAAGACACTGATAAATCAATATATAGAAACTAAAAGATTATGGCAGAATTAAATACAAAGGTACTCGTTATCGGAAGCGGTCCCGCCGGTTTCACGGCGGCAATCTATGCCTCACGTGCTAATTTGCATCCGATAGTGTTCGAGGGTGATCAACCCGGCGGTCAGCTTACCCAGACAACGGAGATTGAAAATTTCCCCGGTTATCCAAAAGGTATTCAGGGAGTGCAGATGATGGATGAGATCAAGGAGCAGGCAGTCCGGTTTGGTGCCGATATACGTTCGAGATCCATCACGAGCGTAGATTTCTCTTCACGTCCGTTCCTCTGTGTCGATGACCATGGTGATGCTATATTAGCCGATACTGTTATTATCTCGACCGGTGCTTCAGCAAGGTATCTCGGTCTCCCTGATGAAGAAAAATTCCGAGGCCTCGGTGTGAGTGCCTGTGCCACATGCGACGGTTTCTTCTTCCGTAAGAAGAATGTTGCCGTTGTCGGTGGCGGTGACACGGCCTGCGAGGAGGCTCTTTACCTCTCCACAATCGCCAACAAGGTCTATCTCATCGTGCGCAGAGATGAGCTGAGGGCTTCAAAAGTGATGCAGGATCGCGTCAGGGATAAGGAGAATATCGAGATACTCTACAACTGCAATACCCTCGGTCTCTTCGGGGAGGATGGTGTAGAGGGTGCACACCTCGTGCGCCATGCAGGCACTCCCGAAGAGGAGAAGTTTGACATAGCCATCGACGGTTTCTTCCTCGCGATCGGCCACACCCCCAACACAAAGATATTCCGTGGCCAGCTTGATATGGACAACGAAGGGTATATCAAGGTGGAAGGTGCAAGCACACGCACGAGTGTTCCCGGTGTGTTCGCAGCCGGAGACTGCGCCGATCCCGTCTATCGCCAGGCTATCGCCGCAGCCGGAACCGGTTGCCGTGCCGCTCTCGACGCGGAGAGATTCCTGATGGAGCATTAAATTATTCCTGAGGGAGCATTAATTACAGGTCTTAAAAGATATCAATGGAAATCAACGAGAAGAACCATATCCTTGACATGCGTTACCTGAGGATGGCGCGTATCTGGAGTGAAAATTCCTATTGCCGACGCCGCAAGGTAGGTGCCCTTATTGTCAAGGAGAAAATGATTATTTCCGACGGATACAACGGCACCCCTTCGGGCTTTCCCAATGTTTGTGAGGATGAACATGAGGTGACTTTCCCTTATGTCCTTCACGCAGAAGCCAACGCCATCACGAAAGTGGCCCGCAGCAACAACTCGAGTGAGGGGAGCACACTTTATGTCACGGCAAGTCCATGTGTGGAGTGTGCCAAACTTATCATACAGGCCGGTATCCGAAGGGTGGTCTTCTCGGAACTTTACCGCATAACAGACGGAATAGATCTCCTGCATCTGGCGGGAATTGAAACAGTGCATATTCCAATCGAAGACAATGAAGAATAATCGAATACCGGGTCTTGTGGCCCTTCCTGTTATCCTTGCCCTCGGAGTAGTGGCGGGAATCTTCCTCGGTCGCTATATCACGCAGCGTACCCTTTCCACTCAGGAAGAGAAACTGCGTACTGTCTTCCGACTGATCTATTCGGAATATGTTGATAAAATTGATATTGATTCACTGATAGAAGCAACTTTCCCTGATCTGCTTGCCTCCCTCGATCCCCATTCGGCCTATATCCCGGCAGAGGATCTGACTGCTGTCAACGATGACCTTTCAGGTAGCTTCAGCGGGGTCGGTGTCTCTTTCCAGATTTTCAATGACACGGTAACTGTCATAGAGGTGATACCCGGTGGCCCTGCGGAGAAGGTCGGCATCCTTCCCGGAGACCGTATTCTGAAAGCCGACACTGTGCAGCTGACCGGATCGGTGACATCGGAAGATGTCTTCCGTAATCTGCGTGGCGAGAAAGGAACAAAGGTCGAATTGCTTATCAAGCGTCATAATTCCCCGAAACCGCTCAATTTCGACGTGATAAGGGGAGATATACCGGTCAATTCGGTTGATTGCTCTTATATGGTCAATGACTCTACAGGTTATGTAAGGGTGACCAAGTTTGCCCGCAATACTTATAATGAGTTCTTTACCGCGTTTAGTGATCTTCGTGCCTCGGGTGCTTCGAAATTCGTCATAGACCTCCGTGGAAATTCCGGCGGTTTCATGGATCAGGCCATCTACATGGCAAATGAATTCCTCCCTGCCGGACGCATGATTGTCTATACCAAGGGTCGTCGTCCCGAAAACGAAACAATGGCGATCAGTGACGGATCGGGAAGGTTCCGTGATGTGGAGGTGACAGTCCTGACCAATGAATATTCGGCATCCGCATCGGAGATTTTCGCCGGAGCTATCCAGGATAACGACCGCGGACTCATCATCGGACGCCGGAGCTTCGGTAAGGGTCTTGTGCAGAATCAGACTGAACTTCCCGACAGCAGTGCTATCCGTCTAACGGTTGCCCGTTACTACACACCCTCGGGACGAAGCATTCAGAAGGAATATACCCGTGGAAAAGACGGAAAGTATGATCTCGACATCATCGACCGCTTCAATCATGGTGAGTTCTATTCAGCCGACAGCATCCATCTTGATAAAGACAAGACATTCTTCACCATGAATGGAAGGACTGTCTATGGAGGGGGTGGTATTATGCCTGATATCTTTGTGCCGGAAGACACGACTGACTATACCTCATATTATGTTGCCGTGGCAAACAAAGGGCTTATCCAGAAGTTCGCATACTCGGTAGCAGACAAATACCGCTCCATGCTCAACGGAGTCAAGAGTGTTGACCGTCTGTTGAAGGTTCTTCCGAGAGACAATACACTCCTTGAGAACTTCGTAAATTTCGCAGTCAGCAACGGAGTGCCGGCCCGCTGGTATTACATCAACCGTTCACGCACCCTCCTTCTCAATCAGATAAAGGCAATGATAGCCCGAGATGTGCTTGGTTACCCTGCGTTTATCCAGATGCTCAACGAGACTGATCCTACCGTGATCCGTGCAGTTGATGCCCTTGGCAACGGAGAGTCACCCAAGGATATCCGTCTGCCGGAAGGGGAGAGGGAGGAAGCAACCAAAACAAAAGGAAAATAAAAACAAAATATATTATGGAAAAACATGAAATAAGAAGAAAGATAAAGGCTATGCGCCGGATGCTTTCTGAAATGGAAAAACGAAATGCCGCAGATGCTGTATTCTCGCGACTCGAAAGGACTGCGGCCTTCATATTGGCCGACAGAATCCTCATGTATCACTCTTTGCCCGACGAGGTCAATACCCATGCGTTCCTTGGAAAGTGGAATGGCAGGAAGCGCTTCTATCTGCCGCGTGTCAATGGCGTGAATCTCGAGATTCTTCCCTATGAGGAGAGCCGTCTTGAGCTCGGAAGTTTCCATATCGAGGAGCCGACCGGCAATGACACCGTTGATCCGTCAGAGATTGAACTGATAGTCGTTCCCGCTGTGGCATACGACCGCAAAGGAAACCGTCTCGGTCGTGGAAAAGGTTTTTATGACCGTCTGCTGAAGACAACTCGCGCCACCAAGATCGGCGTGGGCTATGACTTCCAGCTCGTTGATGAGGTGCCTTGTGAGCCGCATGACGTTGCAGTTGATATCGTCATCACTGACGGAAAAACTATCATAATCCGTAATGGCAATTCTAAGTAAGGAGACTAATTTAGCGGATGCCCTTCTGAGGCATCCTGAACTGATACCGGTCGTCAATCGTCTCGGTGTCACCCTTGGTGTAGGACAGCATACAATCGGGACTCTATGTGCAGAGATGGGATTAAACACTGGTTTCTTCCTTTCTGTTGTCAATACTTTCATAGATGAGGGGTATTTCCCTGCCGACGCACTCGATACATTCACCGTTGGAAGTACCGTCGACTATCTTGGCAAGACCGGCGCTTATTACCTACGCGTGCAGATTCCGAACATTCGTCGCCATTTCCAGTCGCTCATATCGAGAAGCGGGGATAACAACAATCTGTCGACCCTCCTTAATTATTTTGAGGAGACGGCATCCTTTATGACTGCATGTGAATCGAACGATGCGGATGATATTTTCCCGGGGCTTCTGGAGGGGCGGTTGCCTGACGGACTGGTTGAATCGGTCGAAGCTCATGAGGAGGCGGAGTCGCGTCTTCATGACCTTCTGCGGCTGTTCATCAGCAGCCTCCGCGGTGATTGCGACCGTAATCTCACAATGGCCGTTGTGAGTGCCATATCTATGTTGGGAAAGGATTACCGGCAGAACAACCGGATCAGGAGGCGTATCCTGATTCCACTCTCAGAGAAGAGCAAAGTTGAGTGAGATCATGGGAAACGTAAGGATAGCCTTGATCGGACTTTCCACACTCGAGACTATCGGAGTCAGATCGGTGTTGGAAAATATAGGATCGGTGAATGTGGAGACATTTCCCGATCTGAAGGGATATTCCTCTTCCACCGCGGCCGACGGATTTATCATAAGCAGGGAGATATTTCTTGAAAACCTTGATTTCTTTCTTCCCCGTCGTCAGTCGCTACTTCTATTGTCATCTTCATCATCGGTGTCACCGATGAATCTTCCCGCAGCGGCAGATGAAGTGACGATTACTGAATGTCTGCAGGATTTTCTTGAGTCCATAGGAGAGAGGGTGGAAAAGGGGGGAGCATTGTCTCAGAGAGAAAAGGAGGTGCTCAAGCTCCTTGTAGCCGGTAAGATCAACAAGGAAATAGCTGACGAACTTTGCATCTCAATTAATACCGTTATAACACACCGGAAGAACATCACTTCAAAGACCGGAATAAAGTCTCTCTCCGGACTTTCACTGTATGCCCTCTTAAACGGCATAAGTTGAAGGCACATAGATGAGGGGAAAAATACGACCATATTAAAAATCACGCCTATATTACCATTTTTTCAGTTCAAAATTTGTTTGTTTCAGAAAAAAGATTGTAATTTTGGACTGAATTAGTAAAAGTTATTTCCTTGAATCTATTTTCCTTGAATCTATGATGAAGAAACTAATTATTGCAGGGATTGCAACATTGATGTCAGTTCCACTAACCTACGCACAACAATTCTCTGAAAAACTCAACCGCGGCGCCGTCATAATGGCGGCCGGACGAGTCCCCTATCTCTCCTGGCGTTCATTCTCCACCGATAGCCCGGATATGTATTTCGACATATATCGTGATGGAGTAAAAGTAAACAAGGAACCCATTACCAACGCTACCGACTACCGCGATTCAAGCGGCAGCATGGCAAAGACATATACGATCAAGGCCATGATTGGTGATGAAGTGGTAGAGGAGTTCACTCCCAAGAAATGGGCCGTGTCTAATCAACTTCAGCTCAACAGACCTGATGGAAGTACTACTCCGGCAGGAGAAGCCTATGACTATACCCCCAACGACTGCTCCGTTGGTGACGTGGATGGCGACGGCGACTACGAGCTGATCGTGAAATGGTATCCTTCAAACGCAAAGGATAACTCCCAGAGCGGCTATACCGGCAACACCATACTCGACTGTTATGAGTTTGACGGCACTCTTCTCTGGCGCATTGACTTAGGTATAAACATCCGCTCAGGTGCCCACTACACCCAGTTTATGGTCTACGACTTTGATGGCGACGGCAAGGCAGAGATGATATGCAAGACCGGTCCCGGTTCTGTTGACGGCACAGGCGCGTATGTCAACAGCGTGGCTGATATAGCGGAGATCAAAAATGCCAGCAATGTCAGGGACTGGCGCACGTCAGCCGGTCGAGTAGACGGAGGTCAGGAATGGCTCACAGTCTTCGACGGTCTATCAGGCAAGGCTATTCACACTGTTTATTATAACCCTAACCGCAATCAGGGTCTCGGTGGCGATGCTGCCGGCACATTCAACTGGGGCACAGGTGGCAAGAATGACACAGGCTCATACGGCAACCGCGGAGAGCGCTACCTGGCGGCCGTCGCTTATCTCGATGGCCCCGAAGCTCTCCCCAGCGCTGTGATGTGTCGAGGTTATTACGACTACGCTTTCTTGTGGGCCGTTGACTTCGACGGTGAGAAACTCAGCACCCGTTGGCTTCATTCTTCCAAATCAGCCTCGCAGTATTCCGTCACCGACCGCAATGGCAACTCTCAGACATATTCTCCGGGACCGGCTACACGTGGCGAAGGCAGTCGCACGGCCTACACCAACGGTAACCATAACCTTACCGTCGGCGATGTTGACGGTGATGGTAAGGATGAGATTGTGTGGGGAGCTTGTGCTATCGACGACAATGGCAAATTACTCTATGCCACCGGCTACGGTCACGGCGATGCCATTCATTTAGGAAAGATGATACCTGGTCGCGAGGGAATGCAGGTCTATGACATCCACGAGGCATCGCCTTATGGTTGGGATCTCCACGATGCTGCCACTGGAGAGATTCTTTTCAGCGGTACTGCAACCGGAGATACCGGACGTGGCATAGCGGCTGATATCGATCCCCGCTATGACGGGTATGAAATGTGGTGTGCAAGCCACCGTTCACCCCGCAATGCCGGTACTGGTCAGGTGACCAACAGTATCAGCCCCTCAATGAATTTCCGCATCTATTGGGACGGAGATCTTCAGGATGAGCTTCTTGACGGTAGCGGCATCACTAAATGGGTCGACGGACAGATCATATCATTGGCCTCACTTTCCGGTTCGTCGTGCAATGGCTCCAAGAGCACTCCATGTCTTTCGGCCGACATCTTCGGAGACTGGCGCGAAGAGGTCATCTTGTATAATAGCAGCGATCCCTCCAAGATCTATATTCACAGCACTACCACCGCATCGGAGCATCGTGTACCATGTCTGATGCAGGACCGCACTTACCGCATGGCCATCTGCTGGCAGAACGTTGCTTACAATCAACCTCCTCACCTCGGTTATTATCTCCCGGACTATGCAACCGCAGGGATAGATGACATCACAGCCGATAAAGCCACGGGCACTTTTGAGGTATATTCTGCTTCCGGTGTAAAGGTACTCGACGGCAAAGGCTCAGTTTTGGGGACTCTCTCGACCCTCAACTCCGGCGTATACGTCGTCCGCTACCCCGATGGCCACTCCGAAAAGATAATCAAACACTGATAACATTGGCGCTCGGTGACCGAGTCAAAGATAAACGACCCCGTCAGCATCCCATAGAACTGCTGACGGGTCACTTCTTTTTAAGATGAAGCAACAACCTCAGTTGATAGAAGGACATTCTATCAAACTTCTTTTAATTATAACTTGCACTGTTATAGCATTGTGCGTTGTGTCTTGCACAAATTCTTCTTCAAGATACCATAAACAGGTCAATGAAGCTGAGCAACTGATGCAAACCAATGCCGACAGTGCTATGGCAATTTTGAATAACATTGATCCATCATACCTATTGGTTGACTCGCTACGTGCAAAGTATCATTATCTGCGGGCTTTTGGTCACATGTGTCAGAACCGCTCAATGATAGGCGATTCGCTAATCGCTTCAGCCCATAATTACTATAGAGAAAAAGATATGGTCAGAGGCATCCGAAGCGGCACCGCTTACGCTTGGTATAAGTTTTGGGTAGGCGATACTCCGGGAGCGATCTCCATGCTTGACTCTATCGTTAGTCTGCCGAATGTACCCGATTCCTTGATTGCTCCGTCACTCCGTATCAGAGTGCTTCTTGGAGCATCCTCCGCCAACATACAAAGCCTCAATGTCAAGGCTTCAATAACTACATAGTTACGATAATATTTACAGATAAAGATGCGGGTAAAAACTATTCGGTTTCGGAAGTCTACTCGTTACCCTCGGTAAGGAATACTCTGCCATTTCCGTACAAACTAACGTGAAGAATAGCGTTACTACCGTAACTCTTACATTTCCCCACATCACTCAATTTTCCAATCCAAAAGTAACACTTCGGATTAACGGGAAAAATGCAAAATTCAAAGTATGCCAGTGATATATTAAGTAACTTTTGACAACAAATATATTCATGCAAGGAATGGAAGCTCTCCTTTTTTACATAAGATTTCCACCATTTGAGTCGGTGACACCACAAAAGGCTTCTTTGGAAAGT
>CAZMHE010000006.1:12962-39627 GCA_964566015.1 uncultured Sangeribacter sp. | reverse complement strand
TCTATGAGGGAACTACTCAGCTTCAGGTAGTGGCTGCAATCCGCCACGTCACCACAGGCACCTACCTCAACAAGATCCGCGAGTTTGAGGCTCAGGAGGTTAAACCCGAGTTTGAAGCCATTAAGAACACTCTCGTGTTCATGACCCAGCAGTATGCCGACGCAGTTCAGGCAGTCATGGGTGTCGACGACACCAAATACCATGACTTCATGGCACGTCGTCTTGTGGAGATGGCAGGCAATATCATCATGGGGTATCTTCTCCTCGACGACGCACAGCGCAACGAGGCATTTGTGAAATCACTCACTGTCTATGTGAAATACGGACAAGCTGAAGTGGAGCGTCACGCTTCATTCATCGGCAATTTCCGCCCCGAGCAGATCAAGGATTACCTCTACGAGGCTTAATTGAACATAACTGACAGAGAGCGTCCCGTCATTGCAGGCGGGACGCTTTTTTGTTATTGTTTTTTTTACTAATTTTGCAGTGATGAAAAATATCAGGAATTTCTGCATTATTGCCCATATTGACCACGGCAAATCGACTCTTGCCGACCGTCTGCTCGAGCGCACCAATACTGTGTCGGCAAAAGACATGGAAGCTCAGGTTCTCGATGACATGGACCTTGAGAGAGAGAGAGGCATTACGATTAAGAGCCATGCAATCCAGATGGATTATGAACTCGACGGCAAGCCTTATGTCCTCAACCTTATCGACACTCCGGGACACGTCGACTTCTCATATGAGGTGTCACGCTCCATCGCGGCCTGCGAGGGGGCACTCCTTATAGTCGATGCCTCGCAGGGCATCCAGGCCCAGACCATCTCCAACCTATATATGGCAATCGACAATAACCTCGAGATCATCCCTGTCATCAACAAATGCGACCTCGACAGCGCCAAGCCTGATGAAGTGGAGGATCAGATTGTCGACCTTCTCGGTTGCGAGCGTTCGGAAATTATCCGTGCGAGCGGTAAGACGGGCATGGGTGTTGACGATGTGCTCCGCGCCATCGTGGAGAGGGTGCCCGCTCCGGAGGGTGATCCCGAAGCACCGTTGCAGGCTCTGATCTTCGACTCAGTCTTCAACCCATTCAGAGGTATCATCGCATATTTCAAGATATTGAACGGCACTCTCCGTAAAGACGATTTCGTGAAATTCGTCTCTACAGGCAAGGAATATCATGCCGATGAAGTCGGAGTCCTCAAACTCGACATGTCTCCCCGCAAAGAGATCTCGGCGGGTAATGTAGGGTATATCATCTCCGGCATCAAGACCTCAAAGGAGGTAAAGGTCGGAGATACTATCACGCATGTCGCACGTCCTTGTGACAAGGCCATCGAGGGTTTCGAAGAGGTCAAGCCGATGGTGTTTGCCGGTGTCTACCCTATCGAGACGGAAGACTTTGAGAACCTGCGTGCGTCACTCGAGAAACTCCAGCTCAATGACGCCTCCCTCACTTTCCAGCCGGAGTCTTCGGCAGCCCTCGGATTCGGATTCCGTTGCGGCTTCCTCGGGCTGCTCCATATGGAGATCATCCAGGAGCGTCTCGGCAGGGAATTTGACATGGATGTCATCACGACTGTCCCCAACGTGTCTTATAAGGTATATGACAAGAAAGGGAACGTGACAGAGGTACACAACCCCTCCGGTCTTCCTGACGCAACCCTCATAGATCACATCGAGGAGCCATATATCCGGGCCACCATCATCACTCAGGCTGATTATATCGGTCCGATCATGACGCTCTGTCTCGGGAAACGCGGTGAACTCGTGAAGCAGGAATATATCTCCGGCAACCGCATGGAGATTACATTCGACATGCCTCTCGGTGAAATTGTGATCGATTTCTACGACAAACTTAAGTCAATATCGAAGGGTTACGCGTCGTTCGACTATCATCTACATGATTTCCGCGAGTCAAAACTCGTCAAGCTCGACATTCTCCTCAACGGAGAGAGTGTTGATGCTCTCTCAACACTGACACATGCCGACAATGCCGTGAGATTCGGCCGTAGGATGTGTGAGAAGCTGAAGGAGTTGATTCCGCGCCAGCAGTTTGACATTGCCATTCAGGCAGCCATCGGTGCCAAGATCATAGCCCGTGAGACGATCAAGGCCGTCCGAAAGGATGTAACGGCGAAATGCTACGGCGGCGATATCTCGCGTAAGCGCAAACTTCTCGAAAAGCAGAAAGCCGGAAAGAAGCGAATGAAGCAGATAGGCAGTGTTGAAGTGCCTCAGAAGGCTTTCCTCGCCGTTCTTAAACTCGACTGATACGCGCATTATCCACAAAAAAATAACCCGGTTGAGGGTCTTTAGACGGAGATCCTCTTCCCAAAACGAATAAGTTATGAATATCGGCGACAAGATGCCTGACCTTCTCGGCAAGGATGCGGAAGGTAAGGAAGTGAGATTATCGGATTATCCGGGAATGAAATTCATCATATATTTCTATCCCAAAGACAACACCCCGGGATGCTCTGCGGAGGCTGTCAGTCTGAAGGATGGTTATGAGACATTAAAGGGGATGGGGTATCAGGTGATCGGTGTAAGCAAGGACTCCGCAGCAAGCCACACCAAATTCGCCTGCAAATATTCCCTCCCTTTCCCCCTTATCGCTGACACCGACACGGAACTCTGCCAGACTGCCGGCGTATGGCGCCTTAAGAAAATGGCAGGGCGCGAATATATGGGAATCGTACGCACAACTTTTGTCTGCGACAACGACGGGACGGTGACCGACGTCATTGAGAAAGTTGACACCAAGAACGCCGCCGACCAGCTTTACAAACTTCTTGACGGACGCGGATCTATCAATCCCGACTATTGATTTTTCATTCAGAACAGATAAAGCATAGTTATGGCTACTGTCTTCTATACGGCGCGCAAGACGATACGCAACCTCACAAACGGAGGTAACGTGCTGATTGTGGCCACGGCTCTCGCCTTGCTCGTGGTCAACCTCCCCTTCCTTCACGATTTTTACAATTCCCTCTGGACACACGAACTCGCCCTTCAGATAGGAAGCTTCAACCTCTTCAGTCATCACGGGGAACCGATGAGTGTCATGGCATTTATCAATGATGCACTCATGGCTGTTTTCTTCTTTTCTGTCGGTCTCGAGATCAAAAGGGAGATACTTGTCGGCGAGCTCTCCTCATTCCGTCAGGCACTTCTCCCGATAATAGCGGCTGTGGGGGGCATGGCGGTACCGGTGCTCATCTTCTTCCTCCTCGGACACGGCACTGACTACATAGGGGGAGCCGCCATTCCGATGGCAACCGATATAGCCTTCTCTCTGGGTGTGCTTTCAATGCTCGGAAACCGTGTGCCTATCTCGCTGAAAATCTTCCTGACAACGCTCGCGGTGGTTGACGATATAGGCGGCATCCTCGTCATAGCGATCTTCTACAGCACCCATATCAACTATTGGATGCTTCTCGGTGCCGCAGGTCTGCTTGCAATCCTCGTGCTCGGCGGTCGACTTTCGATACAGAGCAAGATGTTCTATCTCAGCATCGGTGCATTTATCTGGTTCCTCTTCCTCAACGCAGGCATTCACCCGACCATAGCCGGTGTGCTCATCGCCTTCTGCGTTCCGGCAACCCCGGTTTATGCCCCCAAGAAATATGTGCAGACCATCCGTAAGAATATCGGATATTTCGCCCACGAAGATGATGAAAAACTGACGAGCCGCTCCATTCTTTCCAAAGATCAGCTCAACTGGCTCAAAGAAATAGAGTCTGCCTCCGATAAGGTCATCTCACCTCTTCAGGATATGGAAGACTCTCTTCACCCGGTGGTGAACTATCTCATCGTGCCACTCTTTGCATTTGCAAACGCCGGAATATATTTCGGAGATATGGAATTCTCGTCGCTCTTCCACGGTGTGGCTCCGGCAATCATCGCCGGACTTGTGCTCGGAAAATTCATCGGTATATTCTTATTCTCATGGATCTGTATCAAGCTCGGCTGGGCCCCGATGCCCGATCACAGCAACTGGAAACAGCTTGCATCGATATCCATGCTCGGTGGCATCGGTTTCACAGTGTCACTGTTCATAGCCAACCTCTCGTTCGGCTCAGGCGATCCCTATCTGTCAGAGATATTCAATAATGCGAAACTCGGTATCCTGGTCGGCTCACTCCTTGCCGGCTTCTTGGGATGGCTCTTCCTTCACATCACCCTTCCGAAGGCTCCTCAGGCTACGGAAAGTGAGGAAGCCTGAGAAACCGTAATAACCGTTTTCAGGGGTTCACCCTGTCAACTTCTGTTTCCATGAATATCAAGTCAAACCTGAGTATCAAGACCAACCTGATAAAGATTCTGGCGTGCCTGCTCTGCGGGCTCGCCATCTTTGTCGTTGCCAAACTCCTCTTCTTAGCCTGGAACCACACCCTATATTCAGGAATCACCTTTTCTAAGATCCTCGCCATCATCGGCAACGGCCTGTCAATGGATCTCTCCATCTCATCTTATCTGACACTCATACCGGCTCTTCTCCTTTGCGTGAGTGTCTTCACGGGCACTCGTGGAGTTATCAATAAGATCTTGCTCGTCTATTTCGGCATCATCTCATTGATAATCTCCGCCATTGTCATTGTTGACTCGGTTCTTTACGGCTACTGGGGATTCAAGCTCGACTCAACACCGATATTCTATTTTCTTTCCTCACCCTCCGCAGCCCTTGCAAGCACAGAATGGCCTATGCTGATTGCAGGGCCTATAATCTGGATTTTCCTTGCGGCACTGATATTCCTTGCCTACAGATACCTTGTCATCATTCTGCCGGGCGATTCCGGGCCGGCGAAAGGGAAATCGGCGAAAGGTATCTCTTTATTCGCTACTTTTCTTCTTTCCGCTCTCCTTATAATACCGATCCGAGGAGGCGTCACGGTATCCACGATGAACCTCTCCCGGGTCTATTTCTCCCCTGACCAACGACTCAATCATGCAGCTGTCAATCCACTCTTCTCACTTCTGAATTCCGTCTCCCATATGGAAGACTTCTCTTCTCAGTTCAGATTTCTTGCAGAAGAGGAGGCCTCGGCAAGATTCTCAACCCTGACAGAGACTCCATGTGATTCTGTCACGCCTATTGTAAGGAAAGGTTGGCGTCCCGACGTTTATCTAATCATCCTCGAAAGTTTCTCCTCTCATCTTTTTCCCTCACTCGGTGGCGAAAAGGTGGCCATTCACCTCGATTCCATTGCGCGTGACGGACTCCTCTTCACCCGCTTCTTTTCCTCAAGTTTCAGGACAGACAGAGGTCTGGCGGCAATAATGAGTGCCTATCCCGGTGCACCCACGGCCTCCATAATGAAATTCGTCGGAAAAACTGAAAACCTCCCCTCATTCCCTAAAGTGATGATGGATAAGGGTGGTTACACCAATGAATATTTCTATGGTGGCGACGCCAACTTCACCAACATGAAGGCTTACCTCGTCAATGCAGGTTTCTCAAGGATTATTTCCGATCAGGATTTCCCCCTCTCGGAACGCATGAGCAAATGGGGAGCCCATGACGATGTCCTGTTCGACAAAGTCAAGGGTGAAATAACCGGTTACGATCATCGCTCTCCCCGGCTGAGGGTAATCCAGACATCCAGTAGCCACGAACCTTTCGATGTACCCTTCGACGACAAGGGTCGATTCTCTGACAAGCGGGCAAAAGCTTTTGCATTCACCGACAGTGTGGCCTCAGATTTTATCATATGGCTGAAGCAAAATAAAGACTGGGAAAACTCTCTGGTGGTAATAGTGCCTGACCATTATGGAGCATATCCGGAACTAAGCGAGCCTGTTGAGCGTCATAAGATACCCTTGATCCTTACAGGTGGGGCGCTCACACGGACCGGTGAGGATGAAACGATCGGTAGCCAGACCGACATCGCGGCCACACTTCTCGACGCTCTCCGTCTTCCGCACGATGATTTCTCATTCTCACACAGTCTTCTCAACCCCTGCACCCGACACTTCGCATTCTTCACCGAACCATCCTTCATGGCGATGATTGCGGAAAACGACACCACAGTCTATGACCTCGAGGGTGACAGACCGATGAACTATTCAAACAGGAATCTATCAGATTCAAAAGCATACCTCCAAACCCTTTACGACGATCTCTCCAAACGATGAGCGAATACTTTATCAATCTCGACACTGAAATATTTCTCTGGTTAAACTCAAGTCATGCACCCTTCTGGGATGTCTTCATGAAGATGGCCAGCGGTAAACTGATCTGGATACCGATGTATATCGGCATTGTCTACGCTCTCTGGCGTGCTTACGGATGGAAAACGGCCGTAATAGCCGTGGTCGGAGCAGCACTTGCCGTCACACTCGCCGATCAGGCCACAGCATCACTGCTCCGCCCTATCTTCAGCCGCCCACGCCCCGCCAACCCGGAAAGTCCGATCTCTGATTTGGTACACATAGTAGACGGTTACCGTGGAGGACGCTATGGATTCCCATCTTGCCACGCAGCCAACACCTTTGCACTCGCCACACTCATGGGACTCATATTCAACCGGTGGCGATTCACCCTATTCATCGTATTGTGGGCTCTCCTCAATTGCTATTCCAGAATTTATCTCGGCGTTCATTATCCCGGTGATCTGCTTGCCGGCACCGTTGTAGGGTGCATGAGCGGAGCCCTACTTTATATCGCGGTTGCCAATGTAGCACACCGGTATTCAGCTCCTTTAGGTCGTACAGACCGTCTGCTTCATGGCAACCTCGGCGGCAGGCGTTTCAAATATCGTGCTCCTGATGTGCCGATCTTCATCGGCATCCTCACCGTATTAGCAATAATCGGCTGCTCAGTCTCCATTTTCTTCTGAAATAAAAACCATCCCAACTTCTTTCCAACCACCTAATTGTAGGGACATGGCGTGCCGTGTCCTAAAATCTCACATCCATACCCGAATATCACAAATTCGGCAAAGGATTCATATGATTTTTACAGAGAACTAAAAATTTTTAGGTTCTATGTATTGCATAGTACCTATTTTTGCATTAACTTTGCGCCATGAAAAGAAACATCATGGTTATGGATAAATCAAATCTGCTGATCAAATCAATCGCTTTGGCCTCGATAACGGCATTGACTACGGCACTCCCCGGTCTTGCCGAACAACCCTCCCCCTCCACCACGGGTTCCGGCACGGAAAGCACCGACTCAATAGCCGGCTCTTCTTATGATCTCGACGATATAGTCATCGTGACCGAACGCCCCGTGGTACAGAGCGACGGTGCCAAACTCACCTACAACATGGAGGAAGATACATCGTCAAAGGGTCTCACTCTTTCGGATGCACTCAGGAAAGTACCTATGGTCAGTGTCGACGGTGAAGGGAATATCAGCATCAACGGTCAGTCAAACTTCAAGATATACCTCAACGGTAAGGAAGACCCCAGTCTCTCCGCAAACTATAAGACTATATTCAAGGCAATGCCGGCTGAATCTGTTGTGAAGGTAGAGGTGATCACCGAACCCGGTGCCAAATATGATGCCGAAGGCACAGGCGGTATCCTTAACCTTGTCACCATCTCAAAGAGCTCTGCTGACGGATACACGGCTAATGTATCATTGTCAATGATGAGACTCCACTCCGGAGCATCACTCTACGGAAGAATGAAGAAGGGAAAGCTCGCGTTGAGTGCAAATGTCGATTACGGCAACGGCTATATCTTCCGTCAGAAGAATAATTACGAAACTGAGGTTGAGAACTTACTTTCAGAGAACATGAGGATTGTCAGGAATAACCTGAAACAACGGGTCGGGTGGAACTATGTGAGCGGCAACCTCAATCTTTCATACGATCTTACCGACTCCGACCTACTTACAGCTGACTTCTCGATAATGCACATGCACGGTGGCCTCGGCAAAGGTTCTCAATCCATCTATGAAGCTTACGACATTCTCGGAGAACGCACCGGCTTCAAACTCTCAACAATAAATGCATCACTGACAAATTCTTCTCTCAGCGCGGGAGCCGCCTGGCAACACTCCTTCAGAAACGATGCGAAGCTCGTGCTCGCATATAGATATGACGGTGGCAAAAGCGAGATCGAATATAACACTCTGTCGGAATTTGAAGATGGCATCCAGATCTCTCCATACTTCAAGAAAACCGGCAACGATGGTGACACCAGGGAGCATACAGTGCAGTTGGACTTCTCCAACCCATTCTGTAATGACAAGCACGTGCTTGAAGCGGGAGGAAAACTTATATTCCGTAGAAATCCTGCCGACAGCTATTCATTTGATATCAATCGGCATTCGTTTCCCTCTTATCAAGGGGATGAAGAGCTCTTTTGGGAATTACATCTTACACAGAAACAGGATGTCTATGCCGCTTATGCCGCCTATGCCGGACATTTTGGCAAACTCAACACATCCGCAGGTCTCCGATATGAGCGAACTTCCATGGGTATAGATTATGAGTACAGTCGTTTCCCGATGGATACTCACCATCTTAATGATCTTGTGCCGAATATCGCCCTGACATATCTCTTCAGCCATTCGTCAAACCTTCGGTTGGCCTACCAGACTCGTATCTCGCGCCCATCATTGGATCAGGTCAATCCTTATCCGATGGATTACATGCCCGGAATAGTCGATCAAGGAAACCCTGATCTTGAGAGCGAACATTCCAACAAGATAACACTCACCTATACAAATTTCTCACGCATAATCGGCGGTAATGTTTCGGTTGAATATGCCTCTGTCGGCAATGCGATTTCAAGATACCAATACTTTCAGGATGATGAGGTTATCAATACCTATGCCAATATCGGTCACAACCGTCAGGTTTCCTTATCCGGGTTCCTGAACTGGAACATCATCAACGGTATGCAGTTCTCTCTCAACGGACGCCTCGCTCATGTCTCACTCAAATCCAATTTTGAGAACCTGAGCAATAGCGGTGTGACATTGAATTACGGCGCCAACTGGGCTTACTCCCTCCCTTCCAAACTGCGTTTCAGCGCATACGGAGGTCAGTCCACCCGTAATTACACCCTTCAGGGTTGGCGTTCGGGATGGTATTACTACGGCGTCGGAATCAGCAAGGAATTCTTCAAACGCAATCCCCTCACGGCAAGTCTCAATGTCGGCAACTTCCTCCAGTCAAACACACACTACCGGATCATGACAAAGACTGACAATACAATCACCCGTACTTGCTACACCAACTACAACTGGAATATCGGTGTGTCGGTAAGCTGGAACTTCGGAAGCCTGAAGGAAGACGTGAAGAAGACTTCCACCTCGATTAACAACGACGACCGCAACAAGGGTGAAAGCAAACAAGGAATTATGTAACTATCTAATCAGACCATAAATATGCCAACAGATCCCAACATCCGTTCGCAGATGCGCAAAGGTATACTCGAATACTGCGTGCTGCTGCTTCTGAACAGGACAAGGGCCTATCCCTCCGACATCATCAACAATCTGAGTGAAGCTTCGCTCATTGTTGTGGAGGGGACTCTCTACACTCTCCTCAACCGCCTCCGCAAGGAGGGAAAGTTAGGATACGAATGGGAGGAAAGCCCTAAAGGTCCACCGCGAAAATATTACTTCATCACCCCATTGGGAAAAGAGACTCTCCGTGAAATGTCTCAAGCCTGGGATGAGATTGTGACTAATGTAAGTCATTTCCGCAATCTTCAACCGGCTGCGGACCAAAACAACAAACCCTCAACACTTCCAATTCCTTTAGTAAAATGAAAAAGACTTTCAATATCAATATTGCCGGTTATCCTTTCGTAATCGATGAGGATGCCTACCAGTTGTTGAGGGAATATCTCAACACAATCGAAAATGCCTTCAAGGCAACTCCCGAGAATTCTGAACTGGTCACCGACATCGAAGCCCGGATTGCCGAACTTCTCCTCGAGATGGCCGCTGATGGGAATCATATAATCACACTGGCCGATGTCGAACAAATCATCTCTCGCATAGGCAAGCCGGAGGAGATGATTGAAAACGAGGAGTATATCTCAATCTCTGAAAATGGCGATAATTCTAATGAGGAGGAGACTGTGGTGGAGGAAGAGAAGGTTTCTCCCGAACCGCAAGCCCCTTCAAAAACTCCATTCACCTCAAAAAAGCTTTACCGCGATCCAATCAACGGTATGCTCGGTGGGGTTTGTTCAGGCCTTTCATGGTATCTCGGTTGGGATGTCACCTGGATCCGTATTCTTGTGATTGCCCTGACCATATGCTCATTCTCGACAGTAGCGCTCGTCTATATCGCTTTGTGGATTATTGTTCCTGCGGCCGAAACCCCTCTGCAGCGAATGCAGATGATGGGAGAGGAACCGACAGTGGAGAATATCGGCAAAACGGTGACCGACACATTTATGGATGACCAGGGAATCCGCGAAAGCCGTGCGAAGCAGACTTCAAGAGCACCTCAGGCAGCCAACACGATTGCTACCGGAGCAAGCTGGATAGTGAAAATCTTCATCATAGCCGGCCTGATAATAGCTTTCCCGCTGTTGATAGCCCTTGTGCTCGGCCTCGTCGGCTGCATCTTCTTCCTCCTCATGTGGGGTGCCACTCTTCTATTCGGAGACGGTCTCGATTTCGGCCTCAGCAATATAGCACTGATCGGTGACCAGAACCGTGTGGTCCTGTCATCAGTGATATGCGCTATAGGGTGGATAATAACACTCGGTGTACCCATCGGAGTCCTGGTGTATAAAGGTGTCAAACCCGGTGTCAAGATCTCTACTCCTCATAAAAGAATGCTCATTATCCTGTGGATTGCCGGTTTCATCACCGCAGCCCTCTCCACCGGTGCTACTGTGTCAAACGGCATGACACTTGAAGAGAATCTGCGAACACACCGTGAGCTTGAATACAGACAAAGAGAGGAGTCGATGTCTGACCTTGACAGGGCTGAACGTGAACTTGACAAGGCAAACAAAAAACTCTCAAAAGTAGAGAAGAAAGTGCTGAAAGCTCAGGAAAAATTTGAAAGGGCAACTGAAAAGGCTGCCCGCGCTTCAGAGAAGGCAGCCCGGGATATGAATACGTATAATTCCAAGCTTGAAGAGCTCGCCTTGAAAGCAGCCGCAAAAGCGGAAGAGAATCTGAAGATGGCTGATGCCGAATTGGAAAAAGCCAAGAAGATAGTGGAAGCTGCAAAAAACCGGGTAGACTCTTTATCAGGGACCTCCGTCACTTTGAATTTGTAAGTATGCGGATTTTTCGCTAACTTTGCACGTTCTATACACTATTTCTTCTATGGGATTTTTTAAAAACCTTTTCTCAAAAGAAAAGAAAGAGAAACTCGATTCCGGTCTTCAGAAAACCAAAGAGGGCGTCTGGGGTAAGATTTCGCGTGCCATAGCCGGCAAAAGCAAAGTTGATGACGATGTTCTCGACAATCTTGAAGAGGCCTTCATCACGAGTGATGTGGGTGTCGATACGACCCTCAAGATCATCGACCGTATTCAGGCGCGGGTCGCCCGTGACAAATATGTCAGCTCCTCGGAACTCAACGACCTCTTGGCCGATGAAATTTCCGATATGCTGGCTCGTCCTGAAGATGGCGAGGAACTGGAAGACTTCGAGATCCGCAAAACCGGAGATCCCTACGTAATCATGGTTGTCGGTGTCAACGGTGTCGGCAAGACCACCACGATCGGGAAACTCGCCTCCCAGTATAAGAAAGCCGGGTATAAGGTGATTCTCGGAGCTGCCGACACTTTCCGTGCGGCGGCTATCGAACAGCTCGACATATGGGGAGAACGTGTCGGAGTCCCCGTAGTGAAGCAGAAGATGGGTTCCGACCCTGCTGCCGTGGCCTTCGACACACTTTCCTCCGCCAAGGCACAGGGTGCGGATGTCGTGATCATCGACACTGCCGGTCGTCTACACAACAAGATCGGTCTGATGAACGAGCTCACCAAGATTAAGAACGTGATGAAAAGGGTTGTGCCTGACGCTCCTCAGGAGATTCTCCTTGTCCTCGACGGCTCCACAGGCCAGAACGCCTTCGAGCAGGCTCGCCAGTTCGTGGCCGCCACCGAGGTCAATGCGTTGGCCATAACCAAACTCGACGGCACAGCCAAGGGTGGTGTGGTAATCGGCATCAGCGATCAGTTTAATATCCCCGTGAAATATATCGGAATCGGTGAGGGTATCGACGACCTGCAGATATTCCGCGCCAACGAATTTGTCCGTTCTCTCTTCGAAACATCGAAATAAGAACTCTTTTTTCAACCGAGATGGTCAAGAACAGAATTGACATCATATCGATGGGATGCTCCAAGAACCTTATCGACTCGGAGCGTCTTATCCGCCGGCTAAAGGCTAAAGGCTACAACGTGCATCACGACCCGGAAACTCCCCGGGGGGAATACGTTGTTGTCAACACATGCGGCTTCATAGCCGACGCCAAGGAGGAATCTATCGAGACAATCCTTCAGCTCGCCTCCCTCAAGGAGGAGGGAAAGATTGGCAATCTGATTGTGATGGGATGTCTGTCTCAGAGATATATCGATGATCTTCCGAATGAAATCCCCGAGGTTGACACTTGGTATGGCAAATTCAACTGGAAGGAGTTTGTAGAGAATCTTCCGTACCGCAAGAAGTCTGTCAAGACCCCGGCTTCCTGGGAACGCACCCTGACGACACCGCCCCACAGTGCATATCTGAAAATCTCGGAGGGTTGCGACAGGTTCTGCGCATTCTGTGCGATCCCTCTCATAACAGGCCGTCACACTTCCCGCCCCATCGAGGAAATCCTTGAAGAGACACGCCAGCTCGTCAAGGAGGGTGTAAAGGAATTCAACGTCATCGCACAGGATCTTTCCTCTTATGGAAAGGACATTTACGGACGCCACGCATTGGCCGAACTGATCGACCGCATGGCTGATGTGGAAGGTGTGGAGTGGATCCGTCTCCACTACGCCTACCCCTCCGACTTTCCTATGGATATTCTCGAGGTCATGGCGCGCAGGGAGAATGTCTGCAACTATCTCGACATTGCTCTCCAGCACATCTCGGATCCCGTCCTCACCAATATGCGCAGGCATATCGACAAAGAGGGCACCATCCGTCTGCTTGAGGAAATCCGCAGAAAAGTGCCTGACATCAGGATCCGCACCACTCTCATGACAGGGTTTCCCGGTGAGGGTGAGGAGGAATTCCGCGAACTAAAGGAGTTTGTCACATCACAAAGATTTGACCGCATGGGTGCTTTCGCCTATTCCGAGGAAGATGATACATGGGCGGCCAAGAACCTGAAAGACACAATCGACGAGGAGACTAAGCAGAAGCGCCTTTCCGAGATTATGGAGATTCAGGAAAACATCGCTCTCGAACTCAATGAGAAACTAATCGGCTCGCGACAGAAAGTCTTGATTGACCGCGTGGAGGGAGACAAAGCTTACGGACGAACTCAATATGACTCTCCTGAAGTTGATCCGGAGGTAATCATCAACCTGACGGATATGGATGAAGAAGAGATTCCCGCACCCGGCGACTTTGTCGAGGTCACCGTCAAGGGAGCTTATCCGTTCGAGCTTATCGGGGAAATTACAAGATAATTTCTACTGCTTTTCCCATACTTTCAGACAGACTTAACTATCTTTAATACTTAAGAAGTGGGCATACGATTTGAATACGGGGCAAGAAAAGCTACTAACGGCCCCATGATTTTCTTCTCTGATCCGGTATCGGAAATCAATCTGATGGAAGAAATCCGTGGCGCCATCGGGAGTAACCTCTCTTTTTATGCCTATAGGATGCCGGGAGACAATCTCATCAGTTTCGGAAGTTCGGAAGGGATTGTGGAGGGTATCGGACTACCCGGTTTCGTCATCGCCCCCTTCCTTACCGGAGAAAAGATCTTCACGATTCCATATTCCCACACTCCGCGTTCAATGTTCGGCCGGTGCTTCAACTTCCCGGATCATTCCACGACCCACAGTGAACATGAGAATGAGATCAGTCTCATTCAGGATGCGCTCTCAGCTGCCGGAGGGGGAAAGACCGTAGCTACCCGTGTAAAGATCGACAACCGCAGTGTCGACGCCGGCGCAACTTTCCTCTCGCTCGCCAAAGCTTACCCGGACGCTTTTATCTATTGCTTTGCCACTCCCGCAACAGGCACATGGATAGGTGCCACTCCCGAACTACTCCTCTCCATCGCTAACGGACACCTTCACACCATGGCTCTCGCGGGAACAATGCCGGCAGCATCAGAAGAACCGTGGGATGACAAAAATATCGAGGAGCAACAGCTCGTGACCGATCATATTCTATCCATCCTCTCAGCCTCAGGAATCACAGCTACCACCTCCTCCCCATTTTCCAAACAAGCCGGTGTAATAAAACATATCTGCACTCTTGTCGATGCCGATATAGACCCGGAACTGCTTGACGACACTTCATGGCTTCTGAAGTTGCTCACCACCCTCTCCCCCACTCCGGCAGTCTGCGGCACTCCTCGGGAAACATCTTTTGAAATCATACGTAATGCAGAACATTTTCCCAGGGCTTATTATGGAGGGTATTGCGGACCGTTTCACTCTCCACGCGATTTCAGCTTCTATGTATCGCTTAGATGTGGTCAGCTCGAAGAAAACCGCTATGCCCTCTATGCCGGAGGCGGCATAACACTTCAGTCAGACAAGGAGACTGAATGGCAAGAGACCGAACTGAAGCTCTCCACCCTCCAAACCCGTCTCATCTTCGACACCCCCTCCTAAAAAATAAAAAAGAAAATTAAAAAGAAAAAAGAAAAGAAAAATTACCCCAATTCCTCCAATCCCCCCAATAATTCCAATTATTCCAATTATTCCAATTATTCCAATAATTCCAATAATTCCAATAACTCCAATAACTCCAATAATAAACAATGAAGAAAACCGCAATTTTTCTGTCTCTTGCTCTCCTTCCGCTCGCAATGTCGGCCGAGGAGCACCTCAAGAGCCTTAACAAAAACGGAATCGACCCGGAAGTGGCTGCCAAGACCGACTTCTATCAGCACGTCAACAAGGGTTGGATCGAAGCGAATCCCCTTACTCCTGAACACGCACGCTACGGCCAATTCAATATCCTGAATGACTCGAGCAACAACCGTGTGCGCAGGATTGTCACAAACCTCGCAAAGACCAACCCGGCCAAAGGAACTGATGCCTACAAGATCGCTACACTTTATGAAGCCGGCATGGACTCCGTTCGCCGCAACCAGCTCGGTGCAAAACCAATCCAGGCCGACCTCGCCCGCATCGAGAATGCCAAACCCGAAGAGATGAAAGACCTCTTCCTCTGGTTACACCAGAACTATACCTCACCCTTCTTCGATGCAGGGCCGATGGAGAATCTTGCCAACAGCAAGGAGTATGCCATGTACGTCTCCGGCGGTGGCATTTCACTTGGCGACCGCGATTACTATCTCGGTCAGGACAAACGAAACAAGGAAGTACGCGAGGCTTACAAGAAACTTATCCGTTCTCAGATGATCAATGCCGGCTACAAGAAGAAAGATGCCGACCGCATCGTCAAGAATGTAATGAAGATCGAGACTCTTCTTGCCGATTCGACATGGACACGCGAGGAGAGCCGCAACATCCCGGCCATGTATAATCCGCGCACAATCGATCAGCTCAAGGAGATGTATCCCAACATCCCCTGGGATGTCTTCTTCATCAAGACTATGGAGATCGAGACTCCTGAGCAGGTGATCGTCACGAACATCAACACCGTGAAGCAGGCTGACAACCTCATGGCTTCTCTCACCGACCGCGAGAAGAAAGATTATTACCTCTGGCAGTATGTGAGATCCGCCGCCCCCTACCTGAGCGATAATTTCTCCGATGCCTCCTTTGAATTCAACAAGGTGATGAGCGGTGTGCAGCAGCAGCGTCCCCGCTGGAAGCGTGCCCTCGGCGTGACTGAAGGTTACCTCGGAGAGGGTATCGGCAAACTCTATGTCGAGGAATACTTCCCCGCCAGCTCCAAGGAATACATGATCGGTCTTGTCGAGAACCTCCGCAATGCCCTCGGCAAGCATATCATCCATCTCCCCTGGATGAGTGATGACACTAAGGTGCAGGCTCTCAAGGAACTCAACTCAATCACGGTGAAGATCGGCTATCCCGACAAATGGAAAGATTATTCCAAACTTGAGATTGACCCCTCTCTCTCCTACTGGGAGAATGTCCACAACGCAAACATGTGGGCCGCCCGTCAGGAACTCGACAAGTGGGGTAAACCGGTTGACCGCACAGAATGGGGAATGACACCTCAGACTATCAACGCCTACTATAATCCCCTCAACAACGAGATTGTTTTCCCCGCCGGTATCCTTCAGGCACCCTTCTTTGACCCCGAGGCAAGCGATGCGGAGAACTATGGTGGAATCGGTGTTGTTATCGGCCACGAGCTCACACACGGTTTTGATGACCAGGGTTGCAATTTCGATGCCGAAGGCAACATGACCAACTGGTGGACACCCTCCGATGCCGAGGCTTTCGCAGCACTCACGCAGGGTCTTGCCGCTCAGTTTGATGCTGTCGAGATCCTTCCGGGTCTCCATGCCAACGGTCAGTACACCCTCGGTGAGAATATTGCCGACCAGGGTGGTCTCCGTATCGCCAAGACAGCTTTCCTTGACTCCCAGCGCAAGAAAGGTGTTGATATCGCGTCGCCCGAAGCTAAGATCGACGGTTTCGATCCCATGCAGGTGTTCTACATGAACTACGCCAACCTCTGGGCCAACAACATCCGCGAAGAGGAAATGCGCTCTCTCACAGCCGCTGATCCTCACTCACTCGGCAAAAACCGTGTGAACGTGACCCTCAAAAACATCGAGCCTTTCTTCGAGGCATTCGGCATCAAGGAGGGAGATCCGATGTTCCGCCCCTCTGAGGAGAGAGTCATCATCTGGTAAGAAAAGATTCCTCCGGATAAAGTTTAAACTTCATTACAAAGGGATATGCCCACCGCATATCCCTTTTTCTTATTTTTAACCTCGAAATTGACCGATAATTCGCATAAATTGGTTAACTTTGCATTCAGTAACATCTTAAAACGATTTGCCTACAACAAGATTATATCAGACCGACCGATAAAAATCACAAAACAATATACTTAACAACCTACTTATGAAGCATTATCTACTCTTTGGTGGAGTCGCGCTGCTCTCGATGTCTACACTCACCGGGTGTATCGACAACGAGTATGACCTCAGCGATATAGACACCACCTCCGAGATCAAGGTCAATGATCTCACTCTCCCGATCAATTTCGCCCCAATCGCCCTCGGAGACATCATCGAGATCAAGGATGGAAGCGAACTTAAGGAAGTCACGATAAATGGCCAGACATTTTACGCCGTTGACAAAACCGGAGATTTCAAATCAAACGACATCCACATCCCCGGCTTCTCAGCCCCGGCTCCCCATGTCAATCCCTCTACCCTTCATTTCCAAAATCCGGTAAATTCCGGGGTTCTTCCGACCAACGCCGGCATCCGTGCCCCCTTCGCTCTTCCGGAAATCAACTATCCTATTGAAGGCCAACAACCGGTCTCCACTACCCTGAATTATGAGGCTCACAATGTCGACAAGGCAATCGTGGAGGTCAATGACATATATACCAAGCCTTTTACGATTGATATCACTTTCTCCGCACCGGCTCTGAAAGATATTGTTGACATTAACTTGAGCAATGTGAAGATCACGATGCCCAAAGGGCTTAATTTCACCAATATGAGCCCCTCGAACGTGACTTATTCAGACGGAGTACTCAATATTCCAAGTCTTGATTTTGTCAATGGTACGGTGAAACTTTCCCTTACTGTTGACGCTGTCAACAATCTCGTTGATAACGGTTACATCATTGATTCTGAACGTAATTTCTCCATCAATGAGACCATCACCATCGAGAAGGCTGTCTTAAAACTCGTGCTGAAGGATGCCCTCAACATCTCTCAACTCCCCCCCTCTCTTGACATCAATGTTGACTACACCTTCTCCTCTTTCGAGGCAGAATCAATCATGGGTACAATCTGCTACGATGTCGAAGGAATCAACATCTCTCCCGTGGAGCTCAATGATATTCCCGATTTCCTCGCTCAGGATGGCACCAACCTCATCCTCGCCAACCCGCAGATTTATCTGAACCTCAACAACCCTGTCGGTGAATACGGTCTCACTTACAGAAGCGGTATCAACATCATCCCCGTCCGCAACAAGGTTGAGGGGACTCCTCTTCAGCTCGGCGGCGACGGTTATTTCACAGTTGGCGCCACAACCGGCAAGGAGAATATTCTACTCTGTCCGGACAGGAACACAGCCAATATACCTGAACTCTTCAGCAATCCTACATACTTCCCCTTCAGCGATCTGAGCTATGCTATCGCAGGCGACGGCATCCCCTCGAGTCTTAAGATCGAGCTTGTTGATCCACAGATTCCTACGCAGAAACTTTCCAAACCTTTCCGCCTCAATTCAGATCTCAAGGGTGTGGAAGGCAAATGGCAGTTCCTTGCTCCCCTTGCTCTCAAGAACGGCAACGGCATGGATTCTCAGATTGTATATTCAGACAAGGTTGATGGATGGAGCAGCGAGGATGTCGATGCCATCACAATCAAAAAGATGAAAGTCACGATGACAATCGACAGTGAACTTTCACTCTCAGCCACTCTCACCGGAAAACCGCTCGGCAAGAATGGCCAACCAATTCCGGGAGTGAAGATCTCTCAGGTGACGATTCCGGGAAATGCCCAGGGTTATGAAGTGACAATCGAGATGGAAGAGGGAGAAGTGACCGGTCTTGACGGATTCGAGTTTAATGCCACAGTCACATCGGCTTCCGATCAGCCGCTCAACCCCGAGCAGACACTCACCATCAAGAAACTCCGCGCCACTGTCAGCGGCAACTACACGAAAAAATTCTGATAATCCGGCTAATCTACATCAATATGAAATCTATCAAGAAAATTGCAATATGCGCCGGATTGATCTCCTGTGCGCTCCCTGCAGTAGCCCAGACCACTTATTCCGGCTACTTCGTAGACAACTACACCTACCGCTTCCAGATGAACCCCGCCATGGGCAATGATAAGGGATTCGTGTCTTTCCCGGCCCTCGGCAACCTCAACATCGGAATGCACGGCAACCTCAATGTTCAGGATCTTGTCTATCCCCTCAACGGAAAGACTGTCCTCTTCACAAATCCCGGCATCCCTGTAGCTGAAGCCATGAGCCGCTTCAAGGATGTCAACAGGCTCGGCTCCAACGAAAAGATCGACCTCCTCTCGTTCGGTTTCAAGGCTTTCGGCGGATACAACACCTTCTCACTTTCCGCCGTAGCCAACCTCGAGGCATCTATCCCCTACGCATTCTTCTCGATAGCCAAGGAGGGTCTCACCAACTCTGCCTATGACATCAAGAATATGGATGCCTATGCCAATGCCTACGGTCAGATTGCACTCAACCACTCACGCTACATTCCGCAGGTGCCGGGTCTTCGTGTCGGTGCTACAGTGAAAATCCTTCTCGGTGCAGGCAATCTCGACTTCCATTTCAATGAGGCGGAGCTTCGCCTTGAGCAAGACAAATGGGTTGGTCGCACCAACGCTGATGTCTATGCCTCCGTCACAGGCCTCCAGTTCGAGCACAAGATCAACGACAAAACCGGCAACACGTATGTTTCCGGAGCCAACGTTGACGACGGATTCGGACTCAACGGCTGGGGTCTCGGCTTCGATCTCGGCGCTGATTACATCTGGAATGATTTCCGTTTCTCTGTAGCTGCCCTCGACCTCGGTTTCATGAACTGGGGAAAGACTCAGTATGCCTCTACCGACGGCACTAAGGAAATCAATACCGATGCCTACACTTTCAGTGCTGATGATGCTGCTCCCAACTATTTCAAGGATGAGATGGACCGCCTCACAGGCGACCTTTCCAAGCTCTATGAACTGAAAGATATGGGTGAGCTGACCAGCCTGAAACGATCTTTGGCCACCACTCTTAATTTCGGTGTGCAGTATCAGCTCCCCTACTACCGCAAGCTGACTTTCGGTCTTCTCAACTCCACACGCATCAACGGTCGCTACACCTGGACTCAGTTCCGACTCTCGGCCAACGTGACTCCAATAAGCTTCCTCTCACTCGGTGTCAACGGAGCTGTCGGCACCTACGGAACAGCTTTCGGCTGGCTTCTGAACATCCACACCACCGGTTTCAACCTCTTTGCAGGAATGGATCACACTGTAGGGAAACTCTCCAAGCAGATGATTCCCCTTAAATCAAACAACTCATTCAATCTCGGTATCAACTTCCCCTTCTGACCTGATAGGGCCAAGTGCCCGTGAGATTATATTAATTTCGGCACGTCTTATTGTCAATCAGCCGGTTGCAATAGACGTGCCGATTTATTGTGTCTTAGTTCCCATTCCGTAAGACAAATTCCGATTTTTTTGCTTAATTTTGCATTTTAAAATTCATGAAGAATGGTTTGGAAAATTGAAGGTCTCCTCGAGACGCTCGGTATACGACGCGAAAAGACCGTCGGCATCGCTTTCAGCGGAGGTGGTGCGCGCGGCTTCGCCCATGTCGGCGTCATCAAGGCGTTTGAGAAATTCGGCATCATCCCCGACATCATCGCCGGAGTTTCCGCCGGATCAATCGCTTCAGCCATGTACGGCTCCGGACTGACACCCGACGACATTATCAGATGTTTCACAGAGGCAAGTAAATTTGCCGACTTCACCGAGTGGGCAATACCCAAACAAGGGTTCCTCCGTCTGAACCGCTTCGCCAAACTTCTTGAGGAATGGCTTCCTGTGCGCAATCTTGAGGATATGAAGATTCCGACCGTTATCTGCGCTACAGACTTTGATTCGGGAAAATCGATCGGCTGGTGCAAGGGTGAGATTATTCCGAGAGTCATCGCTTCATGCAGCATACCGATTGTCTTCCACCCCGTAAAAATCAAGGGAGTCAATTATGTCGACGGCGGTGTGCTCCGCAACCTTCCGGCCTGGGCTATCCGTGATTATTGCACCACACTCTACGGCTCCAATTGCAGCCCTATGGTGAAGGCATATAAAACTACCGGTTCGATCATTGACGTGGCCTACCGATCATTCCAGCTCGTCATGAAGTCAAATACACCTCAGGATCTGCGGCTCTGTGACCATATCATTCAGATCGACCAGATCTCAAAGGTCAGCACATTCGACCTCAAGAGCTTAAAGAAGGGTGTCGATGCAGGCTATGAGGCCGCCTGCCGGGTGCTTGAACGAACACTTAACGTGTAACGGATCCTCAACCTGTAGATACCCACCTGAAATTCCATTGACCATTCACAACCTGTAAAAACTATGAGCCAATCATCGGAAAAACTGATAATCTACCAGCTATTTCCCCGCATATTCACCAATACCAACGCAAACTGCGTACCCTGGGGTACTCTTGAACAGAACGGAAGCGGAAAATTAAATGATCTCACGCCGACAGTCTTACGCAGCCTGAAGGATCTCGGAATCAATTGTCTATGGCTCACAGGCGTCATCGAACACGCCACAAAGACCGATTTCTCACGCTACGGCATTACACCCGACAACCCCAATGTTGTCAAAGGTGAAGCCGGATCACCATATGCCATAAAGGATTATTACGATGTTGACCCAGCGCTCGCCGTTTCAGTGCCCGACAGGATGAAGGAGTTTGAGAACGCCGTGCAACGCATCCACAAGGAGAAACTCAAGGTCATTATCGATTTTGTCCCCAACCATACCGCTCGCGTCTATCATTCAGATGTAGCACCGGAGGGTGTGGAAGATTTCGGAGCAACCGACGATATAGGGATGAATTTCGCTAAAGACAACAATTATTACTACATTTCCAACCAGCAGTTCTATCCCCACTTCAATATTTCTCAGGAGGGAACGAAACCTTATGTCGAGTTCCCCGCAAAGGCCACTGGTAATGATTGTTTCACAGCTTTCTGCGACCGCAATGACTGGTATGAAACCGTAAAGCTCAACTATGGTCATGACTACAATGACCATTCCGACCACTTTGATCCGGCACCTGACACATGGCGCAAGATGCTTGAGATCCTCAAATTCTGGGCCTCTAAGGGCATCGACGGTTTCCGTTGTGATATGGTCTTCATGGTTCCCCTCCCCTTCTGGCACTGGGCCATCCCTCAGGTCAAGGCACTCTACCCCCATCTGATTTTCATCGGTGAAATTTATGACATAGGGCTTTACCGCCCCTTCCTTGACTACGGATGTTTCGACTATCTGTATGATAAGGTCAATCTCTATGACACTCTTGTGGGTATCGAACGTCATGGCTGGAGTGCTGCTCAGCTGACAGGTTGCTGGCAGACTGTCGACGGCATCGGCGACCGTATGCTAAACTTCCTTGAGAACCACGATGAAGTGAGGTTCGGCTCATATGAATATGCCGGTGACTCGCTGAGGGTGATTCCCTCACTCGTGGTCTCCGCGATGATTTCCAACGGTCCATTCCTATTATATTATGGTCAGGAACTCGGTGAACCCGCCCGAGACAATGAGGGTTTCGCAGGAGACAACAACCGCACCACCATCTTCGACTACTGGAGCATGTCGACGGTGAGACGCTGGTATAACAACGGACATTGCGACGACTCTCTACTTTCAGCCCACGAGCGTTGGCTCCGCGATGTTTACTCCAAGGTACTAAACCTTTGCAACTCCCGCAATGCCCTCCATGAGGGTAGGTTCTTCGACCTGATGTATGTCAACCTCCGCACTCCGGGATTCAATCCCCACACCAACTTTGCGTTCATCCGCTATCAAGGCGACGATGTGCTCCTGATTGTGGCCAACTTCTCGAGAGATGCCTCAAATGTCAGCGTCATCATCCCCTCCCTTGCCTTTGAAATGGCCGGAATTGAGGAGGGAGAAATCATCGCAACAGACCTCCTTTGGGGTAAACATCACAAGCTCGACCTCAAGAAAGATCAACCCATCACTCTGTATATGAGCGCAAGCGATGCTCTTGTAATCCCCATCGGCAAACACCGTGGAGAGGCGGGCGAACCCCTGAAAGGGAGTGAACTCCGCAAGGGAAGAAAAAAATAATAACAGCTTCAGATTGGTTATTTGAAAAAATAGTCTTAATTTTGTAGTACAATCATCACAATCCATATCATGAGCAATTACCTTCCACCCATCAAGGTTTTCGCAGGCACGAAGAGTCTCTATCTCGGCGAATCAATCTGCAAGGATCTGGGTATAGAATTAGGCAAAATGAAGATTGAGACTTTTGCCGATGGTGAGTTTGAGGTTTCTTTCGAAGAATCCATCCGTGGCGCAGAGGTCTATCTGGTTCAGTCAACTTTCCCAAACACCGACAATCTGATGGAGTTGCTCCTTATGATTGATGCGGCAAAAAGAGCCTCGGCAGCTACAATAGTGGCTGTTGTCCCCTACTTCGGCTGGGCTCGTCAGGACAGGAAAGACAAACCGCGCGTCTCTATCGCCGCCAAACTCGTAGCAGACCTCCTCAGTGTTGCCGGCATTGACCGCCTCATCACAATGGATCTTCACGCCGACCAGATCCAGGGATTCTTCAATGTCCCCGTCGACCATCTCTACGCATCTTCTATCTTCATCCCCTATATCGAGAGTCTTCACCTCAAGGATCTCGTCATCGCATCTCCCGACGTCGGCGGTGCCAAACGAGCCAACTCCTACGCAAAATATTTCGATGTACCTCTCGTGCTTTGCCACAAGCAGCGTGCCAAAGCCAATGTAGTGGAGAAGATGACAGTCATCGGTGATGTGCAGGGAAAGAACGTGGTGCTCGTCGACGACATCAGCGACACCGCAGGCACGATCACTAAGGCTGCCGATCTCCTTCTTGAAAACGGAGCGGCAAGCGTACGTGCCCTTTGCAGCCACGCCGTAATGAGCGACCCGGCCACAGAACGTGTGAAGGCTTCAGGACTCACCGAGATCGTGTTCACCGACTCCATCCCCTACGGCAAGGAGAATCCTAAGGCAGTGGTGCTCCCCGTGGCAAAACTTTTCGCCGACACAATCCGCCGCATCCACAACAACCAGTCGATCTCCTCACAGTATCTCTTCAAATAATACTCCCTCTCTAAACATTAAAGGGCATCTGTCTGAGACAGGTGCCCTTTGATGTTTTTCTATCTGAGTCTTTATTTCTCCTCTGCACTCTCTGAACCTTCTGCGTTCTCTAAGTTCTCTGAGTCTTTCTTCTTCCTGCGGAGGAATGAGAAAGGATTGTCAAACTCTCGGCGGTAAACCACTCCGAGCCCCTGCGTTGTAAGTGCCTGTCGGAGATAATAGTTCTGGTCATTGAAATGATTGTATGCCTTGAGACGCAAATTGCCGCCGCGAGTCAGCAGGTATTCCACATCGAAGTCTCCAACAAAGGTGGTGTGGGAAGTGGAGGGATCACGATACCCGAAATTTCCGTTTATAAGAAGTCTGTTGTTGAGGAGCCTTGAAGATAGAGCCACATCTACCTCCAGGTCAGAGAAGTCGCCCTTGTCGCTCCTGAATGTAGGCGCGACGGAAAACTTATCGGTGAGCTGTCCCAACATATTGGAGAGTTGAGAAGACAGTGTCGTCGATGCCACAGCCGCCAACTCCCCGCCATTGCTCGTGCTTCCCATATATTCAGGAGTATAGAATCGGCTCAGGGCAAGTAGATAGATAATCTGACGGCTCATCATGTCGTCGGTCGATATGATACTCTTCACCTTCCTCTCGACATCCTGGGTCAATGTCGGCAACTGAATATCAAAATTTATATCGGGATGCTGCAGGTTTCCCGTCACCATCAACATGGCATCGACCGGCACATTCGTACGCGCAAGCTCACGATCCGTTGAGAAACTCTCGTCAAGGTCTGTCAGGTTGGTGTTCACACGGTATGCCGCAGTGATGTCGAGCATGGCATTCATCGGGTCGCCGTTGAAGGAGATCGAGCTACCGCTTCTGATCGAGAAGTCGCGGAGAATCAGGTCCTGAAGTGAGAAATTGTAGTTACCCTCTTCAAGTGTGTATTTACCGAGCATCTGCATGTCGTTGCTCTCGGAATTGTATTCCACCTGGATGTCACCGTTTCCTCTCGTCGTGATCTTATCCCCGGATGCGGGGTCCATCACGAGCGTCATGAGTGTCGCCGGAGTGACTGAAGCCCTTATATCCATCATGAATCGTGTGGGGAGCACATCCTGCTTCGCCATCGTCTTCCTGAAAGTGCTTAGGATATCGGGGACGGTATCCATCCTTCTCTCGAGCTCCTCTTTCCTTCGGTCGGAGAATGTGAGGAATTTATAATCTTCCGCTGCCTGTGTTTCATTAAGCACGAAAGTAAATGAGGAGTTACCGGTCGCTGTCATATCTACGCTGACTTCCACTACACCCGGTCTACCTTTGATGGAAGCACTTCCGTTGCCGTAGATTGTGCCATACCAGTCAGGATTAAGAGTGCTGTTGGTGTCGTAGCAAAGCATACCCCTGATGTCAGATACCCTGAAATTAAAACTCGGATCGTGAAAATACCTGTGTGTCAGGTCACCGCTCAGTATTGCGGAGTGTCCCTCGTTGTCATAGAGCCGGAAAGAGGGGATGGTGATCCTTCCCGGGTCAAGGCGTACCGAATCGCTTCCATGATACCATACATTAGTGGCGTCGAGCTTGAGCGCAAGCGAGTCTGCGAAGATCCTGCCGGTGAGGTCTATGTCCGAGAATGAACCGAAAAGACTTGCATGTCCCGAAGCCCTCCCCTTGATCCCCGAAGCAAAAGCACCCATGAAAGGAGCCATGAAACCGACGGGGATTCTGTCTGCGTCAATGTCGAAACTCAATGAATCCCGGGTCACCCATATCCCACCGTTTACGGTTGAGGGGTTTGACATCCCTCCGTCTATGTCTGCCTTTATACCTACACATTTCTGGGTGTTGTCCCAGAAACTGCGGATGGCAGCGTCGCCGAGCACCGCTCCGTTGTAGCTCAGGTTCTTCACCCTTAGGTTGTCGGTCTTGGCCACAGGTTCCGGACTGAAAGCCCCGGAGGCATAGATGTCACCGGTGGCTGTTCCTCCAAACGAGACGTAATTGATGCTCAATGTGTCAAAGATATAGTCGAGGTCAATATCGGCCAAGCGCACAGAGAGTGAATCCGTCTCCAACGGTGAGGCCGCGCCGTCGATAGCCACGAACTGCTTGTCGTGGGAAATCCTGAAACCGTCAATGTCAATTTTCTTATCCGAATATTCCAGATGGCTTCCGTCTATTTTCCAGACCGCTCCTCCGAATCTCACCTCCGAAGGAGCGATGTCGGCCGAAATTTCGGGTCGTCCTGTCTCCTCGTTCCTTGTTATGATTGTGCCAACGGACAATGCCCCGTGATATTCTGGATTGTCTACTGCCTCGAAACCAATGTCGGTCGAAAGATAATCGTCCTGACCGAAAAGCTGTACATCAAGTTTAACCTCCGCACGTTTTACAGGCATTGTCGTGGTTGCAGCGAGATTCAGCGTGCCGGAATGTCCGTCGATAGTTGCCGAAACGTTACTGTTGCGGATAAGCTTGTTCTTACCTTGCTGAAGATAGGGAATGTCTGCTGTAAGACCAGCCGTGCTTGT
>CAZMHE010000006.1:2240-12862 GCA_964566015.1 uncultured Sangeribacter sp. | reverse complement strand
CCAGTCACTGTCGATTGTGCACATCCTCCGGTCTTCATCCTGCCTCATCTTTAATATAAAATGATCGAGTGATAATTTCTTCTCATCCCTGAATGGGGAAGCGAAAAGAAGATCGTTTATTCGTAGGTCACCGGTAAGATTATCTATATTGTCACCCTCGACGTTGGCATCAATGCGTCCGCTTAATGTATATGAGGAATATTTCGGCATCATCCCGAGCTGACCGGGGGAGAACCGGATGATGTCTCCCCTGAGGTTTCCCCACGATCCCTCACCTTCGATATGTCCCTCGGCCTCTATTCGCGCATCAGCAAAGGCATTAGCGATTTCAGCCTCGAAATCGAAATCGTCTCCCTGTTTGCTCCCCGAAAGTGTGATTCCTCCGAATTGACGCCCATTGAATTCAAACCCTGAAATGAATGCCTCCAAAGTGCCGTCGGGCAACTTACCTTCAAGGATACAGTCAGCATCCACATCGGCGCTGACTCTACCGATATTACCCTTGGATATGAGTCTGCCGAGATTGAATCCATCTGTGACGACATGCCCTCTGACGTGCTTGCGTCTCTCAGCAAGACCTGTCGCCGTTCCCGCCACACTGACCTTACCGCATGAAGTGGACACCTCGGCGTCACCCTTCACCAATCCCATCAGCGGATGTCCTTTGCCGGAGAATCGTATCGCCACATTACCAACATTTTCAATTATCTGCCGAAGACTCCTGCCGGGGTTCTTCAGAAGTGAAACCCCATCTTCCATGACCCGTGATGATAGTTCCAATTCCAACGAAGGGATATTGACCTCAAGTTGATTACGGTTGGTCTTCAGATGATTGGCCGATCCTGTGAGTGATAACTCCAATAGTTTATCCGGAAAGATGAGTTCAAATTGTCTCACCCCGATTGAGTCTAAGTTACCCCTCACGTCAAGTGTGAGTGTTCCTGTCTCCGGGAATCTTCTCAATTCAGGTAGAACCCAACCGAAATCAGCGGGACACACCGGATTATCAATGAGCACCAGGGAATGTTGTCCAGACTCAAGGGCTGCCGCGATATTCTCCAACCCGTCAAACTGCAATTTTATATCAGCCGGACTTATCTCGGTATTCGGCAACTTAAGCACAAAACCCCTCAATGAGATTGACTTCTTGGTGATATGTGCCCTCCCCGCTAACTTCTCCACATGCAATCCACCCGAGAGACTGAATGAAAGGCGGCGCAGATCGATAGTGAAGTCGTCATTGATGAGTCGCGGAAGGTTTATGTCTGCCTTAAGGTCGTCGAGACGCAGGTGGGAGAAATCTGTCCGTGTCGTATCTGCCGAAACCGGAATCCACTCCTTATCAAAAGATGCACGGCTCCTCCTTATCACAACGTTGCGAAGGCACAGATCAAATTTTGTAGGTGGTTTATTGGGATCCTTCGGACGGAAAGCATCGATGATGAACTGAATGTTGAGCGGCTCCCCCTCTCCGGGTTGGGAGACTCTGGCGTCGAGTCCGATGATCTCTCCGTAAGTCAGCTCGATTCGCTTGTCATTAAACAAGGTGCGCAGGCTGATTCCGGCTCCGACAGTCTCTACATAAAGACACCTTTCTCCCTCCGGAGTGAACACCTCAACATCCTTGAGCACCACTTCATTGAAGGGATGAATAAGAAGCCTCCCGGCTTTCACTTCACCACCTAAGAAAGCAGAAGCCTCCTTCTCTGCCCGCCCCTTGATCTCCTGCTGCACGGCAGGCACTGACAGAAGGATATAGAGTGCGAGATATGCCACGGCAATCAATACGATAACTGTGAACAGAATGCCTCGGGCTACCTTATATATTGTCTTCAGCTTATTCAATGAAGCGGAGTCAGTGAGTCGTGATTAACTGCAAAATTAATCAAAAAAAATCGGTTTTCACCCCTCGGGATGCTGAAACATTTAAGTTTTTTTCCTAAATTTGTATTCTTGAATCAACCCTATGAGCATTAGAGTCCGTCTCATAATATTTGGAAGCCCCTGGGGTCGCTGGCTTGGAGGGATTTTCGGTTTTTGGTGAGGGAGCATAGCGGGTCTATGTGACTGAACCAAAAGACGAAAAGCATCCAAGACAGCGAGACTGAGGGTAATTTATCCCAGAGGTCTCTCAGATGGATATGAGTGAAGACTTTTTGTCATAATTTAATAAATCAGGTCTATTCTCTCGTGAATATGCTAATTTCGTTTAATAAAAGTTACCTTTGCCCGGATCTGGACGGCGCTTTTCTCCAAGTCTCGTCAGTCATGATGCAACTGCATCATTCCATCCTCAACTCGAGAAAATCACTCGCCCATATCCACCCCAGGGGCTTCCAAATATTATGAGACGGACTCTTATACTCGGAATAGAATCATCTTGCGACGACACATCAGCTGCCGTCATTGAAGACGGCCTCCTGCGCAGCAATGTCATCGCGAGTCAGAAGGTCCACGAAGCCTACGGCGGTGTCGTGCCGGAACTCGCATCGAGAGCTCACCAGCAGAACATTCTCCCCGTCGTCAGCGAGGCTCTCCGTCAGGCCGGAGTCAGCAAAGAGCAACTCTCGGCTATTGCCTTCACCCGCGGTCCGGGTCTGCTCGGATCCCTCTTGGTTGGCACATCCTTTGCAAAAGGTATGGCGGTCGGTCTCGACATCCCTCTGGTCGATGTCAATCATCTCCACGCCCATGTGCTTTCCCACTTTGTGAAGCGTCAGGAAGATGATGAAGTGCCGGTGTTCCCATTCATGTGCCTGCTGATTTCCGGAGGCAACTCCCAGATTGTAGTTGCCCGATCCCCATACGAAATGGAGATTGTCGGCAAGACAATCGACGATGCCGCCGGTGAAGCTTTCGACAAATGCGCCAAGGTGATGGGACTCCCCTATCCCGGCGGCCCACATATCGACCGCCTCGCGGCCGAAGGAAATCCGAAAGCATTCCGCTTCAGCAAGCCGCATATCCCCGGTCTCGACTACTCCTTCAGCGGGCTGAAGACCTCTTTCCTATACACCCTCCGCGATAACCTTAAGAACGATCCCGATTTCATCGAGAAGAACAAAGCCGACCTGGCGGCCTCCCTTCAGGCCACCATCATTGCGATCCTGCTCGACAAACTCTCAAAGGCTCTGGATCAATACCCGGTTGATCATATCGCAATCGGTGGGGGAGTCTCTGCAAACAGCGGGGTGCGCCGGGCTGTCGAGGAGTTCTGCCGCAAAAAGGGTGTCCGCGCCTGGATTCCGGAACGCGCCTTCACCACTGATAACGCCGCAATGGTGGCTGCCGCCGGCTATTTCAAATATCTAAAAAAAGATTTCTGCGACCTTTCCCTCCCTCCTTTTTCAAGGGTTGTGGTCTGACCTACGAAACCCAATTATGAAATCAGATAAGAATAATGATCCTCAGGAGCAGGAAACCCTGCATACCGAGACACGACATACGGTCATCTACGGCTACACACGTCAGGAACTGATGAAAGTGATGAAACACTTCGAGTCACAGCTCCCTGAATTTGTGAAAATCACAGTCGACACCGACAATCTCGTCACCCGCATCACTCTCACCGGTATCAACTCGGGAGTGGAACTCCTCCGCTTCAAGATGAACCGGTATCATGCCGACCTCAACAAGATATTCTCGGAAGAGATTGTAGCGATGGAAGACAAGACGGTTGCACAGGTACTTGGCGAGCTTCTTCACGAGCGTGAGCTCACGGTGGCCTGCGCCGAAAGCTGCACCGGCGGGAATGTAGCACACCGTATCGTGCAGATCCCCGGCTCATCAGCCTATTTCTTAGGGAGTGTGGTGAGCTATTCCAACGATGTCAAGGCCGATGTTCTCGGTGTACCCCGAAGTGAAATCTCACAATATGGAGCTGTGAGCAGAGAAGTGGCGGAGTCGATGGCAAAGGGTGCATCGCGCCTGATGCGAACCGACTGTGCGATAGCAACGACCGGTGTGGCCGGCCCTGACGGCGGCACAAGGTTCAAACCTGTAGGCACCGTCTGGATAGCCGTGAAATATGGCGACAAGATTGTCAGCGAATGTCTGCACTTCCCCGGCAGCCGCAACGAGGTGATCGAGGGAGCCACAAACCACAGCATGGTTATGCTCATCAATCTCCTCCGCAACAGCTACGTCAACCAGGAAGACCTCAATGACGATTAGTCCCTCCTCACTCAATCATAAGTCATCCAATAATTCCAATAATTCAAATTATTCCAATCCCAACTCCAAAAATAGTAAAATAATTTTTTTGGTAAAGTCAGCAATTTTTTATAACTTTGCACCCGGTTTGTGGCACATCCTTTAAAGCCGCCTGAAATTGATGCGTCAGGCAGCGATATGAGAACTGAGATGGCGGCCACTGATCTTTAGATTTTTTAATTAGATTTAAAAACAACAGCCATGTCAAAAGTTTGTCAGCTTTCAGGCAAAAAACCGTCTGTGGGCAACAACGTTTCCCACTCAAAGCGTCGCACCAAACGCAAATTCAACGTCAACCTCCACACAAAGAAATTCTACTGGGTTGAGCAGGATATGTGGATCGAGCTTACTGTTTCAGCTCACGCTCTCCGCACTATCAACAAGATCGGACTGAACGCAGCCCTCAAAAAAGCTGAAAAAGAGGGTAACCTCGATTTCAAGAACATCAAAATTATCTCTTTCTAAAGAATTTCTGAACTATGGCAAAGAAAGCTAAAGGCAACAGAGTGCAGGTTATCCTTGAGTGCACTGAACACAAGGCCAGCGGTATGCCCGGCATGTCACGATACATCACAACCAAAAACCGCAAAAACACAACAGGACGTCTGGAGTTGAAGAAATACAACCCCATCCTCAAAAGAATGACCATCCACAAAGAAATCAAATAAGCACTGACCCATGGCAAAAAAAACCGTCGCGTCGCTTCAGAAAGGTGAAGGACGCACCTTCAGCAAAGTTATCAAGATGGAGAAGTCTCCCAAGACCGGCGCTTATATCTTCAAAGAGGAAATGGTGCCCAACGACGCTGTTCAGGCAGCTCTCAAATAAATCGTCTCGGAAAATCAACAATCCATCATACCGAATCCCGGAACATCCCAGTTCCGGGATTCTCTTTTTTGATAAAATCCACCGCAGTCCTCAAAATCAGCCCGGATGCCTTCCTTTTTAAGCCTAAAGTCTATATGCAGTCAGCCCCGCATCGGATCGATCCGATGCGGGGCTGACTGTATGTTAAGAGTGTTGCTGAATCAGCAACACTCCGTTATCACTTCCTTACCATGACTTTCTTTGCGTCTGCACCGTTTCTTACAATATAGATGCCACCGGCCACGAAACGATCTACCTTGATGCCGCTGAGCGTATAGACATCCTGGCCATCAAGTTCATCGGCAGATACAAGTTCCATGCCTGTAATGGTATTCTTCACCTCAACAGTGCAGGAATCACTCTGCTTGGCTATGCCGTAATTGTAAACTGCAACAACGGAATACTCGAAGGAGCGTGTCTCCTCAAGCTGCGACGTGCCGAAAGGTTTGTCGGTATAGCTTGTGGCCTCGGTCAACTCCTCATTCACAGCGTTGCCATCACGGATCACATAATATCCGGACACGGCAAGATCCGCGGGAATCTCGGACATACCCTCATATGTGATGTCATCTACAAAGAGTGCGAGTGAGTCATAGCTGTCATGAACGATCTCGAAGTATTTCGCACCCTCGGGCAATTCAACGCTGAACTCTGTCCAAACTTCAGGCACCTCTCCATTTGCAGGCATACCGTTAACAACTACTGAATTGGTAAAGTCCGCAGGATTGTTTCCGGTTGTGGAGTAGTTTACTGAGAATGACTCCGGCCATGTCATTGTAAAGCTCTTGGCCCAGAATGTGACGGTCTGTGCATTGCCGGAAAGTTCCGGTGAGATAAGGTGGTTGTCGTTCAGGGCACCCTGAGCACTTGGTGCAAGCATGAAGCTTTCGCCGCTGTGGGCTTCAGCATCGACCCAGTATGAATTGGGCACTTCCGCATACCCGCGGTTGAAGAGCTGGAACGCCATCGGTGCGGTCTGATAAGGATTGTATGTCTCACGGAAGATATTATAGGTCTTCTTGCCGTCACCGTCATAGACGGTCCAACCGCCGACACCGTTGATTGACATGAGGGGATATTCCTCGTTCTCGAAATCCTCGAGAATCACGCTCTTTGCATCGGGGTCATTGACAGGAGCCTCCCATGAGAGTGTCACCTCGTTGTCCTTCACGTCAGCAGTTAGTCCGGTTGCAGGGGCATAGACAGGATATACGACCTTCGCCTCAACAGTCTCCTCAGCAAGTGTACCTTCGCCATCAGCCACATTTACTATAAAGGCAACATTCTCGGTGTCCTTAATGGCCACAGGCATTGTAAACTCAACCTCCACATCTTCGAATGAATCGGGAGCAAGTGCCGACACGGGTACTGAAACAGAATTGCCGTTCGAGACTGCAACAGAAACTACAGCACCGTCGAACGCCTCCAAACCATTGTTCTCGATACGAGCCTTCACACTGATTGTCTCGCCCGGCTTCGCGGTCTTGGGAGCCGCGAGTGTGACGAAGCGTGCAGACCTTTTCTTAAGATCACGGATGCTGATGTTGTCGAAAGGCACACTGTAGGTGTTTGCATCTGTGTTGTCGGTGGCGGTGAGTCTTAGTTCAAACTGCACGGCTCCATCCTCCTTAAATGATGCGAGGGACACACTTGCCTTGGCCCACCCGGTTGTGGGGTTCTCCTTGAGCTGGATTACGGATACAGGTTTCAACTCACCGGTGCCTGCGGCAATCAGAGTTTCAAGGCGGCTTCCCTGACCCTGATACCAGAACTCAAGCACGGGATTCTCGGAATTGGCGATTGAGACGCGTGTGGAAACAAGACCGAACATTGCGTCTTTCTCATAGGGCAACCAATAATAGAAACCGTTGTCGCCATCCTGTGATTTGAGAGGCATCGGAGCTTCCGGATCATCGGGATCGAAAAGACCTGCGAAGAAGCTGTCATCGACCGTACCCCAGTTCTGAGTGTTTGCCCCGGTCGATTCCTGATCTATAAGCCAATACCCGTCATAGTATCCATCCTTGAACGATTCAAGCAACGGAAGTGTTGAGGGTGTGCCGGCAACGACGATATTCGAAGCAGTGTCAAGCGAATAATAATCACCGTAACCTGCAGTCACCTGATATGCGTAGAAATCCTGTGTCTCTGCGGGGAAGTCAATCGTGACGGAAGTCTTGTCTGTCGTGAAGAGGGCGGGATCGTAGTAGCTTCCGAAGGCATCAAACACATAGTATGTAAGATTCTCGCTGTCGACGTAGCCACCTTTCTCACCTACTTCGCCCGGAGCTGTCCAGCTGAGTGTGGCAGAGCAATAGTCGTCCGAGAGAGAGAGCTTGACATCTGTCGGAGCCAACGGGCAGTCCTTACCGCAGAAGATGTTCTTGTATTCCACCTTTTCTCCGGCTGCGTCACCTGCGTAAGCCACAGCGGTGAAGCGGTTGTTGGTGCCCTGATACATATCCACGTCGAGCTCGATTGTCTCACCGGGCGTCACGTTCTCATATGTGAATTTGTCAACCTCCCAGCGTGATGTGATCACCACCTTGGAGATCTCCGTGAGATCGGCACCGCTTACAGTCTTCGTGGGAGCTATATAAGTAAGGTGTGCTTTCAGCTCACCCTTGGGTGCGAGGGTCCAGGTAAGCTCTCCGGCTGCCGGGGGATCCTGAGGCACAGGAGGAACGTAACCTCCGTTCTTGATGCCGAAGTTGGCGAGTTTGATCGTGCCTTTGTCTGCCTTGGCAGTGGTGCAATGGAAACCTACATAGTAGTAACCCTCCTCAGGGATGGCACAATTATACTCATAAGGAGTCAGATCCTTGATGGTATAGCGCGTCGGGGGAACGATCTCGGCGAGCTTTCCGTCGAGCGTCGGCTCGGAGAAAAGCCACACGTCCATCTCTACACCGAGTGCGCCTGATCCCATCATACCGACCTCATAGGAAAGGGTATAATCACCGGCCGCCATATGGATAGGCACGCTTATCAGCCAGTCATCATTGTTTTCGACATCGGCTGCGTTAGGCACCATGCAGGCACAATAACCGTTGACAGTGCCATACTGCCATTTCCTGTTGTCGCCGTTGACATTGATGTCGATATAGTTCTTGATTTCAGTTCCGGTCTTTCCGAGGTCATGGGTAAACGGAACCTCTACCGTGTTTGCCGGAGCCTCACCGAGAGTTTTCGCCGGCGACTTCATGCGCCTCTCGCCTGCGAGGGAGCGTGTCATCTGCTTGACATTCCCCCCGGCAGTGGGCGCTGTAGAACGTTGGTTCTGCTGTACAGCGACAGCCGGAAGTATAATCCCGGCTGCTAATGCTGCGAGTAAGTAATGTTTCATTAAAAAGTATGTATGGTTAGTTTGAATCAGATTGCCGAGCGGATGATACCTCTACCGGAATTGACAACGAAGTCAACTATCTCCTTACGGTATTCCGACTCGGGGAGCGTCTCCTCGATGAGCTTGACGGCGTTCGTCACGTTAAGGTCGCTCAGATAGAGCACCCTGTAGATCTCGGCTATCGTCTGGATGTCATCATTGCTGAAGCCGTGACGGTGCATACCGACGGTGTTGAGTCCGACGTATGAGATCGGCTCACGTGCAGCCTTGACGTAAGGGGGAATATCCTTGTTGACAAGCGCACCACCCTGAAGCATGATGTTGCGGCCGAGATGGCAGAACTGATGCACGAGGCTTCCTCCGCCAATCACGGCACAATCATCAACCACTACCTCACCGGCAAGCTGCACGGCGTTCGACATGATGATGCCGTTGCCGAGGCAGCAGTCATGGGCGACATGGCTGTATGCCATGATGAGGCAGTTCTGGCCAACCACGGTCTTCCCTTTCGATGCGGTGCCGCGGTTGATTGTTGCGCACTCACGCACTGTCGTGCCGTCACCCACATATGCGAAGGTTTCCTCGCCACGGAATTTCAAATCCTGCGGCACGCCTGCGATTACGGCTCCCGGGAAAATCTTGACACCTGACCCGATACGTGCCCCCGGGAAAATGGTGACATTCCCGTAGATCTCGCAGTTGTCGCCTATCTCGACATTCTCGTGAATGTTGGTGAAATTGCCGATCTTGACATTATTTCCAACTTTTGCATCCGGATGGACGTAAAACATATTGCTCATGGTGTCTTCTTTATTTATTCTTGATAATCTGAGCCATAAACTCTGCCTCACAGGCTATCTTGTCGCCGACGAAAGCATAACCCTTAACTACGGCACAGCCGCGGCGGATCTCTGTCATGAGGCTCACGTGAAGAAGGAGTGTGGACCCGGGCACCACTTTCTGGCGGAACTTGACATTGTCTATCTTGAGGAAGTAGGTGCTGTATCTCTCCGGCTCGTCGAGGTAATTGAGCACCAGCACACCTGCGGCCTGGGCCATAGCCTCAACCTGAAGCACACCGGGCATGACGGGTTCCTGGGGGAAGTGACCGGGGAAGAAAGGCTCGTTGACGGTGACGTTCTTGACAGCCACGCAATGCTTGCGGTCTATCTCGATCACCTTATCTATAAGGAGGAAGGGGTAACGGTGAGGAAGAAGACGACGGATGCCGTTGTTGTCGATCACCGGTTCTTCGTTGGGGTTATAAAGGGGCGACTGGATCTCGGTATGGCGAACCTCTTTGCGCACCATGCGTGAGAACTTATTGTTGACGGTGTGTCCGGGACGCACAGCCACTACCCTACCCTTGAGCGGACGACCCACGAGGGCGATGTCGCCGATGACGTCCATGAGTTTATGCCTTGCCGGCTCATTGTCCCACTTGAGCGGAGTCGGGTTGATATAGCCAAGCTGGGAGATATTCATGTGCTCGACTCCCACGAGATCGCAGATGCTATCGATCCTCTCCTGCGATACAGGTTCATCATAAATGACAATGGCGTTGTCGAGATCGCCACCTTTGATGAGACCATACTGTAGGAGGGCCTCAATCTCGCGAACGAAAACGAATGTACGCGCGCTTGACACCTCCTGATTGAAATCGGCGATATCGTCGAGCATGGCGAACTGGTTGGGAAGCACCTTTGAATTGTATTCCACCATCACCTCGACAGAGAAATGGTCATCCGGATAAATGGTGATGACGCTGCCGGTCTCCTCGTCCTTGAGCTGCATCTTCTCCTTGATGACATAGAAATCCTTCTCTGCTTTCTGCTCTTCAAGACCAACCTCTTCGATCTTCTCGACATAAATGCGTGCGCTGCCGTCGAGAATCGGGAGTTCGGGACCGTTCACCTCTATCAGACAGTTGTCTACGCCGGAGGCATAGAGAGCGGCCATTGCGTGCTCGACGGTGCTGACCTTCACATCCTTCTTGCCGAGGACAGTGCCGCGTGTGGTCTCGACCACATTCTCGGCCAAAGCGTCAATCACCGGTTCACCCTCGAGATCGACGCGTTTGAATTTATATCCGTGATTTTCCGGAGCCGGAAGGAAAGTCGCTGTGATTTCCTTGCCGGTGTGCAGCCCCTTTCCGTTCAGTGTAAAAGGAGCCTTAAGAGTAAGCTGATTCATGTTT
>CAZMHE010000006.1:0-2140 GCA_964566015.1 uncultured Sangeribacter sp. | reverse complement strand
GCAAACTGACGGAAGTCGACCGCCGGATAACCGATAAGCCTCTTCCCGTCGCCTACACTGTTCGGAATGCCGCTCTGCGCACCGAACTCGTTGGCGTCTCCTACTGTGATATGACCGGCGAAGCCGCACTGGCCACCGACCATATTGTGATTTCCTATCTTTGTGCTTCCCGCAATGCCTGTCTGTGCGGCGAAAACATTGTCTTCACCGATCGTGACGTTGTGCGCCACTTGAATAAGGTTGTCGAGTTTCGTGCCGCGTCCCACGGTGGTCTGGCCGAAGGTAGCCCTGTCCACGGTGGTGTTGGCTCCAATCTCCACATCATCCTCTATCACCACGACTCCGGTCTGCGGTATCTTCTCGTAATGACCGTCTTTAGGCGCGAAACCGAATCCGTCCGCACCGATCACAGCACCTGAGTGGATGATACAACGGGCTCCGATATGGCAACCTTCGTAGATTTTTACTCCGGCACGGATAATGCTGTAATCGCCGATCACGACGCCATCGCCTATATAAGCCTGAGGATAAATCTTGACATTCTTACCAAGCTTCACCCCATTGCCGACGTAAGCAAAGGCTCCGATATAACATTTCTCGGGAACCTCGACACCCTGTGCGATGAAGCAAGGTTGCTCCACTCCCTCCGGCTGCGGCTTCATGCTCTCTACGAAACGGAGCAATTCGGCAAGTGTGGAATAGGGATCGTCAACCCTGATGAGCGTGGCCGTATAGTCTCCCTCCGGAGAGAAATCTCGGCTGACTATCACGGCGGAAGCCTTCGTTTCATTTATGAAATGGGCATATTTGGGATTGGCGATAAACGTCACATCTCCCTCTTTCGCCTCTTCAATCTTGGCAAATCCGGAAAGCCTGACGTTCGGATCTCCATCTATCGCGCCTTTGGCCGCAGCCGCAAGATCACGGGCTAATATCTCCATATTTTCGGATGCAGGTTTTTATCGAGATTGACTGTCAATCTCTCAGTTTGAATAATTTTTTTGCAAATATCGTAAATTCCAACCACATGGCAAAATAATAGGCTCTCTTATTTGGTAATGACCACCTGAAAACTCTTTATTTCCGTTTTTTCTTGATTGGAATAAGAAAAATTGCTACTTTTGCACAGAATTGGCGTGTAAGAGACACGCCGCCCGTATGACCCGGACAATTACGCCCCACGGCATGATTTCATTATCAAAACAACCATAAAACGAATCATCATGAAGATTTCACACATCGAGCATATCGGCATTGCAGTGCCCGATCTCGCAAAAGCAATCGAATACTATGAAAACGTACTCGGTCTCAAATGCTACAAACAGGAAGTCGTGGCTGACCAGAAAGTGACGACAGCTTTCTTCAAGGTCGGTGACACCAAGATCGAGCTCCTCGAGGCTACATCACCCGACAGCACAATCGCGAAATTCATCGAGAAGAACGGTGGTCGCGGCGGTCTCCACCACATGGCTTATGCCATCGAAGACGGTGTTGCCAGCGCTCTTGCCGAGGCTGAGGAGAAGGGCGTGAAGCTCATCGACAAGGCTCCCCGTGCCGGTGCCGACGGTATGCAGATCGGCTTCCTCCACCCCAAATCGACTGAAGCCGTTCTCACAGAGTTCTGCGAGAAAGCCGAGTGATCAGATTCCACTTTCAGAAAAGCAACAATCAACCATACCAGATTATGAGCAATCAGCAACAAAAGATTCAGGAGCTCATCGAAAAGCGCACCGTGGCCCGTCTCGGCGGCGGCGAGAAAGCTATCGAAAAGCAGCACGCCAAAGGCAAATATACAGCGCGTGAGAGAATCGCACAGCTTCTTGACGAAGGAAGCTTCGAGGAACTCGACATGTTCGTGACACACCGCTGCACCAATTTCGGACAAGACAAAAAACATATCCTCGGCGACGGCGTAGTGACCGGTTTCGGCACAATCGAAGGTCGCCTCGTATATGTCTTCGCCCAGGACTTCACCGTCTACGGCGGCTCTCTTTCCGAGACCATGGCCCTCAAGATCTGCAAGGTGATGGATCTCGCCATGAAGATGGGTGCTCCCGTCATCGGCCTCAACGACTCGGGTGGCGCCCGTATTCAGGAAGGTATCAACGCGCTCGCCGGATATTCCGAGATTTTCCAACGC
>CAZMHE010000005.1:0-42210 GCA_964566015.1 uncultured Sangeribacter sp. | reverse complement strand
AAACAGCTCTCATCACCGGCATCACAGGCCAGGATGGTTCGTTTCTCGCTGAGTTTCTGATCGAGAAAGGTTACGACGTACATGGCACAATCCGTCGTTCTTCTGTAGATTTCCGTGAACGTATCGCTCATCTTGAGGGACATCCTCAGTTTCACCTTCACTATGCAGACCTGGGTGACTCCATGTCAATTATCCAGGTTCTCAATAAGGTTAAACCTGACGAGGTGTACAATCTGGCTGCCCAGAGTCATGTTCAGGTTTCATTCGACTCTCCTGAATTTACAGCTGACGTGGATGCGACGGGTGTATTGCGTCTTCTCGAAGGAATCCGTCAGTGCGGACTTGCCGAAACATGCAGATTCTATCAGGCATCAACTTCCGAGCTTTACGGTAAGGTAGAGGAGGTTCCGCAGAATGAGAATACCCCCTTCCATCCCTACAGCCCCTATGCAGTTGCAAAACTCTATGGCTTCTGGATCGTGAAGGAATATCGTGAGGCTTACAATATGTATGCATGCTCCGGAATCCTCTTCAACCATGAGAGTGAAAGACGCGGTGAGACATTCGTAACAAGAAAGATTACCCTCGCTGCCGCCCGCATCGCCCAAGGTAAGCAGGAGAAACTCTATCTCGGCAATCTCTCTTCACTCCGCGACTGGGGTTATGCAAAAGATTATGTAGAGTGTATGTGGCTCATCCTTCAGCAGGCTAAACCTGATGATTATGTCATCGCCACCGGTGAACAGCACTCCGTACGCGAATTCTGCCTCTATGCCTTCCGTCGTGCAGGAATCGAGCTCCGCTTCGAGGGTGAAGGTGAGAATGAAAAAGGTATCGATGCCAAGACCGGAAAGGTGCTCATCGAGGTATCTCCCGACTTCTACCGCCCCACGGATGTCGTGAACCTCTGGGGTGATCCTACAAAGGCCAAGAAAGAACTCGGCTGGGATCCCACGAAGAAGACAAGCTTCGAACAGCTCGTCAACCTTATGGTTGACGCCGATATGGCCAAGGTTGCTGTTGAGCGTGCCGGCGAACAGGTAAAGATGAATCTTGAGGAATATCTGGAGAAGGGTATCGTAAAATAAATCTTATCGTAATGGAGAAAGATTCAAAGATTTATGTTGCGGGACACCGTGGCATGGTCGGCTCCGCTATCGTAAGGGAGCTCGAACGTCAGGGTTACACCAATATCATCACACGCACCCATAAGGAACTCGATCTTATCAACCAGCAGGCTGTCAATGATTTCTTTGCCGCTGAAAAGCCGGAATATGTATTTCTTGCGGCCGCGAAAGTCGGCGGTATCATTGCCAATTCCGAGCATCTTGCAGATTTCATGTATGACAACATGATGCTCGAGATGAATGTCATCAATGCCGCATGGAAGAATGGGTGCAAGAAACTTGAGTTCCTCGGGTCATCCTGTATCTACCCGCGTATGGCTCCCCAGCCGATGCCGGAGTCATGCCTCCTTACCTCCGAACTCGAGAAGACCAATGAGGCTTATGCGCTGGCAAAGATCTCCGGTCTGAAATATTGCGAATATCTCAACCGTCAGTATGGCACGGACTATATCTCGGTGATGCCCACTAACCTTTACGGTCCGAACGATAACTATCATCCTGAACATTCCCATGTGCTTCCCGCCTTGATCAGGAGATTCCATGAGGCTAAGGAGAATGGCCTTACGGAAGTCGTTTGCTGGGGCGACGGTTCTCCCCTCCGTGAATTCCTTTATGTGGATGATCTCGCAAACCTTTGCGTGTTCCTCATGAACAATTACTCCGGCAACGAGACTGTCAATGCAGGCACCGGTAAGGAGCTTACCATTAAGGAACTTACTGAACTCGTTGCAGATGTCGTGGGCTACAAGGGTGCAATCAAATGGGACACTACACGCCCCAACGGCACTCCGCGCAAGCTTCTTGACGTCAGCAAGGCTACCCGCCTCGGATGGACATATACCACTGAATTGAAAGATGGCATAGCTTTGAGCTACAAGGATTTCCTTGAAAATCCGATGCGTGCCGAGAGGTAAAAGTTAATGATCACTCCCTCAACTGTCGGAAACGGTTATTTCCTTATGATGGTTGAGGGAGTGAATATTTTTATTCTGACCTAATATCTAAAACTGTGAATAAAAAAGTTTTTGTCTCCGGATGCTATGACATGCTCCATTCCGGACATGTAGCATTCTTCAAGGAGGCTTCAAAATATGGCGACCTTTATGTCGGGATCGGTTCCGACAAGACTATTGAAGAGCTTAAGAGTCGCAAGACAGTCTATTCCGAGAAGGAGAGACTTTATATGGTGAAGTCGATCCGATACGTCACGGATGCCTATATCAATGACGGAAGCGGTATGCTCGATTTTCTCTCCACTCTCGATAAGGTTAAACCTGATATTTTTGTCGTCAACAGCGACGGCGGAAGCGATGTGAAGCGTAAACTCTGTGCTGAAAAAGGTATAGAGTATGTGGAACTTGAGCGTGTGCCTGATGCAGGTCTTGAGGCAAGATCCACGACATCACTCAGGCAGGGGGTTAAGTCACATCTCCCTTATCGTGTCGATATTGCCGGCACATGGATTGACCAGCCTTATGTATCAGAATATGGTGGAGGCTGGGCTATAACAGCTTCAATAGAACCGACGGTTGAATTCATGGAGAGGGGTGGTATGTCAACGTCCACGCGCAATGCCGCCAAAAAGATCTGGCCTTACGAGCTCCCTGCATATAATGAGGAGATGCTCGCAAGGTTATTGTTCTGTTTTGAGAATGATCCGGAGAATAAGGGTCATGTTTCCGGTGCTCAGGACGCGATTGGAATCTGTATGTCGGGTCTCAACCGTCATTTCTATGACGGCCACTACTGGCCCTCGAGGATAGAGTCATGTCATGACGAGGAGGTGCTTTCCTGGCTGGAGAATCATCTGGCTATCCTACCGATGTTCCCGCGTCGTCCGGGATGTTCGGTTGTGGATGGAAAGGATATTAATACGGAAAAGGTAAAAGCCCTTACGGATGCCGCCGCCGCTTGCTGGGATGCCATAATGACACGCGATCTCGATGCCTTTGCCAAGTCATTCAGGGATAGTTTCGAGGCTCAGATCGCTATGTTCCCGGCCATGATGCAACCCGGTGTAAAGGAACATATCGACGCTATAAGGGATAAAGCGCTTGCATGGAAAATGCTTGGTGCTGGTGGAGGAGGACATCTCCTTGTAGTTCTTGACGACAATGCCGAGATGCCGGAGGGAGCAATTCCCGTCAAGATTCGCCGCCGCGGTTTCTGATCTGGACCAAACCTGAAAAATTCGATATCATGAAACGTACTCCGATAATCGCCTTCCTTCTTGTCTCTTTGCTGTTCCTCCTTTGGGGGGTGGCAAACAACATGAATGACACCCTCCTTGCAGCTTTCCGCCGAATAATGTCAATGACGGATCTGGAGACATCATTGGTGCAGTTTGCATTTTATGGTGCCTATTTCTGCTTTGCCATACCGGCTGCTATGTTTATCCGCAAGTTTTCCTACAAGGCAGGAATCTTGTTGGGACTTGCCCTGTATGCCGCCGGCACAATGCTGTTTTACCCGGCCGGAGAGGCTGCAAGTTATCCCTTCTATCTATTTGCGATATATGTGATGGCGGGAGGATGTGCGATACTTGAAACCACGGCTAATCCTTATATCCTATCCATGGGTCCGCAGGAGTCGGCCACAAGGCGACTCAATGTAGCCCAGACCCTGAATCCTGTCGGGGCGATCTGCGGGATACTTCTGAGTCGTCATTTTATCCTTTCAGAGTTACATCAGGCTGATGCAGCAGAACGAAACAGCATGGGTGCGAGTGCCCTTGAAGAGATACAGCGGCATGAACTCACGGCTGTCTCGGGCACATATCTCATCATCGGTTGTGTGCTGGTTGCCCTTTTGATCATCATCGCGCTTGTGAGGATGCCTGACACTGACAAAGGCAATACAGATGAGAATACTGCTTCATCCGGGAGAATTGAGGGTTCCCGTGGTAAAATGGGTGAGATTATCGGTGCCCTATGGAAAAACCGCATGTGGAGATACGGTGTTATCACGCAGTTCTTTTATGTCGGTGTCCAGACTGGCGTCTGGTCTTTTACCATCCGTCTTGCAATGCACGAACTCGGGGTGCTGGAGAGTGACGCTTCAATGATTTTCCTCTATTCGATTGTTGCCTTCACACTTTTCCGCTTCTTCTTCACTTGGCTGATGGGTTATGTGAGGCCGGCCAATCTGCTTGCCATAGCATCCGTCGCGGGCGTTATCCTTGCGCTGATAGTAGTGTTAAGTCATGGATGGACTGCCGTCTGGTGTCTTGTCGGGATTTCTGCTTGTATGTCTCTCATGTTCCCCACGATTTATGGAATGGCGCTTGAGGGAATCACCGGCGAGACAGCCAAGCTTGCTGCCTCCGGATTGATTATGGCTATCTTAGGTGGAGCGCTCATCACGCCGCTGCAGGCTCTCATCTCTGATAAATTCGGAATCAATACCAGTTTCTGTGTGCCTGTCATCTGCTTCATCATAGTTTTGGCATATTCGATTTATGGGTGCAGGAAATTTGGCAGAATTCAGAAATTATGATTATCTTTACGACAAATATCAACTGACATAATCATGAAACTCTTTTCCTTATTTCTCCTCTCGGCAATTGGAATCGGATCAGCTGGTGCCGTAGACTTCAGCACTTCCACAGAGAGAGCCTTGTGGGGTTCGATCTGTGGTAATTCCAATGCCACTACCAATAATTATAAGTCATCAATAGGAAAGATGCTGGTCTCCTGGCGTATGCTCCCATCGGATAACGCCTCCACTGCATTCGACCTTTACAAACAGAAGGCGGACGGAAGTGAGACCAAACTCAATACTACCCCTATCTTCGCCACTAATTTCCAAGACAAAACATTCAATGCAAATAACGGCGCGACATATCGGCTTACCTATGCTGATTCGGAAGAGACGATAGGGACTTATACCATCTTACCCGAGCAGAGCAAAGGTCAACTTCCATACATCTCCATACCACTTACGCCTACAGATGATGTGTGCAATCTTGAGGGAATGTCATATCAGGCAAACGACGTAAGTGTCGGTGACCTCGACGGAGACGGCGTGATGGAGATAGTCGTGAAGCGTCTGCTTGCCACCCCGACAAGCGACGGCACAGGTAGCGGAGAGTCTCCTCTCGAGGTGCGCCACACGGTTCTCTATGAGGCTTACCGTCTTGACGGCACCATGCTTTGGCGTGTTTGCTCCGGCCCGAACATCATCTTAGGTAATAGTTCCTCCTTTGCCATAGCGGATTTCGATGGAGACGGCAAGGCTGAGATGGCAATCAAGACGGGAGAAGGCACCATCTTCGGTGACGGGACCGAGATTCCCGATACAGATGGTGACGGAAAGACCGACTACCGCACGAAGGGTGCAAATTATATCGGTTCAGGTCCGGAATTTTTCTCGGTGATAGATGGAGAGACCGGAAAGGAACTCGCCCGCGCCGACTTTATCAAACGAGGCAAGAGCGAGGATTGGGGCGACAACTATTTCAAGCGTGCCCATTCCTTACGTGTAGGAGTGGCCTATGTCGATGGAGAACTTCCTTCAATCATTCTTGGTCGAGGTGTCTATGCCCGTTCAGTGATCGAGGCCTGGGACTGGAGAAACGGAGAATTGACAAGACGCTGGAACTTCGACACCTCTTCCGGTGCAACCGGTAAGGATGGTAAAGCCTATTCCAAGTATGCGGCTCAGGGTTATCACTCATTGAGCGTGGGTGATGTTGACGGCGACGGACGTGATGAGATCGTATATGGCTCCATGACTGTTGATGATGACGGTATCGGTCTTAATACTTCCGGTTTGGGTCACGGTGATGCGCTTCATCTCGGCAAGTTCATTCCTGACAGGGAGGGTCTCCAGATTTTCTCCTGCTTTGAGACAGGGAAGACAATGGCCGCTTTGCGCGATGCCGCTACGGGAGAAGTTATCTTCGACTGGAAAGACACAAAAGATGGAGATATGGGGCGTGCAATGATTGATGACATCGACCCGAAGAATCCCGGTTGCGAGATGTGGTATTACCGGGGAAATGTTTTCTCGACTTCCGGAAAGGATCTCGGATATTACCCCGGCTCCACAAACTTCGCTATCTGGTTTGACGGCTCACTGTCTCGCCAGACTTATACCGGAGACAAAATCGACAGCACCCCGTCAGGACGTGTCTTTACGATTTACCGTTATGATATGTCGTATATCAACGGCACTAAGGAGAATCCCTCATTCTATGGCGATATTCTCGGAGATTGGCGTGAGGAGATAATCTTCCCCGACGCGACAAAGACGAAAGACCTGAAGATTTTCAGTACATGGATTCCGACAACCCACCGTTTCCCCTGGCTTATGACCGACCATGTATATCACATGAGTGCCTTGAACCAGAATATCGGTTACAATCAGCCTACCCATACCGGGTACTACCTCGGAAGCGACTATGAGTCAGACCAGGAGGCTTGGACAGCGGGAGGTTACGATGCATTCAATTCGGTTGAGACAATCGGTATCAATCCTGTTCAGGATGATGCCTGGTATGACCTGACCGGCAGAAGGCTCAGTCACCCGACATCTCCCGGAATCTATATTAACAACGGAAAGAAGATCGTAGTAAAATGATCTGATTCAAGAAATACATTAAAGAATGTTACATTCAAAGAAACTTATTGTCGCGGTGCTATCCGGCATCGCGACATTTTTTTCAATGTCAGCCGATGCTTCCCAACTCATAGGTGATAGTATGATAGCTGAGAAGGATATGAAGCTCGGTCCGAACACCCTGTTGCTTACAGAGGAGGTGATTGACTCCCCCTTTGTCTATCATGATGGGAAAGAAGCTTTCGAAGCCGTCAACAGAGCCTCGGAGAAAGGGGAAGCAGTGACGCTCTACGTTGCTCCCGGTGTCTATTGGCTTGACGATCCTGATGATCCGGAGGTGAGGGTCAATCCACGTAGAAACGGCGAGGTGCCGTATGCCGTCGAGATTAAATGCGATTCTCTCTCGATTGTAGGTCTTGCTGATGATCCTTCCGATATAGTGTTTGCTGTCAACAGAGGTCAGACACAGGGCGCTTTGGGGAATTATACGATGATTCATTTTCAGGGGAGTGCACTGAATGTGGAAAACCTGACATTCGGTAACTATTGCAATGTCGATCTCGAATATCCTCGTGACCCCTCACGCAACCGTCCCAAACGACGCGATGCGATAGTACAGGCACAAATCGGCTGGCTTGACGGCACAGACAAACTGTTTGCGCGTAATTGCCGCTTCATAAGTCGCCTGAATCTATGTCCGCTTATGGGAGCGAGACGATCCCTCTATAAGGATTGTTATTTTGAGTGTACGGATGATGCGCTGACCGGTACTGCCGTCTATCTCGGTTGTGATTTCACGTTCCATAGCGGTAAACCGCTTTATTCAGCTCCTGAGACGGGTGTTGTCTTTCTTGATTGCGATATTCATACCCTCACCCAGGGAACCCAGTATTTCACAAAGGTTCCGGGGATGGTTACGGCAATTGATACGCGATTTACTTCTCCCGGTGATGTCGTTCTTCGGTGGACAAGAGATTCCTCTCCGGTGAGATGCTATCAGAGTGGTATTACATTGAATGGTAAACCGGTTGTCGTGGATTCCACCCGGCCTGAGCTCGGGGTGATACTCGACGGCAAACCACTTATGGAAGCCTATAAGATTACTGATCCCGATGGAGGGATTATCTACAATATCCCGAACCTTGTCGGTGGTGAAGATGGTTGGGATCCTCTCGGATACATGCCGAAGATCCGGGAGGCTGAGAAAAGATTTGGGCGCAGGCTGACAGGTATTCCGGTGGCTCTTTTGGTGAGATCTTCGAAGAAGGAGTCGGAGGCACAGGGTGATACGATTGCTTTTGATGCGCGTCAATATCTTTGGGGCGAGAAGCAGTCACTTCCGGTAGAAGAGAGCGTCATTTCATCTCCCTGCCGATGGAATACCACCGAGGGTATCAGGATCTCAGGGGATGGCATGAAGGTGGAGGGGATAAGCTGTAATGATGTTCCTGAAGCTCGTAATGTCTTAGTATCCGTAGCTGATGACTCCGGACTTAGCGGCGCTTGTGAAGTTTTGGTTCAATCTTATCTCAAGGAGGCTCCTTATTTTAAAAAGAAGCCAAAACTTAAGCCATCCAAAGGTGGAGAAACGTTGACTCTTGATTACAAGCTTACGGGTATCGGAGAAGATTTGAGCGAGATTGTATGGTATCGTGCCACACTCCCCGATTTCTCAGATACTATTGCTGTTCGCAAGGGTTTCGGGAAAGATGCAGGAAGTTATATGCTGACGCCTGCTGACAACGGAAAGCGGATAGCGGTACGCGTCACTCCAAGGTATGCTGATTCCATGAGGGGTGAGAGATCTCCACTTGCAGCTTTGAAGAAAGTGATCGATAGGGGAGGGGAGGAGACTGAACTGTCTACATCTTTCGCGGAAATCCCTATCAGGGGAAAAGGAGACGGTTTGAATCATGTACTTCCCGGTTATTGGATATTTGACTCCTACAAGCCGGAAGACACCTCCGGACATACCTGGGAAGCAGACGGAAAGCCTGGATGGTATTACGGAAAGGGTGTTGATGCAGCCACCGGTACCGGCCTTGTTCAGTCGGTTCGTGGCGCGCGATTGAGCTATACCCCCGTCAGGGAAAAGACCGAGACAATGAAAGTATCTTTGGTCGCTGAACCTGCCAAAGGTCCCGGACAAGGTTTCGGAAGTGCCACGGGACAATACATGGATATATGCCTGATGTTTGATCCGGTTTCTCTGTCGGGTTATGCACTCAGGATAGAGCGTACCCCGGATTATGACAAGGCGGTTGTTTTCTCAATCGTGAAATATGAGGACGGTCTTACGACGCCGGTTACTGAGGCAATGCCGACGAGTTGTTTCCGCACACCCTGTAATATCGATGTGGAGTATTTAGGTAAAACCATAAAGGCAATTGCCTCGACCGAGGCTCCGGATGTGGTCAGCAAAGACCCGAGAATAAGAAAAGATGTTTTCCTGAGGTATACTATACCGGATAAAGAGAAATCCGCAGGCTCTTCACTGATGATTCAGCATACAGGCACAACGGGGGCGGGAGCTACACTACTCCGTGATCTGAATATTTCCTGGCAGTAAAATTTCCGGAAAAATACAACACAAAAAAAGTTCCGCATCAACCGATGCGGAACTTTTTTTGTGGGGATATGTCTGCGATTAGCGCACAATGAATTTCTTGCCGTTCTTGATGTAGATGCCGGGAGCAAGAGGCTCTGTCATCTCAACACCCATGAGGTTGAAGATACGGTTGTCAGCAGGAGCCGCAGAATCGAAAGATACCTCTTCAACAGCTGCCGGATACCACTGAGCCTGACCTTCAAGATATTCACCACCGGCATTGCCACCCTCCATGATGTGGGCAACAAGACCGTTGAGGTAGTTCTCAAGGTTTGTATAGCCATTTTCGGCTACAGCCGGACCGTCGGTTGCGTCGGCGGGATCGAATCCGTTCTCTACCTCATAGGCATCGGGCATACCGTCGCCGTCAGTATCGGCGAGTGCTTCGAGTGAGTTGAGCTTGGGGAATCCTGTGGAGCCGTCGGCATAAACAATATCATCCTGAGAGTTAATCATACCTTTGCCGATGCCGCTTACGATGCATGAAGCTGTGCCTGTACGGGCATCATTGACCATCATCGCGTCATACTCATCGCGGCTGAGTGATGCACCGGCGAACTCAAGAACACGTTCGTAGGCCATCTCCGCCGAGTGTGTCGTCACGCCGACATATTCGAGAGGCACGAAGGCACGAAGCATCTCCTCTGTTGCGTTGTGGTAGTCGACTTTAGCGCCCTTGTCTATCTGGCTGAAAAGACCGACATTCCAGTTATCATTTGTAACATCCTCATAGACGGGGTTTACGTTACCAGTGATGTAATAGCTACCCCATTTGTGGAGACATTTACCCCAGTCATTTGTGGAGACAGCCACACGCTGGCCATCAACCTGGATGCTGCGGTCTTCTACATCGATTACATATTCGTTGTCGTCACCCTCGAAGGTGAGTACACCGGTGTCATTGCTTTTGACTTTAAGCTTGCAGGTAGTGAGCTTTGTGCCCTTCACCTTGTTGTAGTTGGAAGCTGTTGTAGCAAGGTTTTCAGCCTTGATGCAATAGTCGAAAGTACGGATGCCGGGCTTGGCCATACGTTTGCCCTTAGCTCCTGTCGGAGTGGCGGGGCCCGGTTTGTAGTAGTTGTTGACGATATTGACATTCATGGCCTCACCTCCGTAGCAACCTTCGCCGGCATAATTATACATCACGTTGTTGCGGAGGTCCATGCGTTCGTCAAGCTGAGTGCTGGGACGCGGGCCAAGGCGGGGAGTACGTGAGCCGTGGTGGGCAAGGAAGTTATGATGATAGGAAGCACCGGCACCACCCCAGTTGCCGCCGTAACCATGCGCGCCTTTGCTATGGCCGGAATTTACGAGGCTCTGTGTGGCCATACACCACTGTACGGTGATGTTCTTCGAACCGTAGACAGAAAGGCACTCGTCGATACTCCAGCTTACGGAGCAGTGGTCAATCATAATCTTGGAACCATCCATGCCCCCCAGTCCGTCACCCTCGTGGGCTGTAGGATTTGTCTTCAGGGCCTCGTTGCCAAGTCGGAAACGCATGAAGCGGATGATTACGTTGGGAGCCGAGATCACGAATGGATAGTCAGCCACGCAGATACCGTCGCCGGGTGCTGTCTGGCCGGCGATAGTGACATCGCCACGGTTGAGCTTCAGCTGAGACTTCAGATGAATTGTGCCGCTTACGTCAAACACGATGGTGCGTGCGCCCGACTGCGAGCAGGCCCATCTGAAGGAGCCTTCTCCGCTATCCTCAAGGTTGGTGACATGGTATACCTTTCCACCGCGGCCACCTGTAGTGATGTTACCGAATCCCTCCGCACCGGGGAATGAGGGGAGGTAATCCTCCTGTGCCGAAACAGGGAGGGCACATGCCGCCAGCATTGCTGCCGGAAGCATGATCCCTTTGATGTCATTGAAATTTATTCTCATTTAAGTATTACTTTATCGGTTTCTGATGTGCCGTCAGCATAAATGATTCGACGGATGCTGATTCCGGGAGCCGGAGCATCGAGTCTCATGCCGCTGAGGTTATAATATTCGATTGCAACGGGGAGAGCCTTATCGGAGAATGTCTCGTCGACGCCGGATTTCACACAATCGGGGTAATACTCATCTACTGCCGTGAGGGCGTCTTCGTTGCCACGCTGCATGATGTGCTCCACGAGAGAGTTGATGTAGACCTCCACATTTGTGTAGAATCCCTTGGGGTCGATAGTCTTCGCGTTGCCGTCTGAGGGATCGTTGGGATCGAGGTTGTTGTCTTTCTCCCAGATGTCGGGTATACCGTCACCGTCGGTATCGAATCCTTCGGGGCGTGTTACGCTGGGAAGAACGGGGTAGCTTGCTGTATTGGGATTCTCTGTCTTTGCAGGATCGTTGATGAAGTCAAGGATACCGGCTGTATTTGAAACAGGGTAAGTCTTGCCGGCTGCATCGACATAAGGTTCCTTGCCATAATAGGTGACTGTGCCGGTGCGGGCCTCCTCCATATAGCGGGAGTCAACGGCATCACGCCAGAGGGAAGCACCTGCATAATTGGTGACCTTACTGAAAGTGACCTGAGCATCCTGAGTCGTCACCTCTCCCGGGTCGGTTTCCTCGTCGAGACGGAGACGAACGCAGTCGACACCGCTTGCATTCTGAACATATGTCACCTTTGAGCCGTAATAGTGGTTGCGGTCAGGAGTATACCTCTCACCGTCGATTGTGGAGAGTCCGCCGTCGTAGTCAACACCTTTCCAGTCGTAGTTCTCCGGTTCGTCAGCGGCAGTCACGTAGTTTCCTTCGATGAAGTAACGGCTGGAAATGCCGCGGAGATTCTCGTTGGTAGAGTTGCCTGATGAGCCGACCGATACCTGGGTGACACGTTTCTTGTTGGTCGTGCCTGGGCCGGCCTTGTAATAGTTGTTGACGATATTGATATATCCTCCGCCGGGGCCACCGTAGGAACCGTTGCCATTGCCCCAGTTATAGAGCACGTTGTTGCGGAAATCGACTCTCTCGGCATCTACGGTCGACTCATATTTAGTCTTGTCCCAGTCAGTCCATTCATAGCGCGCTCCGTTGAAGCGGGGTGCGCGGTTCTGCACGTGAGAGATGTAGTTGTGGTGGAAAGAAGCTTCCTTTCCGCCCCAGATACCTCCGTAGCTGTGAGCACCCTTAGAGTGTCCGGGATTTGCGAGACCCTCAGCGATCGTACACCACTGCATGGTGAAGTTGCGGTTGTCATAAAAAGAAGCCACCTCGTCGATGCTCCATGAGAAAGAGCAGTGGTCGATGATGATGTTTTTCTTTCGGCGACCCCATGTGGCGTCAGCGCCGTCATTGACATCCTTCACCTGAGAGCGACGGCTCCTGATGAAACGCACGATGACATTGTCGGCTTTGCCGAAATAGAGTGTATAATATCTGAGTGTGATGCCACCTTCGGGGGCTGTTTGCCCGGCGATAGTCGTGTTAGAAGTCACGTCGAGCTGGCTCTTCAGGTCGATATATCCGGACACATCGAAGACAATCGTCTTAGCTCCGCTTTGAGAGAGTGCCCAACGGAGTGACCCCTCGCCTGAATCGTTGAGGTTGGTGACATGAATCACCTTGCCGCCACGCCCACCGGTGGTGTAGCGTCCGTGCCCTTCAGCACCGGGGAAAGCCGGAGCTTGATCCTGTGCGAAAGCACAGGCGCCGGAGAGAAGTAGGGCGGCGAGCAGTAAATGTCTATTCATGATTTAATTAGGTTGGTTTGCTTATTAAGAACGAAAAATTGTGGTTTTCAGTGTTTACCGCAGCATTTTTTGTCGCAGGTCTTTCCTTCCATCTCGAGAGCTGCAAGGATGAAGGGGCCGATGCCTTTGGCGTCATTGTCACGGATAGGCTCGCTGAGATAGTATTCATAAGAACCGTCACGACGCTGGCTGTTACCGCCGCCGAGACCGGCTACGGCACAGCAGTTGGTAAGTGAAACCGTGCCGTCGTCGTTGGTCTTGATGAGTGTCTCCACGATGCCGTTGTATCCTTTCTCGCCGGCTGCGCGGTGACCCTCGTTGAGAAGGCCGAGGCGGGCGCCGCGGAGGAGGTTATAGGCGAACATCGAGCTTGCGGTGCCCTCGAAGTAGTTGCCCTCGCGTCCAGGTTCATCCATCACCTGATACCAGAGGCCGGTCTTCTCATCCTGTGCCTTCACGATGGAATCGGCGAATGTGTTGAGAAGAGCAACAAGTTCCGCACGTTTGGGATGATCGGCGGGCATCTTCTCGAGAACGTCTGTGAGAGCCCAGAAATACCACCCCATGGCGCGACCCCATGCATGTTTTGACTGGCCTGTCTTCTTATCGGCCCAGAACTGCTTCTTGCTCTCGTCCCATGCGTGGCGATAAAGTCCGGTTGCGGGATCGTAGGTCTTGGCGGCACACTGGATGAACTGGTTGGCGATATCATCCCAGAGCTTGGGATCGCTGTTCAGGTTGCGGTTGATATATTCTGCATAGAAGGGTTGACCCATATAGAGGCCGTCGAGCCATACCTGATTGGGATAAATCTTCTTGTGCCAGAATCCTTTGGTGGTCTTTGTGCGGGGCTGCTCGAGGAGCTGCTGATAGAGGGTGTCGAGAGAAGCGCGGTAGCGGTCTTCTCCGGTGATGTCATAAGCGGCGGCAAGGATTGTGCCGTTCTTGATGTTGTCGATGTTGTAAGACTGCTTCTTGCAGGCCTTGATCGAGCCGTCGGGGTTTACGAAATGGTCGGCATAGGCGAGCACATAGTTGAGCATAGTGGTGTCCTTGTACTGTTTTGCCGCACCGAGGATACCTTCGAGTTCGACGCCTGCGGCGTAGCTCCATTTGGGATCGCTCTTCACATAGTCGAGAAACCATGGCTGGGGATTGCGGGCAATCTCAGACATGGCCATCTTGTAAGACATCGGCTTATAGTCGAGACAGAGGTGACCGTTGATCCTGAGGTTTTCGAAGTGGATGTCGCGCACGAGGCCGGTGATGTTGTTGCCGTTTGAAGTGACGCCTTCAAAGTTGCAGTTTGTCACCCAGATGTTATAGACATTGCAGAGATCCTTGAGGCCTACGATCATCACGCCATATTTGCTCTTCTTGCAGTTGACGTTGTCAAGATATACGTTACGGACTGTCGGGGGGAAGCTGCGGTCGCAGATTTCGCGGGGTTCATAGTCAAGGTTGATCTTCAACACCGCCTCACGGCACTGACCAACCTCGACGTTGCGCACATAGATGTTTTCAATGACACCGCCGCGGCCGGGATTAGTCTTGATGCGGATCACACGGTCGAGATCAGGGCTGTCCATCTTGCAGTTCTCCACGAAAAGGTTTTTGTAGCCTCCGGAGATCTCGCTGCCGACAACAACACCGCCATGACCATTCTTCATGTAACAGTCGCGCACGATGATGTTCTCGCTGGGGATTCCGCATACACGTCCGTCGCGGTTTCGACCGCTCTTGATGGCGATGCAGTCGTCGCCGGTGTCAAAATAGCACTTCTCGATGAGAACGTTCTTGCAGCTCTCGGGGTCGCATCCGTCACCGTTGGGGCCGTCATTCTGAACATGGACGCCGCGTACTGTGAGATTCTCGCAGAAGAGGGGGTGCATTACCCAGAAGGGTGAACGCAGGAGGGTGACATCCTCGATGAGGACATTCTTACATTTCACGGGGTTGACGAGCTGCACACGCATTCCGTAGCCGTCTCCGAGTTTGCGCTGTTCTACAGGCACACCTTTCTCATTCCATTCCTGGAGGAGTGGACGGCCGATTTTCTGAGATACAACTCCCTCTTCCCATCCATACTTGGGAGCACCGCACATTTTCCACCAGTTGCCGCGGTGAGCACCACCGTCGACGGTTCCTTTTCCGGTGATCGCGATGTTCTCCTGCTCATAGGCATAGATCATAGGCTGGTAGTTATAACAGTCCATGCCTTCCCAACGTGTGTATACGAGGGGATATTTAGAGAGGTCATCAGTGAAGAGGAGCGTAGCACCCTCTTCGAGATGAAGGTTTACGTTGCTAAGGAGGGTGATAGGGCCTGTGAGCCATTCGCCGGCAGGGATGATTACGCGTCCTCCGCCATTGTCATGACATTTCTTGATGGTCTTATTGATAAGATCTGTGTAAAGGTAGCCTGCCTTTTTTGACTTTTTCCCATATTTGAGGATATTGTAATCCTTATCAGGGAAAACGGGAGCTTTGATCTGACTTTCGATAGATTGATAGGTTGTTTTCCAAGCCTCGGCGGCCGGATCAGCATTGCCGGCTCTGGAAGTTAAGCCAAGCAAGAGAGTGAAAAGTAATAAAAAACAGAATTTTTTCATGGGGTTTGAAATAACGCTAAATATTTTGCAAAGATAACATGATTGTTTCAAAATCTCAAAATTATGCAGTTGTAAAAATTTATAAATGACTTTAAAAATGCTTTAGCTGCATAAAATAAGGGAGTGTGACATTGTCACACCCCCTTTAAGGTTAAGCAGAATATAGTCGATGATTATAATCAGCGGTTGATGAATTTCTTGCCGTTCCGGATGAGTATACCCTTAGTGTCTTTGCTTACCTTCTGGCCGAAGAGGTTATAGACGGGAGCATTCTCCATCATTTCGTCGGCAACGTTCTCAACACCTGTGATGATGCTGCCGAACACTACCGGAGTAGCATTCTTGCCGGTGAATTCGATCTGGGGAATCACTTCGAGAGTGGGCTCATTGGTGGGAACATAGATGAAGCCGTTGTTAGACATCTTGGATCCCTGTGACCAATAATAGAATGTGCAGGGACTCTCCTCTGTTGCATAGCTTGCAATACAGATGAAACCTGAGCCTTCACCTACGTTGCCGTCACCCGTGATTGCGCCGGGAGTCTTGATCTTGGTGAATTCAGGTGCTTCTCCGTCCAGATACGTGCTTGCATTCTCTGATGTCATATCAACATTGCCGAATGCATCTTCGGGAAGGGTATAAGAGAGTTGATTGAGACCGGCATCATTCTTGGTGGGATCGAGAGCTACTCCAAGGGAGTATGCGTAGAGATTGTTCTGACCCTCCATCACATAGTAGTTCTTGTTGGTGTTTAGCTTAGTGAGGAAGATGAAATATCCTGTTTTGGTGGTCTCGAGTTTATAGACGCAACCTTCCGAGATCATTGAGGCTACACCAAGGTTGAGGGGAGATTTTCCGTTAGTGTTTCCTGTGCATCCTGCGGGGATTGTAAAAGCTTCTCCACCGTTTACGGCAAGAGAGGTGTAGGGGGATGCTGACGGTGTGAATTTCTTCATGGTGTCATCGAATGCGAGTGAGAGAGTGCCGTTTTCGTCCTGACAAAGAACTGTGCCGGCTGTCACAGCTGTAGAGTTGAAGCCGAGAGCATTCATATCCATGAAACAGGCCTGATACTGAGCTGAGGCACTCATGCCGAATGCGAGAGTCGCAAGAATAAGGGAGAATTTCTTCATTTTTAAGGTTATAAGATGGTTAGTGGATGGAAAAATACAGGATGCTATGCCTGGATATATCTTCGGGGCATAGCATCCTGATTAATTCTCTAAATGAGAGCCGGATTAGCGGTTGATGAATTTCTTGCCGTTCTGGATGAGGATACCCTTAGCCTCTTTTGTTACCTTCTGGCCGAAGAGGTTGTAGATAGGAGCATTCTCTTTGTCGGAAGCAAGGTTGGCAACACTGCCACCCTCAATCCACTTGGGATCACCGAATGCAATGGGAGTGGGAGCGGGTGTTACAGTACCATCCTCAGCTACTTTCTCTACACCGGAGTATTCGATGTAAGGGATAGATGCGAGTTCGGGCTCTTCAGCGGGAACGAAGATGAAGCCGTTGTTGGCCATCTTTGAACCCTGTGCCCAGTAGTAGAATGTGCTGGGAGTATCCTCATCAGCGTAGCTTGCGATGCAGAGGAAGCCTGAACCCTCACCGATGTTGCCTACTTCCATAGTTTCACCCGGAGTTTTGAGCTTAGTCCACTCGGGAGCCTCGCCGGCGAGGTATTTGCCTGCGTCTTCAGCCTCCATATTCACATTGCCGAATCTATCCTCGGGAAGAGTATAGTAGAGGTGATCGATACCTGCATCATTCTTGGTGGGATCGAGAGCTACACCGAGAGCATATGCGAGGAGGCTGTTCTGGCCTTCCATCACATAGTAGTTCTTGTTGGTGTTGAGCTTTGTGAGGAAGATGAAGTAGCCGGTCTTTGTTGTCTCAAGTTTGTAGACACAGCCGGAACCGATCATGGAAGCTACTCCGAGAGTGAGAGGAGATGAACCGTTGGTGCTACCTGTGCAGCCATCGGTGATCTTGATGGCCTCGCCGCCATTGATTGAAATGTGGGTGTAAGGAGCAGCTGAGGGGTTGAATTTCTTCATGGTGTCCTCGAAGGCGAGGGAGAGTGTGCCGTTCTCATCCTGGCAGAGAACTGTTCCTTCAGGAATAGCGGCAGAGCCGTCGAAACCGAGGGTTTCCATGTCCATGAAACATACCTGGTACTGAGCGGACGCGCCAATACCTACTGCGAGAGCAGCGAGAAGAAGTGAAATTTTCTTCATAAGGTTAAATTTAAAAGATTATTGAATTTGGTATAGATTAAAACTGCATCGTTGGTTTGCTGATATCGTCGGCGGCCGGAGCCGCCGACGATAGATGGTGCAAAGTTAAGATTATTTTTTCAAATATCCAACAAAATTATATTTCTGAACGTAATCGACTTTCTTCGGACGTTTTACAGTACCCTCATCACACTGGTAGTTGTATACGAAATCGATAGTCAGCTGGGTAACTTCATCTTCCGGGCGATCTTCACCTTCGGATTTGTAGGCATTGGGGATGACATAGCCGGTGATGGCGCTACCGTAGTTGACCAACATTTCCACGAACACATCTTCATCGGTGAGTTTTGTGATCAGGATGTCTTTGTTGAAGCCGTTGGGGGAAACGGAATTGTAGACGAGATAACGTCCTGCCGTGTTCATCGGGGCGACATTGACCGCAGTTGTGAGCTGGTGGTCGAGGAGGGGCTGCTCAGCAACGACGGCATCTGAAGTCAGTATAGCTTTGTAGGCTGTACCTGCTTCATCTGTAGTCAGCGTCATAGTGCCGGGAATGGTATATGTCGTGGTTTTGGTACCGACGGTGTAGTCGATGGTCCATTCGCCTTCATATACTCCGGCGATCTCTTTTTCAGGGTTGCTCTGCGGACCGCGGTCGGGAGTGTCGATGTCCTTAACGCAAGATGCGCAGGAGATGCCGATCAAGGCCACAGACATTAATTTGAATATCTTTTTCATTTTTGTGAAAGATTTCAGAAGTGAATAGAATTAATAACCGGGGTTCTGGTCAGCAGAAGTCATGCCCGTGTTTGTGTTAAGCTCAATTTGCGGGATAGGACGGAGAAGTTTATAATTTCCGTCGACACCCTTCATCTCGTCAGCAGTCCTGATAGTGCGGCTGAAAGCGAGGTTGTAGCGGATGAGCTGCTTTGTGCGGCGGAGATCCTCGTAGCGGGTTCTCTCTGCATAACATTCACGCGCTTTCTCGTCGAGGATGAGGTCGAGGGTTGTGATTTCGAAGACGACGCCGGGGTTAACAAGAGGGAGATATGTCACTTCGTTCTTGTAAGCGGCAAAGCTCTGCTGAATCTCTGCTTTCGCACGTGTGCGGACTGCATTGATCTTGTTTAATGATTCACCTTCATTACCGGCCATGAAGTATGCCTCGGCAGCTACGATATAAATCTCGCTGAGGTGAAGCATCGGGATGTCGCGGTAGGTCTGATCTCTTGTGACATTTTCAGCGTTGGGATCGTCATACTTGCGGACACATACACCGCCGTTTGCAGGTGCGATGAAGGCTGATGTGGTCTTCTGGGTTGCATTCCCGAGTGTGCCGTCAACATTGAAGGGGATGACTGTTACGGCCGGATAGTCGAGGATAACTGCCTGTGCACTTCCACTCAGGATGCCGTAGCCTTCGCTGAATGCATGAGTATTTTTGGCGTAGTTGGTGGCGAGATCCTCACGAACTTCTTTCTCGGTGTAGTATGCAGGATAGAACCTGAACGCGAGGTTTTTCTCCTCAAGTTGCTTGCGTGTGCAGTTGTAGAAAGCAAGGTATCCCTCAGTGCCCCAGAAAGTATATTTGTTCACATTGTCCTTATCGACAGGAGCATTCCAGAATTCGGTCATGAAAGTGCCGTTGTAGCGTTCGTCGCCTGGTCCCCAGAGACGCATGGCCTTATAGCTCTGACGGTGCTTGCCGCCTGAAGGTGTGCCTTTCTGACCGGTGATAGTGCAGTTGCCGTAGTAGCTCATGTACTGGTTCATCATTGATGATCCACCCGTAGCCACGTCGCCGGGGAATCCGGCACGTTCCCACTGCATGGAGAAGATTTCCTCGGCGTTGCCCTCATTGAAGGGAGACCATTTCTCAGCGAAAGGCATTGTGAGTGCCTGGCCGTTGATGGCCTTTTCAGCCCAGGCGGCGGCATTGGCGAAATGCTCTTTGCTGTTCACTTTGTATGTGCCGGCTACATAATCTTCAGCCTCTGTATCGAGATCCCATCCTGCGGAGAGCTCAACCTTTGCGAGGAGGGCTGCCACAGCCTGAAGGGAAACCTCGCCATCGTGGTTGGTGGCGGGAAGAAGTTTTCCATTGTATACCTCTGTCAGGTCATTGATGATACCGGCATACATCTCTTCAAGTGGTGTGCGGGGATAATCACGGCTGGAGTCCTGGATAAAGTGTGTCACATAGGGGACACTACCGAACTGCTGGATGAGGTAGTAGTAGCCGAGAGAACGGAGGAAGCGTCCCTCGTGGCCGATTTTGGAGTCTGCACCGTTGTATTCCACCATGCAGTTTGCATAGTTGATCGCCTTATAGCTCTTCTCGTAATATTCCCTTACAGTTTTGTCTTCGGGAGTGGTCTGGAAATCACCGTAGCCGTCGGCGGCAGATGTTACAAAGAAGAGGTCGGTTGCTTCCTCATGAAGGTCGATGTGTGTGGCGAAATACTTGAACGCATCGAATGCAACGGGGCGGATTGTCTCGGGGTGAGCCTTGAGATAGGCGTCGGCGTCGTCGTTGTTGGTCGACTTATTGTCCGGATCAAGGAAGTCACTGCAGCTTGTGAGAGAGAGGGTTGCCAAGGCTGCCAATCCAAGATATTTATATAATTTCATCGTTGTTTCTGATATTAAGGGTTAGAACTTGATGCTTGCACCAATCTGGTAAGAAGTGACGGAGGGACCGTCCTGCTTAGCTGCTGAAGCTGCCCATTCAGGATCGAAGCCGGGGTATTTGGTGAAGATGAAGGGGTTGGTGATTGTGCAATAGAGTCGGAGGTTCTGGCAACCGATAGCCTTGAGGAGCTTCGGTGAGAAGTTGTAGCCGAGGGTGATGTTTTTCACCTTGGCGAAGCTTACCTTTGTCAGGCCGCGAGATGTCTGGTAGAAATCAGCGAGGTTACCGAGACCGTCATTTGTGCCACCGGAAAGCATCGGGTACTTACCATAGTGGGTTTCTGTCTGGTAAATAGGATTCTGGAGCGTTCCGTCAGGGTTGATGCCGGCAGCGTCAACAAGAGTACCGGCGGGGATGTAATAATCCATCTGCATCTTGCCGCGTCCCCGGTCATGGAGATCATAGTAATCGCCGTTGAGGAATGAAGAGTTAACCCAGAAATGATCCTTGATGTAGACGTTGAAGCTGAAATCGATTGAGCCACCTTTGCCGGGGAGCTGATACATCATGTTTGATGTGATTGAACCCTGCCAGCGGGGATCGGCTGAGAAGATCTGCTTATCTGCATCATCGATCTGACCGTCGCCGTTTCTGTCGACCATCTTGGGCTGACCTTCACCTGCGCCATAGATCTTGTAGTAGTAGTCGTATTCACGCACCTGAGTGCCCGGAGTGAAGCCGTTAACGATTGCACACTTGTGGTCGGGTACAGTCATGAAGCGGTCTGTCACGACGCCATCCCATATATACTGATAAATGTTATTGGTGGGGTAGCCTACAAAGTATGATTTCGTTACGTCAGTATTGATGACTTCATCGCTGATGCCGTTGATCTCCTTAACCTTATTGCTGTTGTGGTTGAAAGTAAAGGTTGTCGACCATGTGAAGTTGCGGTTGTCGATATTGACTGTAGTAAGTGAAACTTCGACACCTCTGTTCTGCACCTTACCGATGTTGGTCTTCATTTTCGCGCCACCTGATTCGAGGGGAAGCTCAACTTCGTAAAGAAGATCCTCGGAATTCTTCTGATAAACATCGATGCTACCGGTGATTCGGTCGTGGATGAAACCGAAGTCAAGACCGACGTTCCATTCCTTTGAAGTCTCCCATGTGAGGCTCTTGTCTACGATGCCGCTTGCATACATACCGTTATACCAGGTGCTTCCGAAAGGATAGTAGACGGGGCCTGCGATACCCACCATTGTGGCATAGTTGCCAACGCCCTTGTTGTTACCGGTGATACCGTAGCTGAGGCGGAGTTTGAGGTTTGTGAGCCAGTTGACATCACGCAAGAAAGCTTCTTCGCTTGCACGCCATGCGACAGCGACAGAGGGGAAGCTGTGCCAACGGTGTCCCTCGGCAAGTTTTGAGGAACCATCCCAACGCATTGTGGCTGTCAACAGGTAACGCTCCTTGAAGCCGTAGTTGACACGGAAAGCGTAAGACATCAGTGAGTTCTCGCCATATTCGGATTTTGACTCCTTGGCATTGAATTCACCTGTGCCCATGTTCCACCAGTCGGAGCCGGGGAGGGGATTGGAGGTCACCCATTTGTACTTCTCGCTTGTGAATTTGGATGAAGAGATAAGGAACATTGCGCCCACGGAGTGGATGTCGTTGAATGTTTTGTTGTAGTTAAACATGTTGTCCCATGTCCAGGAGAGACCGGAAGACATCTCTACAGTTGCGGTGTGCACATCATTGTCGACAAAAGTCTTGCCTGTATTAGGATTGATGTATCCTACATACTCACCGTTGCGGTAGCTGGTGTAGCTGGGTGAGAAGGTTGACTTGAAATAGAGTTCGGGGAGGAAATTGAGCTGGAGGTAGACATTACCGAGAGCCCTGTATGTCGTACGCTTCTCTGTGGAGTTGCGCATACGGTCGAGCGGGTTGATGAAGTCAGAGAACTGGTGGTCGTCAGTGCCGAGTGTGTTCCTGTTGCCCGGGAAGTGCTGAATCTCACCTGTTTCGGTGAACGGGATCATGTAAGGGTTCACGCGGTATGCCTGAGAAATGGCATCATCAGATGCGTAGCTGTTCTTGATCTGAGCGAGGTTAAAGTTGAAACCTGCGGAGATAACCTTGTTGATTCTTGCATCAACGGAGCCTTTGAATGTGACTGTGTTCTGAGAGTCACCCTCATACAGACCCTTCTCACCGTTGTAGCCGATGCCGAAGTGGTAGTTGACAGTCTCGCTTGAGCCGGCAACAGATACATAGTGGTTCTGCTGGCTACCGGTACGGGTCACGAGGTCGATCCAGTCTGTTGTGTTGCCTGCGGCGAGGAGTTGCTTCATTACGTAGGGAGACTGGAGGTTGGCGAGTTCCTGCTGGAGAAGAGCCTGGCCGAGACCGTAGGAGGCGGGTTTCATCCACTGTGAGGTCTGAGCGCCGAAGTTGTTGCTGGCTCCCATAGGCTCGAGGAACTTACCGAAGCGGTAGTAATACCAGTCCTGACCCTCCATGAAGTGAGGCTTGTGGCTGGCCTTGTTGATACCGTAGTAACCGTCATATGAAACGGTGGCTTTCTGATTCTTCTTTACATTGAGACCACCCTTTGTAGTAACCATGATCACACCTGCTGTAGCGCGTGAACCATAGATAGCCGTAGAAGAAGCATCCTTAAGCACGTCGACACGCTCGATGTCCTGGGGATTGAGGAAGGAGATGTCATCACACATCACACCGTCAACAACATAGAGAGGAGTTGTCGAAGAGTTGATTGATGAACGTCCACGGATTTCGACGTTGATTGCGCCGTTGGTACGACCGGTTGATTTCGTGATGCTCACGCCAGGGGTTGTGCCCTGAAGGTTCTCGAGGATTGTAGCGGCACCTTTGGCATTGAGTTTCTCTGTGCCGACGGTTGAGACGGCACCGGTGAGGTCAGTACGTTTCATCACGCCGTAACCTACGACTACCACCTCTTCAAGGATCTCGGCGTTCTCAGTAAGAACGACATCGATGTTGGTCTGTCCCTTTACTTCCACCTCGAGGTCGTTGTAGCCTACGTAAGAGAATTTGAGTTTTGCCTTGGGATTGACATTGCGGAGCATGTAGTTGCCGTCGATGTCAGTGGCAGCTCCGTTGGTGGTGCCCAATACGAGGACTGTTGCACCCAGAAGGGGTTCGCCGTTAAGGTCGCGCACGTTACCCGACACTGTAATGTTCTGGGCGAATGCAGGAACCTGAAGGCATAACACGATGAGAAACAGCAGAGCCTTCCATGCCAATGAACCGGACTTGGAGAGACGCTGCTTGAGATTAGGAATCAGCCGCGATGTGCCTGAAGGCGTGGCTGACCCTCTGCTTACCATAAGGTCTTTCATGTTAGTTGGGTTAATTAGTGTTTATTATGTAAATTTTCGTTGCTATAGTTTGGTAGTAGAATCTTGGTTTTTATAAGGTTTTTATGCCCCGGAGGGAGAGTTAAATCATGGCGGAAAAATTGGTTTTGCGCTGATTTGCCCACAAAAATACGAAAAATTACTTAACTGATAAAAAAAATCAAAAAAAATCTTAAAATTTTAACTTTACTTTGCCGGCGGAGTCATATCGGTCTGCCCATTCCTGATAAATCGGGTATAGGTCGGCGGGGTAGGAGTTATACCAGCTGTAGCCGTTGCGTCGCTCCTTGCCGATTTCCTCAAGTGATGCGCGGGGCACGCCATCGCGGTCGCAGACAAAGACGCGACAATTCTCCAGATCATAAAAACGACCCCAGAGGGGACCTGCCTCCGGATCGGCCACGAGCCGGGTGTCGGCGTCGCCGGCAGCCACACTTCCTGTTTTTTCAAGACGATACCCCGTTATTTTGTTCGCTTCGAACCATTTCATGGCTCCGTGAACGGCCTTCTTGACACGCTTGTTGGGGTTGGGTATCTGCATCAGGAGCTCCACAATCCTTGCACTTTCCTGTGAACAATAGGAGGGGAGTTCATAGGCCCTCGCTTTCGCCGGGGCAAATGTCTCGCGGTCATGCTGCTGACACCATACGGTCGGCTCTTCGTTAACAATTATCTGTGTGTCGAGGATGCAACCGATCCCTTTGTTGAAAGCCGCCTCAACCCGTTTCCGGGTATCGTCGTCGACAAGATCACCGGAGTATGTAGGAGTCTTACGGATGATGTCGTGAAGTATGGTGAGCGTGTTTACCATCGCATCGTCGTTGAAGGTGATGTGGATCTGATAACCCTGCGGGTCCGGCCAGAACTGCGGCCACCCTCCATTGTCATATTGCCCTGAAAGGAGATATTCAAGCGCGGCCATGAATGCTTCACTGTATTTGTCATCGCCGTTTACCTGATACATATTCGCAAGAAAGGTCATCTGAGTTGTTGTGGCCTTGTTGTCGGTGGTGGAATCATCGCGCCGGTTGCGCTCACTCCTTGCCTCATCAACCTCCCCGGGTGTATGTGGGCGGCACATGTCGATATTCTTGGGCCATCCACCAGTTACGCGCTGGTAAGCGAGCACCTGTTCGCCGATTCTCCTGGCTTCGACCGAAGTGAGAAATTCCTTGTCAGTTCGTCTCAACTCAAGGTTCTTAGGGGCGGCAACTGATAGGGTAGACAAGGAAAGAAGTAATGAAGTGATTATGGTTATCAATGATTTTTTCATGGTTCCGGCAGGTAATCGACTACAAAAGTAGAGAAATAATTTGATTGTGTCAACTTTCTTGGTAATTTTGCATATGACCTAACATATCAAAGTCTATGATAACTCCATTTATTTTTGCGGCAGCTGTCGCAGCTGCCTCTCCGGTGACATTCTATGTCGATGTTACCAACCCGCTCGACCAAAGGGTGGTCGGTATCCCTGTCGTCATCCCTCTCGCCGAATATGGTGAGGTGACAACCGCCAACGTCTATGGTTCGCACGATATTCCCTTTCAGCTCGATGACCTTGATGGTGACGGTGTTGCTGATGAACTCGTTTTTGTGCTGAATATCGACCCGAAACATGACAAGCACATCAAGGTGACTCTAAACAGCAACGAGGGGCCACAGACATTCGATCAGAAATCAAGGGCTTACATCAAGCTCCGCGATGAGAAGAAGAAATATCCCGAAGTATTGTCGGTGACTTATCCGGGTAATTCCGACAATTCCATCATCTACAATACTATCTACGGGCATGGTGCAGTAATGGAGAGCATCGGCAATGCCTGGCGTATATATATCGATAACCGCCAGAGCATCGACCTCTACGGAAAACAGAAGAAACAGATGGAACTCGAGCAGACCGGTTTCTATACCACGGTCGACCAGAGCAACGAGGGGTATGGAAGGGATATCCTCTGGGCCGGTAAATCTGTGGCAGCGGGTTCTTTCCGTGGACTGACCGAGGGTAAACCCGCAACTATCGACACCGTTTCCTCGCGCACACAGCGCATCCTCGCTTCCGGGCCTGTCCGCTCAATCATCGAAGTTGAAGACAAGGGATGGGTGATCAACGGTAAGAAGGTCGACATGAAACAGCGCTACACCCAATATGGCGTCAACCCCTGGTTTGAGGTGGAAGTGACTCTTGAGGGTCCCGGTGCCGACCAGATATTCGCCACCGGTGTACAGAAGATCGGTGATGACGGTGGAGAAGGGTTCATCGGGAAGAAGGGTCTCGCCGGGAGCTGGGGCACAAATATCCCCGACAAGAAATACCCCGATATGCCGGAGACTCTTGGTATCGGTATCCAGATAGATCCCGCAAATCTCGTGAAGGCGCGTGAGGATGACCTCAACTACCTGATGGAAGTACGTCCGGACAAGGATGGCAAGATCCGTTACTATGTCAATTTCGTCTCGACAATGGAGCCGAAGTCTCCCAAGAATCTTGAGGATTGGAAGAAAGCTCTCGAGAAATGGAGCAAGTCAGTCCTGACTAAATATCCAACAAAATACTAATCTTGAGAATGACATACTGATCCCTTTGGTCTGATTGATGAAAACCGGATCAGGGAAAAATGAGAAGGGGGCGCACCGATCATGGTTGCGCCCCCTTCAGATATGTTATGGTTCTATCCGATTATTTGAGCTTATAGATTTCTGAACCTGCTAGAAGCACACATCCGGTGCCGTAGTCATCGAAGTCAGGTTTTGAGTCGTAGGCTACGGGTTGACCATCTTTGGGTTCCTTGCCTGTGCCCTGAACATATCCGATATATCCGTTGGGGTGGATTGCATCGTTGAGGATGGCATTCCAACCTTTGGCGAGCACCGGAAGATACTTATCGCGGGGAAGGAGACCGTTGTTGATGGCCCAGGCGAGTCCGTAGAGGAAGAGGGCGGTGCCGGTCACCTCCTTGCCTCCGAAATTGGAGGGGTCATGGAGGGAGACATTCCAGAAGCCATCCTCACGCTGACATTTCACGAGAGCCTCAAGCATATTCTTCAGGTCTTTCTCGTAGAGTTTCCTGTAAGGATCATCCTTGGGAGTCTCTTCGAGAACCTTCACGAGAGCGGCCACAACCCAGCCGTTGCCGCGAGACCAGTAGCAGTTCTTGCCGTTGGGCTCCTTGTAGGGGGGCACAAAATCCTTGTCGCGCCACCATAGACCCTCTTTCTCATTGTAAAGACCGCCGGCGAGGGAGTCGCGGGTCCATACATACATATCGTGAGCCTTTTCGAGATATTTGCGGTCGCCGGTCACTCCATACATCTTGGCAAGAGCGGGCATACCCATCTGTATGGCGTCGATCCAGGTCCAGTCGTCGACCTGCGGAGTATTGACGAGCATATTGAGGGTGGAACGTGTCTTGGTCAGCTTGCGTGATTCCGGCTCGAGATTATAAAGGTCGATATAAGTCTGAGTGCAGGCATAATTATCAGCGTTTCTCGTGGTGTTGTCGTCGCGGCGCATACCCCATTTAAAATCTTCAGCCCACTGATTTGCGTAGTCATAGTAGCGGTTGGCAGGGTAGATGCCGTAGAGAGCCATGAGTCCCTCGAAGTAGATTGCGCGGGTCCAGATATTTGCCTCGTAGACTTTCTTGCGGGAATAGTAGGGTATGCCGAGTGCCGGATCCGGATGATTCTTGAGATAATAGTCGTTGACCTTAATCAGGGTCTTGAGAGTCTCCTCTCGGGGAGGGAGCTGCTCGGAGGGAGCTGCCTGGGCAAGTACACCTCCGGAAGCAAGGAAAAGGGTCAGGATGAAAAGGAATTTCTTCATTACTTATAGGTTTTAGGTTAATTGCTACGTTTCATGGGGAGGAGTTTCACTTCGGAGTTGAGTCCGTTTGGCACAAGATCCCAGTCTCCGAATGAGAATGTCTTGGCACCCGTGACGCTTGCGATGTTGGCATCCTTGAAGACACGCCATTTCACACCCCTGCGTTCCCAGTCGGCGATACGGTTGGCATCGAGTGAGGTCACCTCGATCTCGATCTTATTCTTGCCCGGCACAATCCATTCTCCGACATTGAGACGGAACGGAACAGACCAGGCGGTGCCGGCATCATGCCCGTTTACGCGGACCACAGCCACTTCCCTCACATCTCCAAGATCAAGAATCCAGTCGGAGGCTTCAACCATGGAAGGCACGTCAACCTCGGTGGTATAAAGTGCCGTGCCTGAGTTAACCTTTACATTCGGATCAGGGAGGTCTGTCCATGTGCCGACACTCTCTAAGGTGAATTCACCATCCACAGCCGGTTCGCTCCTCAGGAATTTGAGATTCCATTCCCCTGAAAGTGGCAGGGGATTTCCGGCAGGTTCGAGATAAACCCAGCTGTCAGCCGGAACGTCCTCTTCCAATGCCTTGACGAGAAGAGTCTCTCCGGGATTCAATTGCAGACGGAAGCGTGTCTTGCCATCAGGAGTGGAGACAGAGGATACACGCCCCTTCCTTCCGGTAACCGGATCGAAGAGCAACACACTTTTTGAGGGTACGGAAAGCTCAACCTCAGTGTCAACAGGTTTCTCTCCGGTATGGGCTATAAAGTAATTATAGCCGGGAACATCTGACTTTCTGCGAAGCACGTTGAGTCCGAGATCCCTCTTGATAGTCTCCGGAGCTGCTCCCGACATTGCGAGTGCATCCTTCATATCCTTTGCGAGATAGGAATTTTTGCGGAGTGATTCCACAAGATTAAGGAATTCTTTAGGTGTCTTATCCTTCACATTGCCGGGCAATGACTCAGGGTATCGACCCACAAAGATCACCTTGCCGCCGTCGCGGGCGATGAGATCCAATTTTTTAAGTGTCTCGAGTGGAACATAGCGTGCTCCCGGGATGATGATGGCTTTATAACCAGTGGCACCACCCTCCGAGTTGAGTTTCTTGTCTTCTCCGACGCTTACATTCTTCAGGAGCCGGTCTGAGATATAGTCCAGATCATAACCGGCTGCTACAATATCGCGCACAGCCTGTTTGACTTCGGGCATCGTGCGGTCCATTCCGTGGATGTCAAACATCAGATAACGCTTCCCGGTGTTGCCGTGCATGATATCCTCATGTGGGAAATAGAGAAGGAAATCATTATCGGGCTCACCTTTAGTAAGGAATGACTGCACTTTCGCTACATAATCAAACAGCTCTCCGGCATGAGGCCAAAGCGAGTTTGTCGGTGACATATCTACTGCTGCGTAGAAATGGCGTCCCGGGAAAGGAGCATTGGCCGGGGAGTAGGCGGCACCGTGGAAGAAGAGACGGTTGACACCCGAAGTGAACATCATGTCGAGTTCGGGTTTGCAACGGGCAAGTGAAGTTCGGAAATGCTCAGTCAGCCATGTCAGCGCTTCGGCAGATGTATAGGGCTTACCTGTAAGGTTTGTCGCTGAAGAAGCAAATTTCAGCACTGCGGGTTCTGCATCGCTGTGTCTGGAGGGACCCGTCTCGACAAGTCCGGGAATATTGAAATCTGATTGTCCGAAAGATTCACATTCGGCAATATCTACATCGGCATAAAGGTCGATGATATTCGCCGGTGAGCCGTGGCTCTGATTGCGGACGGTAGCTCCGTGTGAATGAGCCCAACGAAGCCAGGGGAGTGTAAAGTTTTCCTCCAGCATACGTCCGAGAGTCCAGCGGTAGTCGCGGAGGAGACGGGAGCGGAATTCGTCGTCGCCCTCTCCGAGATACACGTCAATGTGGTCCTCAAGACGGTAGCCGTGGTCAGCAAAAAAGTTGTCGAGGAGACGGTCATCCCAGTCGGCGCCATAGACCTCGTAGGAGTCGTTGAAGAAACTTGCGGGATATTTCACGCCGGTGCGTGAGAAAGCTTCGTCAAAACGTGCGAGATATTTCTTGACATAATTGCTGTCAAGATGATTCACCACGAGTCCTTCTCCACCCGGGGCTGCGCGTTTCACTTTCTGCATTGTCCTTCCGGAGAAGAGAGCATAAACTTTTGCAGACTTCATCCCCTTCGGGAGTGAGATCATGGAATCGGGAGTCATGCGTGAGGTTATGTCCTGCACACCTTTCGGCCCATAGGCCATCACGCGTTGGAGGGTTGCGAATGAACGTTGCTTCTCATCAGGGGGGAGAATCTTGTGATGCTCACCGGCTTTCAGGGTGAAAGTGTCGACAAGAAGTTTGCGGGCACTCTCCTCAGTCGTGACGTTCGGACCTCCGAAGGGCCAGCCGGTGCCGTTATTCATGTCGACGCGAACATCGAGTTCCTGACCTTTCCTCTCCACATGGGCGAGCATATCCATCCATTTATCTGAAAGATAGGGGATGTCGTTGGCTTCGTTGCCCTGCACGCCGTAAATCGGCGTGATCTCAACGGCGCCGATTCCTTTATCGGCAAATTCCTGCATGTTGAAGTCGAGACCTTCAGGGTCTACCGCGCTTCCATGCCACCACCAGCGGACACCGGGACGATTCTCTGCGGCTACCGGATACCAGTCGGCAGGTGTGCGGGGATTCTGAAGAGTCACTCCCATCAGACCGATGACTACATCGTTTGACAAGGTCTCCAGACGGAGGTTGCGCAGATTCCGGAGTGAATCGACTGGTATGTCGATGACGACAGCAGCTCCTCCCGGAATGGTGCGTGGCGTGACACCGGTGATTCCGAGGGAGTCACCGAGCGCACGGCTCGATATTCCGGAGGCAAGATGCAGACGCATCGGAGATTTCATGCCGTCGGGGAGACTGAAAGCACCCCCGTCATTGTAGAAATCCTGTTCAATAGGGGCGTAGTTGAGTGGATTGACTATCGGTGTGATTGTCGGGGAACCATTATCGTAGGTGACGGTGATTTTCCCGTTCTCGATGTCGTATTGCATATGGTTGGTGGAACCGGCAAGCACAAGATAGATGTGTGAGGCTTTTCCGGAAAGCGGCACGTCGGCATAGGCCGGGTAGTTGTCCCATAATGAAGTGTAGATGACATTGTCACCGTTATAGGGAATCTGTAAGGGCATTTTCCCGGGACCCTCAATGATGCCGTCGGATGCACGAAGCTTATCGCGGAGGCCGGAGTCATCGATGTCGGCCGTCATTGTGGGGTGGCACCATTCGCCGATACCCTGAACAGGAATCTGGAGAGTAGTGACTGAGGGCCGCGGTGACAGATAACGGTTCCTGAAGATAGCGGAGACACTGTCGTTGCAAAGACCGGAAATGTCGACTGTGCGGCACAGGGTCGGCTGCACATCATCAAAACCGTCAGATATAGGGTATTCCTTCTTGTAGGAACCCGTTACCTCGGGAATCCACCAGGTGAGCTGACCACTTTTCATCTCCGTGAAAGAGACGTTGCCTTCTTTGCGAGTCTTCCCTGTCTTTTCTCCGGCGAGAGGTTGGCCGGCGGTTATCTCGACATCATATTTGTCCGATCCGGAAAGGATTATCTTTATCTTCGGTCTTCCTATGGCATCAGCCAGGGGGATAGCATTCTCGTCATGTCCGTTGACAGTCACCTTGTACCGGGAGTCAACGGGAATCTCGAGCCACACCGGGGTGTCTTTCCTTGAAGAGTTTTCTATATGGTAGATGGTCCGGTCTCCCTTGCGTTCGAAGGTGTAGGCTATATCACCGCGACGGAAGGAGGCGTTGTCCCAGTCTGAAGGGAATCCGGGGCGTATAAGCACATGAGGATCGGAACTGAGCATGTCGGGAATAATTCCGAAAAGTCCTTCGGTCAGTGCGCGGCTCCAGACACCGACCGGATCGGCGAAGTCACGGTAACATTCCCCGCGGGCAGCGTCGTAGTTGCTGATCTGACCGAAATTGAGGGGACAGGCGCCATCATACATATTGTCTTTCATGACAGCCTGCATAAGATCGTAAGCTTCCTCGGGACGTCCCGCCTGCCAATAGGCGAGAGCCATGTGCATCACTTCAGCAATTGCCACATTATTGATGCTCCAGGAATATGGCTTCCAATTAGTTGTAGAGATTGTGAAGAGACCGTCTCCGACATTGATGTGCGGTATGGCATTGTCGACATAGCACGTGGCGGCATATGCCTTGAACGGATCGGTAGTCTCCGAGTCGATGGCGTGATAGATGGTCCAGAGACCGGGATTTGTATGGAGACGTCCGTGTCCCATGAGGTCACGACATTCCGCCCAGTAACCCTTGTCGTCAATCCAGAGATTATCTTCAAGAGCCTTCCGTATGCCATCGGCCTCTTTGCGGAAGGGTTCGGGATCCTCGCCGATCTGTTCAGCCACCTGTGCGGCAAGCATGTTTGCAAACATATGGCAGGCCGTGGAGTGGGTGGCTGCACCCCCTGAATAGAAGAGTGCGTCCGAAGCCCAGATGCAGGCGTAGCCATCGTATAGGAAATCGCCATCCGGGTCAAAATTAAGCTTCTCCCATGCAAGATGCGACTTGATGACTGGGAAGAAACGGCGCATCTCCTCTTTGTCTCCGGTGTGACGGAGATGACGGAGGAGCGCATCGACATAGACCATATTCATGTCATAATGCGACATTTCATCCTTATGCCCCGGTCGGCGGCAGATATACCCGTTACTATACATCGGTGTGCCCCAGCGTTTCTCTGCACGTGCAAGGTTGAGTGTGGAATCCTGACGTGGATGCTGAAGTGTTGCGGGTATGTCGGTGATCTGATTGGAGGCGTATGAATCAAAGTGGGTATGCGCGCGGTCATACCAGCCGAGTACATCCCCGGCGTATGCGCCTCTCCAGCCAAGATGAGGTGTGCGCCACCCCACAGCGCCGTGAAGCCAATACTGACCGCTCCATATGCCGTTGCCCGCCATGGCGAGGGCTTCGCCGACAGGGTTGAGCATCGGGTCGGGAGTCTCGATTACGAGAGAGTTGGCAAGATTCGAGCGGGTAGTCTCAGCCTGTTTAGCCATCGAAGCGAGAGCTTGCTGTGAATAATCAGCTTCTCCGGGAGTGTAGGCTACATAGACTGTCTCTCCGGGAGCTACAGTCGTGGTCTGCTCTATTGAAGGAAGTTCCGTCACTGAAATTTTATTCCCGGGGAATATTATGGAAGCTTTCACAGGAGTCTTGACGCCATAGGTCACGACAGCATGACCACCCTTGATGTCATATACATTTCCCTTGCATCTTTCGGGTGTGAAGTCAAAGCAGTCGGGGGGATCAACACCGAGATCACCTTCACGGGAGTAGCGACGGTCGGTGGCTCCACCGAAACGTAAGGATATTTCCTTAGGGGTGGAGGTGGTGTTGGTGATCGCCCATAAAGCCACGTTTGAATCGGGAGCCATGATTGCAGTGACCTCCATACCCCCCTGGCGGTAAACCATACTTCCGGGGATGTATCGGGTTGTACATTCACCCTTGGGAAGTGTAATCAGGAGATTGCCACCCATACGGGGGTTATAGAGACCGAATTCAGGAGTGTCGCTACATTCCATGCGGAAACCGGAATGTGTGGGGCTATAGAGAGGTCGGTTGAAGCGTGCTTTCCCATCCACAACTTCAGCTGAGTGACCAGAAGGATAGTAATGGGGGGATGATGCAAGAAGTGCCGTGCATGAACCGGCCATGCACAACACTCCTGTCATTAAAGCTCTTGAAAATAATCTATACATGAAATTTTCTGTATGTCAATTGAAAATTGTCAGGGGAGCGGTTTGAGTCCCTCCCATTTCACATTCCATTTTCCATCTTTCGGGAAACCGGGGTTGGGGTGAGTGCAACCGTCCCAGCCGGCGCACATGAGGGCAACCGTTGTGAGGAGACCACCATTGCCGGGGAGGTAGCAGCGGAGTCGCTGATCCTGATAATTGTGGCCGTTCGGAAGATAGGTGTTGGTGCGCTTGTCCATCAGAAGGGCGTTGATAGCCTTGTCAGGGTGACCGAGGCGCACGGCGTTCATAGCCGTTGTCGGATAATCCCAACCCCATGTCTTGTCCCAGTTCCAGTTGTCGTAGATCCAGTCGAAGGTATTGTCCATGATCTCCGGGTCAACGAGCGGGGGCATCGGAAGGACACCGACGGCTGCGAGCACTGCCATATGGTCGGAGGTGAAGCGGATATCCTGATAAGTCTCCGGAGCTGTCTCGGCGGCAAGATAGAGGCCATCTTTTGCAGCAAGCTTGGAAAGTTTTGCGATTGTCTTGTCCCATTCCTCAACGCGGGGTTCACCCATACGTTCGCGCCATTTCTGGGCTGTGGAGAGGGCATAGTGCCAGTAGCTGAGCTCAAAGGGAGGGTTGACAGTCTCGGCGGCGCGGAGTGTCTCCTGAGCGGGGATAGCTCCTTTCAGAATGACGCGGTCGTTCTCAGTGTCATAATCGGCGAAGGAGTTCATGAAGCGGGCTGTCTCCTGAATGAGGGGATAGTAATTCTTCAGGGTCTCCTGCGATGGATTGGCACGGTAAAGGAGTTCCGCGAGATAGATGAGGTGAGGCTGCTGCCAGATAAGGAAAGAGCCTACGTTTGAAGGAGCCTCCATGCCTGAGGGGTCAGTCATCTTCATCCAGCGTAAACCTTCGAATCCCTGGCGTTCGGCGATTTCCCGTGCGGTGTCTACGACCGTGTGATACCAAGGGAGAGTCCGGGCGAGGAGATCTTCATGACCCCAGAGGGCGAACTGAGCCTGATGCCACCAGATCATCTCAAGGTGGAACTTCCCGAACCATGAATTGTAGGTAAGGCCTGTCTCCTGCGGAGGGGTGTCGCCGGCGCATTGTGTGGCGAGAAGGTATTGTGAGAGCACGACACGACGCTCCAGTTCCTTGGCGCGTGGATCGGTACATTCGCTGAAATCAACGACACCACCTTTCCCCCAGAAGTCGCCCCACCATTCGGCAGCGGCAGCCTGAGTTTCAGTAGCCGTGGGGTTCTTGACATCATCGTCATTGTTCATGAAACGTGCCGTGAAGCTCCAGGTGTCGGAGGTAGGGGTAATGCGGAATGAATTGCGTCCGGTTGCCTTGACAGGCTTTGCATTGTCCCAAGCAAGTTCGATGTAATATACAGTGTCATCAAGAGTATGCCTGAGCACCGCACTATTGGCGTCGCTGCTCACGATTTCCGTGATGTGTTTCTTGTCGGCGGTCCAGTCGCAGGCATCATCGCAGTGACCACCCGTGGGATACGGGAGACGTATCGTGACGGGAAGGCGGGATTCTGAGGTGATGGTAGCTCCGATCATGTCGAGTTCAGGATGACATGCCGTTGTCACGGAAGTCTTTTTCCTCTTTACGGTGAAATTGGAGTTGATTGTGCCCGTGCCGAGATCGAGGGTCTGATCAATATCCTTGACATCGTCAAGTTTTATTCCGTCAAAACCGATTGCACCGAGGTGAAGACGGTGAGGATTCACGCGAAACCAGTTGGAGGCATCCTGATTGCGGCCGGGTTCACGATACTGGGCCGAATAGAGTTCCTTGCGGCCTCGACCGAAGTCATATTCCTTCAGTGCGTCGGCAGGGGTGAGATTCTTGGGATTGGAGAAAGAATGCCAACCCCAGCTGCTCTGAGTGCCGAGGGGTACACCATGAGAATAAGCCTCCGGGAAAGTCTGAAGTCCGGTGACATCAACAGTATAGGCGAAGTTTCCGTTTCCCACGGTAAGCGAGGCCATCGTATCAACTGCTGTGAGGTGAGGATTGTTGCGTTTGGTGAGTGCCTTGCGGTCGATTGGAGCTGCCGTGGCAGTCACTGATATGGCAGCTGCGAGCGCCGGCAATGCAAGTAAAGAAAGAAGTTTTTTCATGTCAGGTAGGTATGGAAAAGAAAGGGCCGGACCCCGGGTCAGCGGGGCCCGGCTCCTTGAAGTGTCAAGTGTGTCGGCAAAGTTAATATTTTTATTTCAGAATCTTATGCTGACACGCCGGTTTTTTGCAGTCGTGTCACCCGGAATTATATAATTTTAAGTATTGCCAAGCAATCTTAAAGTGACGGGTGACCGTAGATTATTTCACAACTTTCTCAGCTTTCTTGGTGCCGTCGGAAAGAGTTGTAACCTTGATGAGAACCTGAGCCTCATTTCCGGGAACAACCTCGATACCCTGGAGATTGAAGTAGCGAACCTTTCCGGCTGATTCAGTGTCAACACCCTTGATGCCGGTTGTGACATCGGTGATCATTTCTCCGAGACCACCCATCTCATTGACAGCGCGAACTCCAATTGTCTTGTTGGCTGCGTCGGCGATAGCGAAAGCCGGTTCGGTTGTGACACCTGCGATCTCACCGTCAACGTATACTATCCAGCAGAGTGTATAGGGATCGGCGTTCCAGTGGATTCCGTTGATGTCGGCGATGATCTGAGTAGCTGCGGGAGCCTTCTCGCAGTCGAGTGCGGGATCCCAGTCGTCGTCACCACCCATTACACGGCTGTAGCTGTGGAAGTCAGCCTCTTCTTTGGTGAGGACAGGGTTGTTGGCGTGCTTGCCTGAGCCGAATGTCTTCTTGCGGTCTGCAAGGTCGATCACTGTGCCGGAAGCTGTTGTGGAGTTGTATTCGGCGAAACGTTTGGGGTGACCGTCTGTTCCCATGTCGCTCCAGCCGATGGCTGAGGGTTTCACCATCATGCGGGTGTTGATGAAGAGAGCGATAGGTGTGCCTTCGCCCCAGGGACGACCGAGTGTGTAGTTGCCGTCAAGAGAGCTGCTTTCACCTGTGATCTCGCAATCGCTGAAGATGTAACCATACTGTTTGGGGTTGGAGGGAACAGCAAGGTAGCCGTTGCCACACATCTGGAGAGTAGAGGCATTGAAGAAGGCGTCGCCCTTACCGCAGAGGAAGTCTGTGCGGCCACGGAGCACACCACCTTCAAAATAGTAGCGGGCTTTCTCGTTGTTGGAAGTCCAGGTATCCTGATAACCCCAGAGAACTACGTTGTTGTAGACAGTCTTGTCACCCTTATCCTGAACCACGATGTTACGGCCACGGTTGTCGGAGATACCATGCTTGAGAGTGATGTCCTGAATGTATGTGCCTGTAACGCCTGACTGGATCTGGAGAAGGTCGGCATTGCCGATACCCTCCATCGGGTGTGAGCCGGTGCCGTCCATGTCGGGAACCTCGTTGATGATGATTGTAGCATCGCGATCCTCACCCACGATTGAGGTGTTGGAAGCGGTGAGACGGAGAGTCACATCAGGGAATGTGCCACCGTTGACGGATACCATATGCTCGGGATCCATGGGAATCATGTATGTGCCCTTCTTCACGAGGATTCTGTAACGCACGTCTTTGTCCGTACGGTTGTTGGCGGCTGTGATGGCAGCGCGGAAGTCACCGTCGTCAGGAACGATGAAGTCGATGGCAGCCTTGGTCACTTCAGGACGTGTGCGTGTTGTGAAGGAGATCTTCACGGGCTCCGTCATGTAGTTGGCTGTAAGGTCGGAGATAACGTTTCCGGGGAGGTTGAACTCGTAGGGAGTGTTGAAGGAAAGGTTCTTGTAGGTGAAGACAACAGTCTTGCCGGCAGCCTCACCTGTGAGTTTCATTCCGCCAAGTGTAGCCTTAGCGTCTTCAGCGATCATAACCTTCTCATCGAATGTGAGCACGATCTTACCGTTGGTGGAAGCTGTTGTGGCGCCCTCAGCAGGAACTGTCGAGAGGAGCACGGGGGCTGTGCCGTCGTTGATAAGCTCTTTCTCGCCAACGATGAAGCTTGCGCCGAGAGCGATACCGTCGTTGTTTGAGGTAGTGCCCGCTTTATCGGAATTGCGGTCGGAGATCCAACGGAGATAAACCTCAGCCTGATTGTTGGCTTCAGCGGGGAAGTCGAACTCTGCGTCTGTCCATTTCTTGGCGCCTGTAAGGGAGATTGTGCCGAGAGTTGTCCAGTTCTCACCATCGAGCGAGTATTCCACAAGCTGTTTTGAGTAAGCGTTGTAGTTGTAGAGCATGGCTGTGATGACCTTGAGGTTCTTGAACGCTGAGGCGTTGAACTTGGTCTGCCAGTAGTAATTGCCGACACCAGTAGTAGTCCAGTTCACGGCTGCGGGGCGACCCTCGTAGCCGTTGGCGGCCATCTGGCTCTTGTCGAGCCATGAAGCTGATTCACCGGCATCGTTGCGGAGGTTGAGGGTAACGGCATCATTCTCTTCGAAAGCGAAGTCAGCGGGGCGGCCGCTTGAACCCTGACGCCAGAAGTCCCAACCTACGATAAAGTCGGCGATAGCGTATTCAGCCTTGATCTCAACATCAGAATCCATCTTCACGGAGATTTCGGAAGAGGTCTGACCGTCGCTCCAGTTGGTGAAGCTGACAACAGGGTTGGAGATGGCCTTGAGGGTTACGTTGGTACCGGCCTCATACATGTTGCGTCCGTCAACCACGGTCGGAGCCGGAGTCATCTGCACCATGTAGTCGTTGGCTCCCTCGGATACTGTTGCGTCGAGTGCATATGTCGGAACAGCAACGAAGTTGGCTGTGAGAGCCTCCTCGCGGTTAACCGTCATCTTGAATTCGGGTGTCTCTGCCACTACAGCGCCCTCGGCGTTTGTCCAGTTTACAAAGTCATAGCCGAATTTCTCGGTAGCCGTAAGAGTAATCTCGGCACCGGCTTCATAAACGTCGCTTACAGGTTTGATTGCCACTGTGCCGCCATCCTCGGGATTCGCGGCGATTGTGACGGGGTATTTGGCAACAGACACTTTCTCGCCGTCGACAACACCTTCAATCAGAACCTGGCTGAAACCGCACTGCTTGTTGTTGGCTACACCGCAAGTGATGTCGAGAGTGAAGCCTTCCTGAGAAGCGAGTTCTGCTTTCTGCTCGTCGGTCAGGATGATCTCGAAGCTCTGACGATATGAAGACTCCTTACCGAACTTGTCCTCATCCTGGGTCTTGTTGTTACGGGCTGCAGTGAAGACACCGAGCTTGATGTTCTTACCCTCCTTTGTGTGGCCGGTAACGACAGTTTTCTCCTTTGCGGCATCGGTGCCGAACTTACAGATATAAGCGGAGATCTTTGTGGGGGTGAAAGTGAGACCCTTGGCGGGAATTACATCCCATTTCACTACGTCGGTGTCACCGTTTGCCGGCTGAATCTTGGCAAACTTGTAGTCACACCAGTTAACTTTGTCATAGCTGACAAGGTTGTTGCCGTTGACGTCGAAAGAAGCGACGCTGAAGGCTCCTTCGGGAGCAAGCGTTGTCGGAGCCTCGACATTCTCGGCATCCTCCATACTCCAGAAGATTGTGGCCGGTTCCGCATTGTAGACCTGAGCCACAGCCTGCTGGCCGGATACCCCTGCGAGTGTGAATACTCCCAGGAGAGTTTTCATGATAGTACTTTTCTTAATCATGGAAAAACTTAGGTTAATGAAAAATTTAGGTTAATTATTAAGAATAATGGATGTTATCTTTTTGTAAAATCAGTCTCCTCGGGAGCCCCACCGGCACCCGTCGGCACGAAAGCCTTTCCGTTGACCTTCACGTCGATGAATTTCACTTCAGACTCGGGGTAGATGCAAACAGATGAATCGGCGTTCTTTGCCCTTACGTTTATATTCTTCAGGACAATGTTGCTGACCTTATCATCGGAGTTTCCTTCAATATGGCAGAGAGTGTTGCAATCCATGTCGATATTTTCCACAAGAATATTGCGGACGATACCGAACGGATGTTCATCGGTGCCCTCAAGAGTGAAGAACTGACTCCATTTCTTCATATTCATAACGGTGCCGCATCGCCCTTTAATATCATGGATATAAATATTTTCGAAATTTTGATAGGTATCGGGGCGCATCTTCAGGCGTAGCACCGCTGCGTTAACGTCAACCTTGCAGTTTTTCACCTCAACGTTCTTTGCCATGATACATTCGCTGCCGAGAGTAAGGACGCCGTGAAGGTTTGAGCCGAAGGAGCAATCTTCAACAAGGATGTCCTCGCATGCTCCGTTATCCATGGTGCGGTTGGCGAAGACACCTTTACCCCCTTTAAGGCAGACACCGTCATCATCGCAGTTTAGGTAACAACCGCGGATGTGGACACGACGGCAGGCGTCAAGGTCGATTGCGTCGCTACTTGGCGCACGTACCGGTTCGCGGGGAGCGGTGATTCGGCAGTTTTCGATCAGGACATCGTCACACTGATAAAGATGTGTTGTCCAGAAGGGTGAATTCATTAGGCTGACACCGGAAATCTTAAGGTTTCGGCAACCCCACAGGAACACGAGACGGGGACGGCGCACCTCAAGGTTGGTCCAGGGACGACCGGCCTTGTCGGCACGCTTGGTGTTAGCCCAGAACTCTTTCCAGAAATTAAGGCCGTTACCATCGATCTCGCCTTCTCCAGTAATCTCAAAACCATTGACAAAGTAGGCATTGATTAGAGCGGCATGATAATATATGCTCTTACCCTCCATGCGGGAAGGTATCAAGGGATAATCATCGATGTTGTCAGTGCCTTTAAGTCTGGCACCTTTCTCAAGGTGAAGGCGTGTACCCGGCTTGAAGAAGAGGGCTCCGGTGAGCCAGGTTCCGGCAGGGATGACAATCGTGCCGCCACCCTGTGCCTCCGCAATATCGATTAGAGCCTGAATGCGTGAAGTCTGCACTTTCGTGCTGTCGTTCTCGACGCCGAGTTCAGTGATCCTGAATTTCATGTCGGGAGCGTCAGCCTCAGGAACTACATATGGGGCGAGAGCGGGAACAGTCTTTGCAATCTCATTTGCCGCAAGACGGGCGAGGACTGTGGCGCCGTAGATGTTGAGGTGAGTATTGTCGACCTTCCCTTTGGGGCAGAAATCATACTTACCCTCCGGAATCCACATATAGAGTTTCTTCGACTTCTCAGAGCCGAGGTAACGCACAAGTTCGTCGGTTGTCTTGTTGAAGTCTATGAAATAAGCCTTCTCCTTTTTTGCAACATTGGCAGGGGAGAGGAGGTAGGCTCCGTGGGTGTCGACAAGGGAATCACCTTCTATAGATGACGGTTTGGCAGGTCCCTCCTTCGGACGGTCGCTGACGTCAGCGGCAGCCATATCGGTAGGAGCCGGGAAATTGCGGCGTACAATCGAATTCATAAGAATCGGCGTCGCACCTTTCTTTCTTGCCTCGCGAACGAACTTACGGAGATTAGCGTCAAAAGTGGATCCCGGATCCGTGTGGCGGTCTGCCTTAGGCTTTTCGTCATTGTGCCCGAACTGGACTATGACATAGTCACCTTTTTTCATCCCGGCCAGCATCTTGTCCCAACGTCCCTCGTCGATGAAGCTCTTGGAACTCCTTCCGTTGACAGCATGGTTCTCGACTTTGATCGGTCCCTGAAGCATCAAGGGAAGCATTTGACCCCATCCACGTTCCTGTTTATCAGAGTCAATGGGTTTGTTGGCCATAGTGGAATCGCCCGCCATCCAGATGGTGATGGTATCGGTAGCTTCCTGTGCGAATGCTGCCGGCAGCATGAGACATGCTGCCAGCAGTGAATAGAATCGCTTCATAAATTGAAGTTTCAGAAGTTTCGGATGTTTGTATGTTATCACTTGATAATCTGAGTCAATCCCTTGTATTCCACTTTCTTATAGCGCGGCACAAGGAGCTTCATGATGGCCCATCCGAGGAGGTATGCCACACCGCAGATGCAGAATACGATGAAATAACCGGCCGGTTTTCCTGTGAAAGACATGAATGACATCTGGATCTGGTCCGCATAGTCGAAAAGGACACCGGAGCCTTTGTTGATGCAGAAAGAACCGATACCACCTGCCATGCCGCCGATACCGATGATCGTAGCCATGGTGCTCTTCGGGAACATGTCGCCTACAACTGAATAGATGTTGGCACTCCATGACTGCTGGGCCGCACCGGCGATACCGATGATGACGATAGGTATCCAGGGGGACATAGTGCTCAGAGGTTGTGCAAGGAGAGCAAGGAGAGGGAACACTGCGAAGATGAGCATGGCGCGCATACGGGCGGCATAGGGGTTGAGACCCTTACCCTCGCGGGCTGCACGTTCGATGAAGATTGTCGGAAGTTTACCACCATAGATAGAGAGCATTGTGATCAGATAGAGCACGAAGATCATCAACATTCCCTCGCCGGATGACGTGGAAAGCTTGAACACGTCTGTAATATAGGCAGGAGTCCAGAAAAGGAAGAACCACCACACACCGTCTGTTAGGAATTTGCCGACGAATACCGCCCATGTCTGGGGGTAACGGAAACAATGCCAGAAAGGTATGGTTACAGTCTCGGAATCCTCGATCTCAGCTTTCTCGCGTGGAGTCTCGTCGGGGGTGACATTGTCCTGCTCGATATATGCGAGCTCGGCTTTGTTGACGCGGGGGTTCTGAGCGGGTTCCTTATAGAGGAAGATCCAGA
>CAZMHE010000004.1:0-42462 GCA_964566015.1 uncultured Sangeribacter sp. | reverse complement strand
GAGTAGGAGCCTTCGTAGAAGGTCACCTTGCTGTCGCCCTCGAAGGCGAGGATGTGTGTCGCGATTCGGTCAAGGAACCAGCGGTCGTGGCTTACGACCACGGCGCAACCGGCGAAGTTCTCCAGACCCTCCTCAAGTGCACGCAGCGTGTTGACGTCGATATCATTGGTGGGCTCGTCGAGAAGTAGCACATTTCCCTCCTCTTTGAGTGCCATAGCGAGATGAAGCCTGTTGCGCTCTCCACCTGAGAGGACACCGATCTTCTTCCTCTGATCGGCTCCGGTGAATTTGAATTCTGAGATATATGCGCGGGCATTCATGTCGCGTCCACCCATACGGAAAGATTCCACACCCTGAGAGATCACTTCATAAACGGTCTTCTCAGGTGAAAGATCCTTATGGTTCTGGTCGACATAAGCAATCTTCACGGTCTCGCCGACCTCGAATTCACCTTTGTCCTGTTTCTCAAGACCCATGATGAGGCGGAAGAGGGTAGTCTTGCCGGCACCGTTCGGACCGATGACACCCACGATACCGTTGGGCGGAAGCATGAAGTTGAGGTCGTCGAAGAGAGCCTTGTCGTCATATGCTTTGGCGAGATGCGAAGCCTCGATCACCTTGTTGCCCAGACGCGGGCCGTTGGGGATGAAGATCTCCAGTTTCTCCTCACGCTGTTTCTGGTCTTCATTGAGAAGACGGTCATAGCTTGAAAGACGGGCCTTCCCTTTGGCCTGACGCGCCTTTGGAGCCATGCGCACCCATTCAAGCTCACGTTCGAGGGTCTTGCGACGCTTGCTTGCCTGTTTCTCCTCCTGAGCCATGCGTTTGGTCTTCTGGTCGAGCCATGAGCTATAGTTGCCTTTCCAGGGGATACCCTCTCCGCGGTCGAGTTCAAGGATCCAACCCGCCACATGGTCGAGGAAGTAGCGGTCGTGAGTCACGGCTATGACAGTGCCGGGGTATTGCTGCAGGTGTTGCTCGAGCCAGTCGATGCTCTCGGCGTCGAGGTGGTTGGTCGGCTCGTCGAGAAGGAGAATATCCGGTTGCTGTAGAAGAAGGCGGCAGAGAGCCACACGGCGACGCTCGCCACCTGAGAGCACGGCTATCTTCTTGTCGTCAGGGGGACAACGCAGTGCATCCATTGCCCTCTCAAGTTTATTGTCAATGTTCCAGGCGTCGCAGGCGTCGAGTTTATCCTGAAGTTCAGCCTGACGGTTGATGAGCTGCTCCATGCGGTCGGGATTCTCAAGCACCTCGGGGTCAGCGAACGCCTCATTGACTTCATCAAACTCGCGCAGGAGGTCGAGGACGGGCTGCACACCCTCCTGCACCACTTCCTTCACTGTCTTTTCAGGGTCGAGTTTGGGATCCTGTTCGAGATAGCCTACGGAGTAACCGGGTGAGAAAACGACATTTCCCTGATAGCTCTTGTCGATGCCGGCGATGATCTTGAGAAGAGTTGACTTACCGGAGCCGTTCAGACCGATGATGCCTATCTTCGCGCCGTAGAAGAATGAGAGGTAGATGTCCTTGAGTATCTGTCGCTGTGGAGGAATGATCTTGCTCACTCCTACCATAGAGAAAATTATCTTTTTATCGTCTGCCATGAGATTAGGGAGGGTTTGCCCAAAAGCAAACCGGTTAGGGGTTAGGTTTGTATTATTTTACGGGTTTTACGCGGTAGTCGCAACGCACTTTCCCTTTCGCGATGTTGTTGAGCTTTGAACGGATCATCTGCTTGCGGATGGGGGAGATGCGGTCGGTGTAGACTGTGCCGAGGAGATGATCGAACTCGTGCTGGATTATGCGTGCGGCAAATCCGGTGAATTCCTGCTCGTGCTCCTCAAAATTCTCGTCGAGCCAGTTGAGGCGTACATGCTCGCGTCTCTTTACAGACTCCGACAGGCCGGGGAGTGAGAGACAGCCTTCGTCGCGACTGACCGGCTCAACATCCTCGAGAATATCCAGTTCCGGATTGATCAACGTCATCTTGAGACCCTTACATTCCGGGAAGTTCTCTGCCAGAGGATCACCGTCGATCACGATGAGGGCAATCGGCAGACCGATCTGCGGGGCGGCGAGACCGACACCGTCGGAATGGTACATCGTCTCGTACATGTCTGCGATGAGTTTCTTAAGATCCGGATAATCAGGCTCGATATCCTCGGCCTCCTTGCGGAGGACGGGTTGGCCATATAGGTAAATTGGAAGTATCATCTAAATTAGCTTTGATTTTTCATTGGATAGTAAGCGGTGTCAGTCGAAGATTCCCTCCGAAACCTCCTCCACCTCCTGATGCGGTCCGCTTTCGATGATTTCTCCGCCACATGCGCTGAAATCTGCCGGGAAAGTGAATTTGGCATCCTGGGAATAGGGCAGTTTCCTGTCGGCGTAAACCTTCTGCATATAGTAGCCGTAGATCGGGAGTGCTGCGCGCGCACCCTGGCCGAGCGCCATGGTGTTGAAGTGTATGTAGCGTTCCTCACCTCCTACCCAAACGCCGGTGACAAGGTCAGGAGTGAATCCCATGAACCATGAGTCGGAGTTGGAGTTGGTCGTACCGGTCTTGCCTCCCATCTGCGCCGAGATGCCGAAACGGCTGCGGAGACTTGCCGCCGTGCCGCTGTCAACGACATTGAGCAGCATGGAGAGAATCTTGTAATAAGCGGCCTCGCTCGTCACCTCGCTCCGGTGGGGAGTGGCGGAATAGATGAGATTGCCCTGGTTGTCCTCGATGCGGGTCACGAAGACAGGATCGACACGCAGACCTTTGTTGGAGAATGTGGAATAGGCTGCGACCATCTCCTTTACCGGGACATCCACTGTGCCGAGGGCGAGTGGCAATGTCGCGTCGATATGTCCCGTCACGCCGAACATCCTCATCTTGTTGGCAAGATTCTTTGCGCCGAGTTCATATACGAGACGTGCCGAAATCCAGTTGTTGGAGTTTGTGAGGGCCCAGCGGAGGTCGACCATCTCTCCGATGCGTGCGCTTCCGGAGTTTCGGGGTGACCAGTTGCCGAAAGTCGGCTGCGTATTGGAGAAGAGGCTACAGGGGGTAAAATCCTGCTCCATAGCGAGGGTGTAGAGGAAAGGCTTGGCAGTCGATCCAATCTGACGTTTGCCGCGCGACACCATGTCATACTGGAAGAAATTGAAGTCGGGTCCGCCGACATAAGCCTTGACGTAGCCATTGTGGGGATCCATGCTCATCATGCCGGTGCGGAGTATAGACTTCATGTAGAGGAGTGAGTCATAAGGGGTCATCGTCACCGTCTTGGTTCCGGGGCGATATTTGCCATTCTCCTTCACATAAGTGAATATATCCATCTGATAAGGTTGATGGAATGAGCGTTCAATCTCGCTCTCAGCGACACCTGCGTTCTTCTGGATACGCCAACGCTCTGTCTGCTTCATGGCGTTCTTGATAAGGTTCATCACGCCGGAGCGGCTCAGTTCGTCGGGATTGGTGGTGTAGGGTCCGGTCGGCAGACCTTTCTTCTCGCTGAAGAAAGCGGGCTGAAGTGTGCCTCCGAGGTGTTCGTAGACCGCCTCCTCGGCATACTGCTGCATACGGACGTCGATCGTGGTGTAGATCTTGAGACCATCCGTATAGATATTGTAGTAGGAACCGTCTGGTTTCGGATTCTTTAGGATCCAACCATACATCGGGTTCTCCTCCCACTGGGTAGAGTCGGTGTTGTATTGACCCATCGCAAGGATGTAACCGAGATTGCTGCTATAATCGGAACGGTTGGGGCGCACCGGGCGTTTGGCCGTCATAAGGTGGCGGAGTTCCTCACGCAGGTAAGGGGCTCCACCTTCGCGGTGGTCAACCTTGTGATAATCGAGTCCGAGGGGAAGATCTTTCAGTGAATCCGCTTCCTCGCGTGTGAGTTTGCCGGCTTTTGCCATCTGGTCGAGCACGACATTGCGGCGGTTGCGGGTGCGTTCCTCGTGACGGAGGGGATTGTAGAAAGAGGGATTCTTCAACATCCCGACGAGCATTGCTGCCTCCTCTGCCTTCAGTTCGGAAGGCTCCTTATGGAAATAGACATTGGCTGCGGTCTTGATGCCTACGGCATTGTTGAGGAAATCGAAGCGATTGAGATACATGTTGATAATCTCCTGCTTCGTATAGAAACGCTCCAGCTTGATGGCGATCATCCACTCGATCGGTTTCTGCAGGGCGCGCTTAATCATATTCTGCGACGGGCGTGAATAGAGCTGCTTGGCGAGCTGCTGGGTGATGGTGGAGCCGCCGCCTGATGACTTGTCACCGAGCAACACGGTCTTGAAGGCCGTGCGTCCGAGGGCGATGAAGTCGACACCGGAGTGTGAGAGAAAACGCTCGTCTTCAGTGGAGATGAGGGCGTCGATCACATAGGGTGAGACCGTCTTGTAGTCGGAATTGACGCGGTTGCCTGCTCCGGCGAAATAACGCCCGAGTTCGGTGGTGCCGTCAGATGCTATGACCACTGATGCGAGTTTGTCGTGCGGATCCTCGAGCTCCTCGATAGGGGGCATATATCCGATCACCCCATTATAGATCAGGAGAAGGAATAGAGCCATGATGGCTCCCATGCTGAGGAAAGAGATCCAAAGCCATTTAATTATAGACCGGTTGCGGGCCATTTTCTTTCCGGCCTTTGATTCAGGACGGTCAGACGGCATATCTGAAGAGTTTCCAAACATATCTGTTAGCGTTACGTGGCAACTGAAGCACCGGAGCAAAAATAATCACCGGTGCAGTTGTCTCTAATTTGCAAAATTACGAAAAATTCGGAAACCTTACAAATGGTTATTTTCTACAAGCTGATTTTGCCTCCGCGCTTATTTTTTCACAGAGAATCCGAAGCGTCCGATGATTTCCCCGAGTGAGAAATACTGGCCATGGGAATATGCGAGGAGGTTTGCATCCTCGAGGCGGAATTTTCCGGTCTCAGGGTCGAGATAACGGTCGTCGGCAAGGACATTTATCACCTCTGCGATGAACATCTCATGCGAGCCGAGATGAATGATTGATTTCACCTTACATTCAATGCTCAGAGGCGACTCGAGTATAGTTGGGGAGGCCACCATTTCCCCGGGAATCGGAGTGAGGCCTGTTTCCTTGAACTTGTTGTAGTCGCGGCCGGAGCGGACACCGACCCAATCGGTGGCACGGGCCATGTCGACCGTAGTGAGATTGATGGTGAACTCCATGTTGGCCACGAGCAGAGGATAGGAGAAACGCTCCTTTCGCACCGAGATATAGCACATTGCGGGATCGGAGCAGATGGTGCCTGTCCATGCCACCGTGAGCATATTCCAGTTCTGACGGGAGTCGCCGCAGGTGACGATGACTGCGGGGAGGGGATAGAGTTGCGTGCCGGGACGCCATGAGATCTTTGCCATGATATATGGTATTTTGATTTTAAAATTTATATGAGAGCATCAGGGAGAGGGAGGCTGAATTGGAGCGAATGTCGAGGTAGTCACGATAGTGTGACGACCGTATGTAGTTTGAAAAAAGAGCAGTGGCATAAAGCCGGCGTATGAGTCGGCAGTCTACGCGGAACTCCGTCACATTGAGCGAAGCCACCGATTTATCACCCATCACGTTGAGACGTCGGAAATTGGCAATCCTGAGGTCGGTGCCGGGTTGATAACCGCGCCATGTGAAGAGACGGAAATAGTTGTGGCTTAAGGATATTGCGAGCCTGTTGCGGTCAAAGACGAGATTGAAGCCCCCTTTGAGAGAAAAACCTGAAGCCCAGTTGTAGTTGCGGTCGTCGGTCTGATAATGGTCGGAGAGAATCGAGCCCAAGAGGATGCCATTGGCATGGGCGACGAGATCGAACACCCATTTCCCGTGCTCAACATCGCGGAAGAGGAAGCCTGCGCCGACGCTGGCGGGGATGCCGAGTTTGAAGGGCACCTTCTTTACGTTGCCGATCGTGTCGCTGTCATAAAAGTCGAAATGCTGGTAGAGACCTATACTGCCCCTTGACCTGTAACCGTCGAAGATCTCTCTCGCGAGGAGTCGCCCTTTCAGCTCTATCTGCGAGAGGAAGGGTTGGGTCTTGAGCATCTGCAACTGCATCTTCAGGGAGAACCAGTCATAAGGTTTGGTCGATTTCACCTCGAACCGGTCACCATATTCAATGTCTATCTGTGCGGCTGCTCCCTGATGGTTGTCGCGGAGACGCCCGCTGTATTCCAGGATCTTGTAGCCAAGACCTACGCGCACTGCGAGATTCGGGGAGCCGAACTGACGTCCGCGTGTCGGTCGCACTTTCCACATCTCCCCTGTGACAAGGCGGTTGATGCCACGCATCGGGGAGAGGATGAAGGCGGCTGCCTCGCGTGCCACACGCCGCCCTCCGGTGAGCCTGTCGTCAAGGACGGCATCGGAAGCGCGGAAAAGCACCTCGCCGAGAGCCGCGCCGCCAATCGGAGTGGCGATAAAATCATTGGTAGAGGGGTATTCACGCTCCATAAAGAGCTCCCACATTCCGCTTCCTGCTATGGCGAAAAGTTCCGATTGCCAGAAATTGAATCCGTTGGATCGGGCCGCGTTGAAATAAAGGCTTCCGTTATAGGGGTGCAGAAACGTATTGGTGCCGAGTTTGTCGTTGTCCCATTTGAAACCGATACGGAAATTATCGCGGATAGTCTTGAGCGATATATAAGAATAGTCGCCATGCTGCACATAACGGTCAAATGCCCATAGGCTGAGATTAAAACCGGCCACTTCGGCAGCCGCACGCCAAAAATGACGCTTCTCCATGCGGGCGACATCGACAGAGTCAGGGGGCACCACTGGAAACGTGTGGAATTTGATGGGTATCTGGGCGTAAGCGCAGATGCTTGCCGAAATGACAATCAGCAATGCAAGAAGCCGGGATAACGAGCGGTCTGAAAAGCGGACCATGTGATGAGTCTGAATAGTATATGAATCTTATGAAGAGCCATTGAAGGGAAAGGGATTCCCCGTGACATTCTCCAAACGAATAACAACGAAACCCGGACTTTGGTTTCTTACCAGAGTCCGGGTCTATTCAGTGAGACATAAGAACCGTTGTCATTTCCTATGCCGGGTGATGCAATCAGTCGGCACCGAGATCAGCGATCACTTTCTTGATCTTAGCCTCGGCATTGGCTACAGCCTCCTCATATTTATCTTTGGAGGGCATATCCTCGCGAACCTCGACGTAGAACTTGATCTTCGGTTCTGTGCCTGAAGGACGGACCGACACCTTGTCGCCGGCCTCGGTGAAGAACTGAAGCACGTTGGAAGTGGTCGGGAAGTTCATCTTTGTCACTTCACCGGTCTTGAGGTTGCGGCAGTTGAGGTCTGCGTAATCCTTGATCATGACTACGGGTGAGCCGGCGAGAGTCTTGGGAGGATTCTCGCGGAAATTCTTCATCATTGCCACGATCTCGTCAGCACCTGATTTGCCGGGACGAACCACGCTGACGCCCTTCTCGCGTGAGAAGCCATATTCAGCATATATATCGAGGAGGAGGTCATAGAGTGTCATACCCTTCTCGGCAGCCCATGCTGCGATCTCACACATGAGTGTGATTGAGGAAACGGCATCCTTGTCGCGTACGAAAGTTTCGGGAAGGAAGCCGTAGCTCTCCTCACCGCCTCCGAGGTAACGCTCTTTCCCTTCGAGGTTGCGCATCACGTCAGCAATCCACTTGAAGCCGGTGAAGCAATCGTAGCAGGTCACGTTGTTGGCCTCGGCGATTCTCTTGATGGTCTCGGTGGTGACGATGGTCTTCACGCAATATTCCTTGCCGGTGAGGAGGTTGAGCTCGCGGTTGCGTGTGATGAGGTAATAGAGGAAGATCATCACGATCTGGTTGCCGTTGACAAGCTGATATTCACCCTTGCTGTCGCGCACAACGAGGCCGATACGGTCTGAGTCGGGGTCGGAAGCCACGACGATGCTTGCGCCGGTCTCCTTAGCCTTGGCGATAGCCATTGCCATTGCCTCGGGGTTCTCCGGGTTGGGGGAAACCACCGTCGGGAAGTCGCCGCTCTGGATATCCTGCTCGGGAACATGGATGACATTCTCGAAGCCCCATTTCTTGAGGGAGTCGAAGACGAGCATACCGCCTGTGCCGTGGATAGGGGTATAGACAATCTTCATGTCGGCATGTTTCTTGTCGACCTCCGGAGAGAGTGAGAGGGTCTTGATGTCGTTGAGATACTGCTCGTCGATATCCTTGCCGATAATCGTGATGAGATCCTTGTTGGGAGTGAACTTGATCTGGTCAACGGACGTGATGGCGTTGACATATGCGATGGTCTCCACATCGTGGGGGGCGATCATCTGAGCTCCGTCGCTCCAGTAAGCCTTGTAGCCGTTGTATTCCTTCGGGTTGTGGCTTGCAGTCACCATGACGCCTGATTGTGTGCCGAGTTTGCGGATTGCATAAGACACCTCGGGCACGGGGCGGCAGCTCTCGAAGAGGTAAACCTTGATTCCGTTGGCCGAGAAGATGTCGGCGGCAAGTTCAGCAAACTTGCGTGAGTTGTTGCGGACATCATGGCCGATCACGACAGAGATCTGGGGCTCAGCCTTGAAGACCTCGTTAAGGTAGTTGGCAAGACCCTGTGTGGCAGCGCCAACTGTATAAATATTCATGCGGTTTGAGCCGGCTCCCATGATTCCGCGGAGTCCGCCTGTTCCAAATTCGAGATCCTTGTAGAATGCGTCGATGAGGGGAGTCTTGTCTTCTGCATCGAGCATCTCCTTTACAGCTGCACGCGTCTCGGCGTCATACTGGGGGCCGAGCCATTTCTCGGCTTTCCCCGTAACGCTCACGAGCAAATCGTTATTTTCCATATTTAGTCTGAGTTTTGGGTTAAAAACTATCATTTTAAGGTAGGAAGTGTCCGGGACACATCCCCGATTGCAAAACTAATCAAAAAAAACGAGAGGAGAAAAGGAAACAACATAAAAAAAGAATTTTTTAAAGTTTTGAACATTCGTGGGCGGAATAAGGGGTGGAACCCGGGGTGAGATTTGTTGACTCGGGAATTTTTTCATAATTTTGCAATTTTAGAGGGGTGGTTTGCGGACATGGCACGCCATGTCCCCACATCAGGGACGACATGAAGTTCTCATGTCGATATTTAAGAAAGGTAAGAAAAAACTATATCATAGCAATGATCTCATCAATGACAGGGTTCGGACGCGGAAGCGCCGTGACCGAGACGAAGAGGATAAAGGTTGAAATAAAGTCGCTCAACAGCAAGCAGCTCGATCTGTCGATGCGTATGCCATCGACCTACCGTGAACTGGAGGTGACGCTCCGCCCGATGTTGGCCGAGTGCCTCGAACGCGGCAAGGTGGAGGTGACTGTGTCGGTTGAAAGCATCGTACCCGTCGCTACCGCTACCGTCAACACTGAATTGCTCGGAGTCTATAAGGCACAGTTCGAGGAAATGGGGCAAGCTCTCGGTCTGCCGCAACCGGCTGACTGGTATTCTCTACTCCTTCGTATGCCGGATGCGATGAAACAGGATGTCGCGACCACTGACGAAGCCGGCGAGCAGGGTGTCCGCGAGGCGATGGAGCAGGCTGTCTCTTCATTGGTTGACTTCCGTCGCCGCGAGGGAAGGAAGCTCTATGCCTTTTTCGTGGAGAAGATCGAAACCATAGCCTCACTCCTTAAAGAGATAGAGCCCCTTGAGGCCGAGAGGGTTCCGAAGATCCGCGAACGTCTTGAGGAACAGCTCCTGAGACTGACTTCGGTGGAATATGACCGCGGACGCCTTGAGCAGGAGATGATTTTCTATATCGAGAAACTTGATGTCAACGAAGAGAAACTGCGCCTGGCGACACATCTCAACTACTTCCTTGAGACACTCGGTGGGGAGAATGACTATCCGAAAGCCGGACAGGGAAAGAAACTCGGTTTCATTTCGCAGGAGATAGGGCGTGAGATCAACACTCTCGGATCAAAGTCAAACCATGCCGGTATGCAACGCATCGTAGTGAGGATGAAAGATGAGCTTGAACAGATAAAGGAGCAGGTGCTCAATGTGTTATGAAAGGTAAGATTATCATACTTTCCGCTCCCTCCGGGACGGGTAAATCCACAATAATCAACCGTCTCATGAGTGATCCCGAACTGCGTCTCGGTTTCTCGGTCTCAGCTACAAGCCGCAAGCCGAGGGGACAGGAAGAGAATGGCAAGGATTATTTCTTCCTCACTCCCGAAGAGTTCAGCCGTCGCGTCGAGGCAGGTGATTTCGTGGAATGGGAAGAAGTCTATCCCGGCACATGCTACGGCACACTCCGCAGCGAGGTGGAGCGCGTCACAGGCAGCGGCCACAACCTTATAATGGACGTTGATGTCAAGGGAGCGCTCAATATCAAGAAGCAATTCGGAGAAGAGGCTTTGGCTCTCTTCATAATGCCGCCGGATATAGCTTGTCTTGAACGCCGTCTCCGTTCAAGGGGCACTGATGCGCCCGAGGTGATCGAGCGCAGGGTAGCCAAAGCGGAGTATGAGTTGAGCTTCGCTCCGAGTTTTGACAAGGTTGTCGTCAACGACGATCTGGAAGTGGCTGTCGAGGAGGTGAGATGCCGGATTCTGGAATTTGCCGGACGCTGACGATGCCGAGGGGAAAGACAATCGGGGTGTATTGCGGAAGTTTCGACCCGATACATACCGGACATGCAATGGTGGCCAATTTTGTCTCCCAATGGGGAGGTGTCGATGAAGTGTGGCTTATGGCGAGCCGCCTCAATCCTCTGAAGGAGGGGAGGAGACCGGCCGATGATCATCATCGCCTTGCCATGACCGCACTCGTGGCGAAAGGTTGCCGCCACGTCATAGCCTCCGATTTCGAGATGCATCTTCCGTTGCCATCCTATACCTATGTCACACTCTGTCGCCTCCGTGAAATGCATCCCGACCACCGATTCCGTCTTATAATCGGGAGTGACAATTGGATCAGCTTTAAGCGTTGGCGCGATTGGGAGAAGATAATCGAGGAGTTCGGTCTCCTTATATACCCGCGCCCCGGTTACGGTGTCGACCCTAAGGATGTAGGGAGCGCCGGATGGAATCATGATAGAGTTGAGGTGCTCAAGGAGGGTCCAACCTCTTTCATCTCGTCGACGTTTATAAGAGAGGCGATTGCCGAAGGTAAGGATATAAACTATTTCGTGCCCCCGGCGGTGGCCGCCTATATTGAGAAAAACCGATTATACAGATCAGAACCATGAACGAGAATAATATACAGATACGTCTCCTTGAGGTGACTCAACATGCAGCGGAGTATTGCTCACTTTGCGAGTCAGCCCTTGAGATGGAGAAAAGTGAGTTTATCGACAGGATGCTCAGCCTTCTTCCCCGTATGTATTGGGAATTTCTTGACCTCGACGCTGACGAGCTTGTCACTCTCGAGGAATGGGATTCACAACCCGACTATGTCGATGAGGATTATTATGAAAGTGTGCGCAGGCAGATCGAGAGTGTGATGGGTGGAGATGATATGTTTCTGGAGACCTTCGAGGAGGATATGAAATATAGCGACACACCGATCGCCGCCTCTATTGCTGAGAGTCTCGCCGATCTGTTCCAGCCATTGTTCAATTATATTTCGGTTGTCAAGGACACTGACGGCGATAGGATGACCGAGGCTTTCATCTTGTGCAAGGAGTATTTCAGGGAATACTGGAGCCAGACTCTCTGCAATGTGCTCCGCGCCCTCAACCATATAAAGATGAAAGGATCAGATTACGATCAGGACTGACTTCCCAACCTTCAACAGAAACAACCGCCAAGATATGGACATCACAACATTGTTAGACAGACTTGACCGCTCCACATGCAATTTCATGGCGGTCGATACAATCCGCCGACTCCTTCAGGATGCAGGCTTCACCGAACTCCGCCAGGAGGACGCCTGGGTCACTGAGCCCGGAGGGAAATATTACATGGTGAAAAATGACAGCGCGATCTTCGCCTTCATCAAAGGGACCGGGAAAGCCGGGGAGTCCGGTTTCAGAATCATCTCCGCCCACAGTGACAGTCCCTGCTTCAAGGTGAAGCCGAATCCGGAGATCTACGGCGACGGGGGAGTGGTAAGCCTGAACGTAGAGAAATATGGCGGGGGTATCATGTACACATGGTTTGACCGCCCACTCTCGATGTCGGGGCGTGTAATGACCATTGGTAAAGATCCCCTGACTCCCGAGACGCATCTGTTTGACCTGAAGAAAGCAGTCGCCACCATTCCTCATCTCGCCATCCATTTCAACCGGGCTGTCAACGACGGCAACAAGCTGAGTGTGCAGAAAGATATGAAGCCTGTGCTCGGAATATTTACGCAGGAAGAAATCGACGAGGCCAAGAAGAAAGGGGGGATAGTGAAGTGTATCCTTGCCGGTCATCTCGGAATAGATCCGGAGGAGATCATCGATTATGAAATCTGCCTGTATCCTTTTGAGAAAGCCGGTGTGGTTGGTGCCCACTCCGAATATTTCCAGTCAGGAAGGATCGACGATCTTTCCATGGCATTTGCCGGTATCGAGGCTCTGATGACGAGTCCGGCCGACGGGAGTGCTTCGCAAGATACGCGCCTTGTCGCTGTCTTCGACAACGAGGAGACAGGGAGCGGCACAAAGCAGGGAGCGGCTTCACCTGTGCTCCGTGACCTCATGGAGAGATTGACAGGAGGAGGGGAGGCTCTCGTGCGCTCTATAGCCCGCTCTTTCATGATCTCGGCTGACAACGCACATGCGTGGCATCCGAACTACAACGAGAAATATGACCCGACGAATCACCCCGTCATCAACGGCGGTCCAGTCGTGAAGATCAATGCCAACTGCAAATACATGACCGACGCCCAGGGAGCGGCAGTGTTCCGCACACTCTGCAAGGAAGCCGGAGTGCCGTGTCAGACATTTGTCAATCATGGCGATGTGGCCGGAGGAAGCACTCTCGGAAATATCCTCACATCTCAGCTTGACCTCCGCGGTGTGGATATGGGCAATGCGATCTGGGCGATGCACTCAGCAAGGGAGACCGCCGGTGTCGACGACCACTTTTATGCGGTGAAGGTGTTCAGGCAGTTCTTCTCCTGACACCACCCTGAAATGTAAAAGGGGCTTGAAGAAAGTGTAAAAGGGGCTTGAAGCGGCTAAAAATTTGCCGAGACGAAGAAAAATTAATATCTTTGCATCCGCAAACCGGAGAATCCTTCGGGAGATACGTCATGCCGGGGATGCCCAAAGAGACAGAAAATACCAAAAACAGATATAAAAGTCACAATGAACGTAACTTATGACAAACTCGACAATGTGAATGGCGAAATCACCGTCACAATCGAGGAGAAAGACTACGCAGACAAAGTAAAGCAGCAACTTAAAGAGATCGGCAAGAAGCATGCAGAGCCCGGTTTCCGTCCCGGAAAGGTGCCTGCCGGACTCATCGCCAAGAAATATGGACAGTCTGTGAAATATGACGTCGTGAACAACCTTATCGGTGAGGGCGTCTACAACTACATTAAGGAAAACAACCTCAATGTGCTCGGCCAGCCTATTCCGAAAGCCGACAACAAATTCGATATCAATGCCGATGAGTTCACCTTCAAATTCAAGGTTGGTGTAGCTCCCGAGATCGACAACAAGGTTAACAAGGATCTCCACGTTCCTTACTACAACATCCAGGTAAGCGACGCCATGATCGACGAGCAGGTTGACGGTCTCCGTCGCCGCTTCGGCCATCAGGTTTCCGGAGAGAAGACCGACGAGACAGCCGTGATCAAGGGTACCATCACAGAACTCAATGAAGACGGCACCGAGAAAGAGAACGGTGTTGTCGTTGAGAACGGCATCCTCGCTCCCGTACACTTCAAGGATGAGGATCAGAAGAAACTCTTCGCCGACAAGAAGGTGGGTGATGACGTTGTCTTCAACCCCTACACAGCAAGTGCAGGCAGCGATGTGGAGCTCTCCTCCATGCTCGGTATCGACAAGGGTGACGTTGAGAACCACAAGGGCAACTTCCGTTTCAATATCAAGGATATCATCGTGCTTCAGCCCGCAGAGCTCAACCAGGAGTTCTTCGACGAGGCTGTCGGCAAGGACAAGGCTCACAATGAGGAGGAGCTCCGCGCCGCCATCAAGGACCTTCTCGCCCTCAATCTTCAGGGTGATTCCAACTACCGCTTCTCGATCGACGCCCGCGAGGCTATCGAGAAAGCTGTCGGTGAGATCGAGCTTCCTGTTGAGCTTCTCAAAGACTTCCTGATCTCCCAGAACAAGGATATCACGGCCGAGAACGTCGACAAGGAGTTTGACAATCTCCGTGGCCAGCTCACATGGGATCTCGTTCGCGACGACATCGCCAGAAAGAACGACGTGAAGGTGACAGAGGAAGACCTCAAGAACGGTGCTGTCAACGTTGTTGTCCGTCAGCTCATGCAGTATGGCGGTGGCAACCTTCCCCAGGATCTCGTTGAGAAATATGCCAATGAGGTGCTCAAGGATCAGAAGAACCGCGAGCGTCTTGCAGCTCAGGCTCTCGATGAGAAAGTGTTCGGCGTAATCAAGGAGAACGTCACCCTCGACAACAAGGACGTGACCGTTGAGGAGTTCATGAAGCTCTTCGCTCCCGCCGAGGCCTGATAAAGGTATCACCTCAATAATATATAACCCTGCCGGAGAGTGCGTGTAGCCCCATCCGGCAGGGTTGATTATTTGTAGTGACGGAGTTCCGATAATATTTTTGGCACGGATTTTGTTATATATTAGTAAAACCGTTTTTGTAAAACTATAGAAAGAGCTTACACTACAACCGGACAACAAATAGAAAAAATGAATATACAGCAAGATTTCAGGAATTTCGCCGTCAATCACGTCGGCTTGAATTCCAATACCCTCGACGGGTACACAAGCTTCGTAGACAAGAGTCTGGCGAATATGACATCGACTCATCCGAGAGCCGACTACATGAATCCCTACATTCTTGAGGAGCGTCAGCTCAATGTCACTCAGATGGATGTCTTCTCGCGTCTGATGATGGACCGCATCATCTTCCTCGGCACGCAGGTGACCGACGCAAGCGCCAACATCATTCAGGCTCAGCTTCTTTATCTCGATTCTATCGATCCCGAGAAGGATATCTCGATCTATATCAACTCCCCCGGCGGATCAGTCTATGCTGGTCTCGGCATCTATGACACCATGCAGTATGTCAACAGCGATGTCTCCACCATCTGCACCGGCATGGCCGCTTCGATGGCCGCCGTGCTTCTTGTGGCCGGTGAGAAAGGTAAGCGATTCGCCCTTCCCCACAGCCGTGTCATGATCCACCAGCCGATGGGTGGCGCGCAGGGACAGGCCACCGACATCGAGATCACAGCCCGCGAGATCCTCAAGCTCAAGGATGAGCTTTATCACATCATCGCCAATCATTCGGGTCAGCCTTTCGAGAAGGTAGAGGCAGATTCCGACCGTGATTACTGGATGATCGCCAAGGAGGCTCTCGAGTATGGAATGATCGACAAGATCCTCGTCAATAACAAGAAGTAAATAATGGCAACCAAGAAAAACGGACTGGTATGCTCGATGTGCGGCACGACTGACTCCGCGGCCAACCCTGTGGTCACTGTCTTCGAGGGTCTCAACCTCTGCACCGACTGCATCAAGTTCATAGAGGAAGCGCGCGACGCTCAGCTAAAGAGCCGGAAGAAGTCAGCCGGGAATGGCGACGACAAGCTCCCCTCGATTCCGAAACCTCAGGAGATAAAGGAATTTCTTGACCAATACATCATCGGTCAGGATGAGGCCAAGAAATATCTCTCCGTAGCCGTCTACAACCACTACAAGAGAATCACTCAGGAAGTGGGGGCTGACGATGTCGACATCGAGAAATCGAACATCATCCTTGTTGGCCCGACCGGCACCGGCAAGACACTTCTGGCGAAATCCATCGCGCGTCTGCTCGACGTCCCCTTCGCCATAGTCGATGCGACGGTGCTTACGGAAGCGGGTTATGTCGGCGAGGATATCGAGTCACTTCTCGTGCGTCTGCTCCAGGCATGCGACTATGATGTCGAGAAAGCGCAGAAGGGAATAGTCTTCATCGACGAGATCGACAAGATTGCCCGCAAGGGCGACAATCCCTCAATCACCCGCGACGTAAGCGGCGAGGGTGTGCAGCAGGGATTGCTCAAGTTGCTCGAGGGTTCGACGGTGCTCGTGCCCCCCAACGGCGGCCGCAAGCACCCCGAGCAGAAGATGATAGCTGTGGATACGAAGAATATCCTCTTCATCTGCGGCGGAGCTTTCGACGGTATCGAGAGGAAGATTGCCTCCCGGCTCAACACTCATGTTGTGGGTTACGGTCACGATGAGGCCGGACGCAAGAAGCAGCGCGAGAACTTGATGCGCTATGTGATGCCACAGGACCTCAAGAGTTTCGGACTTATCCCCGAGATTATCGGCCGACTTCCGGTGCTCACGAGTCTCGATCCCCTCGACAAGACCGCACTCCGAAGAATCCTGACGGAGCCGAAGAATGCCATCACCCGGCAATACAAGAAGCTCTTCCTTCTCGACGGAGTGGAGCTCGAGTTCACCGACGATGCACTCGACCTTATCGTAGACAAGGCTGTGGAATATAAGCTCGGTGCCCGGGGATTGCGCTCGATAGTTGAGACCATCATGGTCGACGCCATGTATGAAGTGCCGTCATCGCCGGTGAAGAAATTCACCGTTGATGCAGCCTATGCACAGGACAAACTCGAGAAGGCACATTTCGAGAAGACCAAGATCGAGGACTGAACCGGCAAATAGAACAGATAATAATGCCACGGCAACGAAGATTGGAATCGTTGCCGTGGCATTTTTTTTGAAAAGTTTTCTTGTATGTCAGGAAAATTTTTTAATTTTGTATTAAAACTCTAACCTCACATTATGGCCGACAGCAAAGCAATCCGCGAAGCTCTGAAATTGAATTTTGGCTTCGATAACTTCAAAGGGAATCAGCAGGAAATCATCGAGACACTCCTCGACGGGGAGGATGTTTTCGTGCTTATGCCCACGGGGGGTGGTAAATCGCTTTGTTATCAGTTGCCGGCCTTGATGTCAGAGGGGACAGCCATCGTCATCTCCCCCCTTATAGCCCTGATGAAGAATCAGGTCGACGCCATGCGCAATTATGGCGAGGATGACGGTATCGCCCACTTCCTCAATTCATCGCTCAACAAGACTATGGCCGACAGGGTGAAGAGCGATGTCCTGTCAGGACGCACGAAGTTGCTTTATGTGGCTCCCGAATCGTTTACGAAAGAGGAGACTATGTCTTTCATGCGTCAGGTCAACATATCCTTCTATGCTGTGGATGAGGCGCATTGCATCTCGGAATGGGGTCATGATTTCCGTCCCGAATACAGAAGGATAAGGTCGATAATCAATGAGGTGGGAACGCGTCCGCTTATCGCGCTGACCGCCACCGCCACGCCCAAGGTGCAGCACGACATACAGAAGAATCTCGGTATGCTCGGCGCGAAGGTCTTCAAGAGCAGCTTCAACCGCACCAACCTTTATTATGAGGTAAAGCCCAAGACCAAGGATATTGACCGCGACATCATCCGTTTCATAAAGAATAATGAAGGGAAGTCAGGCATAATCTATTGCCTCAGCCGCAAGAAGGTTGAGGAGCTGGCCGAGACACTCCGGCTCAATGACATCAAGGCATTGCCTTATCATGCAGGTATGGACACGCTGACACGCTCCGACAACCAGGATGCTTTCCTCAATGAGACAGTCGATGTTATCGTGGCGACCATAGCCTTCGGCATGGGTATCGACAAGCCTGACGTGAGGTTTGTCATCCATTATGATATACCGAAAAGCCTCGAGGGGTATTATCAGGAGACAGGGCGTGCCGGTCGCGACGGCGGAGAGGGGAGATGTATCACCTATTACACGAATAAAGATCTACAGAAGCTCGACAAGCTCATGATGAGCAAGACGGCTACAGAACAGGAGATAGGGAGACAGCTGCTGGCAGAGACAGCCAGCTACGCTGAGTCGTCGGTGTGCCGGAGGAAAATCCTCCTGCATTATTTCGGCGAACAATATGATGCAGACAACTGCTGCAATTGTGACAATTGTATTAATCCAAAAACACAAGTGGAAGCTAAAGACGAACTATGCGCCGCCATAGAGACGGCACTCTCACTTAAAGAAAAATTTAATCCTGACTATCTGGTTAATGTAATGATCGGCCGTGCCACTGACGAAGTGAAATCTCACGGCCATGACAAGATTGATGAATTCGGTTGCCTTCAGGGCTCCGACGAGAAGATGCTCGCGTCAGTGATCCGACAGGGCACGATAGCCGGCTATCTGCAGAAAGATGTGGAGAACTACGGCATCATCCAGGTCACTGCGAAGGGTAAGAAATATCTCAAGAATCCCACGAGTTTCAAGATTGTCGAGGACAATGATTTCTCGGAGACCGAACTGGAGACCCAGATCAAGGGTGGGGCTTCATGTGCCGCCGACCCGATGCTCTATTCTATGCTGAAGGATCTGAGGAAGAATCTCGCGAAGAAGAGCGGCCTTCCCCCTTATGTCATTTTCCAGGATCCGAGTCTTGAGGCCATGGCCACGACGTATCCCATCACCCTCGAGGAACTGGCCAATATCCCCGGCGTGGGCCAGGGAAAGGCAAAACGTTACGGTGAGGAATTCGTGAAGCTCATCAAGCTCCATGTGGAGGAGAACGAGATTGTGCGCCCCGAAGATATCCGGGTAAGGTCAATGGCCAACAAGAGCAAGCTCAAGATCTCCATCATCCACAGTATCGACCGCAAGATCGACCTCGAGGAGCTCGCCGAGAGCAAGGGTCTCGAGTTTGACGAACTCATAGATGAGCTCGAGGCGATTGTGGAAGCCGGCACCAAGATCAACATTGATTATTTCCTCAACGAGATAATGGATGAGGATCATGAGCTCGACATCATCGATTTCTTCAAGGAGAGTCAGGAAGATGACCTTGAGGGAGCAATCCAGGAATTGGGCGATGAGTTCACGGAAGAGGAGATCCGCCTCGTCAGGGTGAAATTTCTCTCCGAAATGGGCAACTGACCGGCATCGGTATAATTTTCAAGGGAGAGACACGTTTAAAGTAATATAGACAAACGCTTAATACGAAACGATGAGAAATAAGATCCTTCTGGGAGCAGGATTGTCAGCCTGTGCGCTTGCCTGGGCTGCCAAAGATCCTGTCATAATGACTGTGAACGGGATAGATGTCCCGAGGTCAGAATTCGAATATCTATTTCACAAAAACAGTCAGCAGCAGCTCACACCGCAGCCTCTTGAAGAGTATGCCGACATGTTCAAGGTCTACAAACTCAAGGTGGCCGATGCGTTGGCTGCGGGGATCGACACCACGGCTAAATTCCGTAAGGAGATGGCTCAATACCGACGTGAACTCGCCCAGCCTTACCTGACAGACTCCGTATTCATCAATACGCTTGTCGCCGAGGCCGCCGAGCGCGGACAACAGGAGGTAGAGACCAGCCACATCATGCTTTTCAAGCGTCCCTCCGCCAAGGAAAACCGTGTCCTCCGCCAGCGGATGGACAGTATCCGTCAGGCAATTGTCGACGGTGCGGACTTCGGCGAGATGGCCGCTAAATTCTCCGGTGATGTCGGCTCTTCCAAGCGTCAGGGAAGCCTCGGCTGGCTCGTTGCCAACCGTTTCCCCTACACATTCGAGATAGCTGCATACAACACTCCCGAAGGTGTGCTGTCTGAAGTCATCGAGAGCCCGATGGGTTATCACATCATCAAGACCGGCAAGAGGCGCCCGGCATCAGGGAAGGTTCATGCTTCACATATCATGAAGATGGTGAGACCCGACGCCACAGGCGCCGACCAGATTCTCGCCAAACATGCCATCGACAGTCTCTATGCCGTAGTTAAGGCTGATCCCTCGAAGTTTGCGGAAGTTGCGCGTGCATCTTCCGACGATCCCGGAAGTGCCCAGAAGGGTGGTGAACTCCCATGGTTCGGCCCCGGCGAGATGGTGCCTGAATTCGAGCAGGCTGCTTTCGCCCTCGCCGATGGTGAGATTTCAGAACCTGTAAAGAGTCAGTATGGCTGGCATATCATCATGAAGGATGGTACAAAGGGTGCCCCGACGGCTGATGAGCTCCGTCCGGAACTTCTCCGCAGGTTCGGAGTGCCTCAGGATGGCCGCGACGTGGTGATCCGCAAGCACAACATGGATAAACTCGCATCAAAACATAAGGGACGCATCAACGGGAAGACAGCCGCCCGTCTCAAGGAACTTGTGGCTGCCAACGGCATCGACAGCGTCTTCAAGGCATCCCTGACCTCGGACCCCGTCAAGTCGATGGTTCTCGTGGAGATAGGTAAAAACTCCGCTCCTGTTTCAGAATTTGCCGGAATGGTGATGCCTGTTGTGGAGAGCGATCCCGTAAGCGCATCCGAAATTCTCGACAAGCTTATGGATGATTTCTTCATGGCTCGCCTCGAGAACGCCGAGGAGGACTGGCTATACGCCAACAATGCCGACTACCGCAATCTTCTCAATGAGTATCACGACGGAAGTCTCCTCTATGAGATAAGCGTGGAGAAAGTGTGGGACAAGGCTGCGAAAGACACGGATGGTCTCGAGCGATACTTCCAGGACCACAAGAGCAACTACAGCTGGACCGCTCCTCATGTGAAGGGTATACTTGTTCAGGCCAAGGGTGATTCCATCGCTGAATTGGTGCGCAAGAGAATGAATGAGATCCCTTCCGATTCAGTGCTTGTGAAGTGTCGCAAGGAATTCAGGGGGAAGGCATCTCTCGAGAAGATTCTCGTGGAGAAGGGCTCCAATTCACTCGTTGATTACCTTGTATTCGAAGGTCCTGAAGTGAAGCCGGCCAACAGCCAGTACACAAGCTTCTTCATCTATGAGCCTAAGATAATTATGTCTCCCGAATCTGCCGCCGACGTGAAAGCTCAGGTGACAGGAGACTATCAGACTGAACTGGAGACCAAGTGGATCAACGAACTAAAGGCTGCCTATCCGGTGAAAGTCAATAAGAAAGAACTAAAAAAGGTGAAATGATATACTGATGGGCAAATCTGTCCTGAAGCAACTGACGAGGCGCGATGAAAGGATGAAAATCCTGTCACCGCGCTTAGTCGCGCCTATGGCAGGCCTGTTCATGCTGGTTCAGACATTTTTCTCCTCGTGTGGCGGAAAGACACCGGAGGTGACCGATGACGACATACTCGTGGAGATGGGGGACACGTGTCTCCGGTTTTCAGAAGTCGAGAGAAGGATTCCCACCGGTCTTTCATCAGCGGACAGCACGGCTCTCTTTGACAGGATTGTCAGTAACTGGGTGGAGGAGATGGTCATCTCCGAGATGGCTGAAGAGCGGCTCGGCGACCTTTCCGACATAGATGCCAAGGTCGAGGAGTATCGCCGCCGTTTGATCGTGTCGCGTTATCTCGCCAAGATGAGGCGCACATACGAACCGGTTCAGGGAGAAGACAGCATCAAGTCTTTCTACGAGTCGCACAGAGCGGAGATGCTCTCCGAAACACCCCTTGTGAAGGGGTTGCTCGTAAAGGCACCGGAACAATTGTCGACACTCCCCGAAATCAGGCGTTGCATGGTTGCAGGAGACGACGAGGCCATCGACGAACTGGAGAGTGAATGGATTTCGGATGCCCTTCAATATGAATATTTTGCAGGTACATGGGTAGACTGGCAGAGGATAGCCGACCAGATTCCTTACCGGTTCAAGGATGCCGACGAATTTGTCGCCGACCTTCCCATGTTCGAGACCACTTCCGGCGGAAGTGTCTATCTTCTCCGGATACTTGACCGCCTCCCCTCCGGGAGTGAGATGCCGTATGAATTCGCTGCCCCGCGTATAAGGGCTATGCTCGACCGTAAAGGGACAATGCACCATGAGAGGGAACTGATCGGCAACCTTGTATCGGAGGCTTTGAAGAAAGGACGCCTGAAGGGTGTCGGATATGATAAGGCATCACAAAAGATTATCGTAAAGAAAATACACTTACCTGAATAATGAATAAAAAGAAATTGATTATCCCGGCATTGGGCTTCGTGGCTTTGTCGGCATTATATGGATACGCCAAACCGGCAAAGAATGTCGTCGATGAGGTTGTATGGGTTGTCGGTGACGAGGCAATCTTCCGTTCTGACGTGGAGGAACTCTATCAGCAACTCCGTTCGGAGGGTGAGGTGATCGCCGGAGATCCCTATTGTGTCATACCGGAGCGTCTCGCCGTGGAGAAACTTTATCTACATCAGGCCAAGATCGACACCATAGAGGTGCCTGAGAGTCATGTTTACTCGACTGTTGACCAGCGAATCAACTACTTCATCGCAAACTTCGGCTCCAAAGAGAAGATGGAGGAGTTTTTCCATAAACCGCTGCCGCAGATCAGGGAGAGTCTTGCCGAGATGATCAGGAATCAGGGCACAATCTCCGAGGTGCAGAAAGAGCTGACTAAAGACGTAAAGGCCACTCCGAATGAGGTGAGGAAATATTTCGACTCACTCCCCTCGGACAGCATACCTTATGTGCCGATGCAGGTGGAGACACAGATCATCACGCTCAATCCGAGTATCCCGCGTCAGGAGATAGAGGATGTAAAGGCTCGTCTCCGTGATTATGCCGACCGTGTCAACAGAGGTGACGCAGATTTCTCAACACTCGCCATCATGTATAGTGAAGACGGAAGCAACATGCAGGGTGGAGAACTCGGATTCCACGGTCGTGGCGAATGGGTGCCGGAGTTCTCAAACGTCGCATTCAATCTCAGCGACCCTAAGAAGGTTTCGCGTATCGTGGAGACAGAGTATGGCTACCATATCCTCCAGCTCATCGAGAAAAGAGGTGACCAGGTTAACGTGCGCCACATCCTGCTGACACCGAAGGTAAGTTCCAAGGATCTTTCCGACGCAGTGAACCGTCTCGATTCAATCCGCAAGGAGATTGTCGGTGGCGGCATACCATTCGACTACGCTGCAAGATACATTTCGATGGACAAGGACACGCGTTTCAACAAGGGTATCATGATGAACCAGAGCAATGGTTCAAGCCGTTTCCAGATGCAGGAACTCCCCGCCGAGATTGCCCGTAAGGTCGAGAAGATGAACGTCGGTGACATCAGCGAACCCTTCATCATGAAAGACCCCAAGCACAATAAGGATATTGCCGTGATTGTCCGTCTCACCAACCGTATCCATGGTCACAAGGCTAACCTCTCGGACGATTTCCATATGCTCAAGGAGATGTATGAGGGTCACCGCCGTCAGGAGATACTCAAGGATTGGGTTGAGAAGAAAATCAAAGACACCTATGTGCGTATCGAAGAGGGATGGAGCGAATGTGACTTCCGCTACAAGGGGTGGATTAAGGAATATAACTGATAGACAGGTCCAGGTATAGAAAACCGAAAGAATATGAGGGATAACCTCCATAACAGCAGAATGAGACTGGCCGTCGCCGTGGGAATGGCGGCGGTCGGTTTTGTCGTCAATATCGGCCTGCAGGCTTACGCCCAGCAGGCTCAGCGTGCGAAGGCGCAGGCACAGGAGGAGGTTTTCACACGTCCGAAGCCGACACGCCCGATACGTCCCGAAATTCCCTCTGCTGACCGTTACAGACAGGACAAGATCTTCCTTGAATATGCCGACAGTCTTTTCCGCACGGATAACCCCCGGGACACGGTAGACTGCCAGATTGTGAAAGGTAGCGTGAAGTTCCGTCAGGCGGGGATGTGGATGTATTGCGACAGTGCCTATTATTATCCCGGCATCAACTCACTTGATGCCTTCGGCAACGTGCGCATGGAGCAGGGTGACACCCTCTTCGTCTATGCCGACAAACTTTTCTATGAGGGAAACGAGAGGATGGCCCGTCTCAAGAACGGCCCCTCCTGCCCGAAGGTAAGGCTCATCAACCGCGATGTCACCCTGACAACCGACAGCCTTGACTACAGCATAGCCATGGAACTCGGATGGTACAGCCGGTGGGGTGTCATCGATGACAAGGTCAATACACTGACCTCTCTCTACGGCGAGTATTCCCCCGGAACGAAGAACGCCGATTTCTTCACCGACGTGGAACTTGTCAACAACCGTGACGGCTACACTCTGCTTACCGACACACTCCATTACAGCACACTGACGCACATCGCGAGGATCGAGAGCCGCACCCAGATTCAGGGTAAGAACGACACAATCTTTACAACGCGAGGATTGTATGATTCGGATGCCGGCAATGCCGAGCTTCTGACAAGGTCAATGATCGTACACCGCGATTCAAACAACAATGTGACGACACTTGAGGGAGACTCGATCATCTACGACAAGCCAACGCGCATCACCCGCGCATATATGTTCCGCGATCCGGATAAGAGGGCCCTTCCGATGGTGATCACTGACACTGCACGCAACACGACTCTCATCGGAGGTTTCGGACTATACAACGACTCCACCCGTGAGGCACTCGCTACAATGTATCCTCTCCTGATGGAGTATTCTCAGGGTGACACCCTTTTCCTGAGAGCCGATACCATCAAGACATATATCGTCACAGAGATGGTGAAGGCTTCAAGAAGGGCTACCAAATCCGGATTCCCTGAATATATGGGAAGGATCACCATCCAACCCGTCGACGGGAGAATGGTGATAGATGAGGAATTCTTCTCACCGGTTCCCCCCTTGCAGTCAGCGCCATTGACTCTACTTGAGAAGGTTACCGGTGTGAAACATCGGGAGAAAAAGATTGTTCCTGAAAATGACGGATTCCTGTTGGCGGAGACAGCAGACACCATTGCGGTGGCCGGTGATTCTGTCTCTTCAGCAAGGGGCGATACACTCACCATTGAACCGGTTGATACTTTCCCACTTGTGCAGAAGGAATTCCATGTGGCGCTTGCCTACCACCGTGGAAGATTCTTCAAGCAGGATCTTCAGGGTATAGCCGATTCGCTCGTGTTCCAGGAGAGGGACTCGATGCTCTATATGTTCCGCAAACCTATAGTCTGGAGCGGTGAGCGTCAGGTGACGGGCAACCGTATTGATGTCCATTTCAACGACTCCACGGCTGACTGGGCGCTCCTTCCTGAATCGGGTATGTTGTCGGAGCTTGTAGATGAGGATTTCTATAACCAGCTCGGTGGAAAACGTCTTCTCGCAACTTTCGAGAACCAGACGGTAAAAAGTATTGACGTTTCAGGCAATGTGGAGATAATATTCCTTCCACAGGAAAACGACTCGACATTCAACCGTCTTGTGCAGGCTGAGAGTTCATATCTGAAAGGTGAGATGGAGAACAATCAGATAAAGCATCTCAAGCTTTGGCCTGAGGTGAGCGGCAATGTCACTCCGATCTTTCTTGTGAAGAAGCAGCAGAAATATCTCCAGCGTTTCCGCTGGTGGGAATCGCTCCGACCTGTGAGGCAGCGCGAGGGTGACCGATGGCGCTGGGAGGATAACCTCGGCGAAGTTTCCGAAGAACTGGATGCCTATTTCACCTCACCCTCCGATTTCGGCGAACCGAAATCATTCCCGGCGAGCCGTCCTCTGCCAACTTATCCCCCCGTCTCTCTCCCCGAGGTGGAGAAGAACGAAACAGAGATGGAGCGGGAAGAGGAGAGTATTGAGCAACAGACTGAAGTAATAGAACAGTCAGAAGAAACAATGCAGACTGAAGAAGCTGCGGAGAATGAAGTAACAGAAGAGGAAAACAATAATCATCAGCAATGAGCGACATCATAAGACTTTTGCCCGACTCGGTGGCAAACCAGATAGCCGCCGGCGAGGTGATTCAGCGTCCGGCTGCCGTCATCAAGGAGCTTGTGGAGAATGCCGTCGATGCCGGTGCCACCGATATCCGTATCTTCATCAAGGATGCGGGGCGCACACTCATTCAGGTCGTGGATAACGGCAAAGGTATGACCGAGACAGATGCCCGAATGGCATTTGAGCGTCATGCCACTTCAAAGATAAACGCAGCCGAAGATCTTTTCGCGCTTCATACCATGGGTTTCCGCGGAGAGGCCCTGCCATCCATATGCGCCATCTCTCAGGTTGAGCTAAAGACACGGACTGAAGGTTCCACTATAGGGACACGACTTGTTATTAACGCCTCGCATGTAGAGGAGCAGGAACCCTGTATGTGCGAGAGGGGTGCCAATATCATGGTGAAGAATATTTTCTTCAATACCCCGGCGCGCCGGCGTTTCCTGAAGAGCGACAGTGTGGAGCTTTCAAACATCATGAGGGAGTTTGAACGCCTCGCCCTTGTCAACAACAATATCCGCATGAGCATCGACACGGGTAACCGTGTGCTCGACCTGCGTGCCGCCACATTCAAGCAGCGTATAGCCGACATATGGAAGAACAGCCTCGACCTGCACCTTCTTCCTGTGGAAGTCGACACATCTCTCGTGAAGATCTCCGGCTTCATAAGCCGCCCTGAATTTGCACGCCGTCGCAATCCGCTGCAATATCTCATCGTCAACGGGCGCAATATGCGTCATCCATACTTCCACAAGGCCATCATGAACTGCTACGACTCCCTGATAGCCGCAGACACACAGCCTTGCTATTTCCTTAAGTTTACGGTTGACCCCGGAAGTATCGATGTCAATATACACCCCACCAAGAATGAGATTAAATTTGAATACGAGCAGGAGATCTGGCCGATTCTTCAGGCTTCCGTAAAGGCGGCTCTCGGTAAATACGGAGCCGTTCCGTCGATTGATTTCAGCAGCGACGTGCTACCGATCGACCCTCTTCCGGCCGGGGTCAGTCCCAATCCTCCGAAACTCGACATACCGGAGAATTATAATCCCTTTGCCGTGGAGCGAGAGGACCGTCAGCGAGAAGTCTTCTCACACACTCCCGAGCCCTTCCGCCGCAAGAATAGTGTGCCCCGCAACTGGGAATCGCTATATTCCGATTTCATGCGGCAGGGTGAGAAAGTTGAGAATGAACCTCAGGGGGATACGGCTCCGGCGCTACCTGAGATGGACAAGCTTGATCAGCCGGGGGCGTTCTGCATCCAGCATGCCCACCGGTATATCATCACCTCCTCTTACGAAGGCTTGATGGTGATAGACCAGCACCGGGCACACGTCAGGATTCTGTATGAAGAGTTCATGAGGCGTGTCAACTCCGGAGATCAAGTGACGCAGACGGTGATGTTTCCCGACACAATCACACTCGATCCTGCGCATCAGGCTGCATTGGCTGAGGTTGAGGATGAATTGTCACGCCTCGGATTCCGCCTCGAATATAGCGATGAATCACGATGGCGTCTTACGGGTGTGCCTGCCATACTCAAGACCGAGGAGGCACGCGATACTGTTCTCCGCATACTTGATTCGGTATGCGAAGACGGGTCGAACTATGGCAAGGAGGGTAACGCTTCGGCCGACATACTCGGACGCCTTGCTCTGGTGATGGCCAGGAGTGCTGCAATACAAGGGGGAACCCGTCTTACCGAAAGTGAGATGGAGCACCTCGTCGGGCAACTATTCTCGCTCCCGGATCCTGCTTACACCCCTAACGGGAATCCGGTTTACATAGTTGTGGATCCTAAAAAGCTTTTCCCGAATTAATCAGAACCATTAATCATAATTTTTAATCAGAACCTTATAATTCATTCAACATCATGAAAATAAAACTTCTCACCGCTCTCACTCTGGCGGCTCTTTGCCAGATAGGGGCGCAAGGTGCTCCGAAGCCCCGGTTTGATAAATTTCCCGGTGGCGCGAAGGTCGGCGCATGGCACAACGATAAAACGCCTGTAGATGTAAATAAGCTGGGCAAGCAATATGTGGTGACCGACTACGGTGTTGTTAGCGGTGACTCTACGCTCCTCCAGACCAAGGCTATCCAGAATGTGATAGATAAGGCTGCAAAGGAGGGTGGTGGCGTGATAGTCATTCCCGAAGGGACATTCCTTTCAGGATCGCTCTTCTTTCGTCCCGGCACACACCTTCACATCGCCAAGGGTGGCAAGCTGAAAGGGTCGGACTCCATCACCAACTATGAGATCGTGCAGACAAGACTGGAGGGACAGACAATTCCTTATTTCGCCGCTCTCGTGAATGCCGACAAATGCGACGGCTTCACCATAACGGGCGAGGGAACCATCGACGGCAACGGTCACAGATTCTATGATGAGTTCTGGCTCCGCCGTAAGGTCAATCCTAAATGCACCAATCTCGAGGCTCTCCGCCCCAGGATGCTCTATGTGAGCAATTCCAAAGGAGTGAGTGTTAACGGTGTCAGGATGGTCAATTCCGGTTTCTGGACCAATCATCTTTACAATTGCGACAGTGTGAAATATGTCGGAGTCACAATACTTGCGCCGACCGAAGGGTATCCAAAGGGACCAAGCACCGACGCGATTGACCTTGACGCATGCCGCGACGTGCTCATCAGCGACTGCTATATCAGCGTCAATGACGATGCCGTCTGCCTCAAGGGTGGAAAAGGTACATATGTCGATACAATCCCCGGTAACGGACCTTGCGCTCGTGTCATCGTTGACCGCTGTTCATTCGGCAAGGCCAACGCCGGTGTGACTTTCGGCAGCGAGGCATGGGATTGCTCGGATTTGATCATGAAAGATTGCGATTTTGACGGCACATATCATGTGATTCTTTTCAAGATGCGTCCGGATACCCCGCAACAGTATCGCGACGTCCTCGTCGACGGTATGAAGGGGAATGTGCGCAACGGAGTGGAGGTGCAGACCTGGAAACAGTTCTTCAACAAGACCGACCGTGATCCGATGCCCCCTTCCGGAATAAGGAACGTGACCGTGAGGAATGTTGACATCGACTGCTCGAAAGATTTCTACAAAGACCGCAAGACCGACGATTACACACTTGTGGATTTCACATTCGAGAACATCACAGCCCGCGACAAGGCCAAGACACCATTCGATCCGGGCAACATCACCGGATATAAGCAGAAGAATGTGAAGATAACATCTACTCCTGAGTGACGCGCCGGTCACTCAGGCCTCATCGGCGCAGTTTAGATTACCCCCATCATATTGAGGAAAATGAGGAATATGGCAATGGGGCATATCCAGCGGAGGAAGAAGACCAGAACTCCCAACAAGGGGAAGGTGTTTCTTCCTCCGTTTGTTAGCTGACGCTCCAGGAAAACCTTCTTGACTTTCCATCCTGCGAAGATCGAAACGATCATTCCTCCGATAGGCAGCATGATATTTGAGGAGCAGTTGTCGAAGAGGGTGAAGAAGGTCATTCCGAATATCTTGAAATCGCTGAGCGGCCCGAAACTCAGCGCACAGAGCACTCCACCGACGAGTGATATAAGTGAAGAGACAATCGTGGCTTTCTTGCGTGACATATTCTTCTCCTCGCAGAAGAAGGAAATGCTTATCTCACTCATCGAGACAGTCGAGGTGAGAGAGGCAATGAAAAGAAGGAAGAAGAAAAGACTCGACCAAATCGTGCCTCCCGGCAACTTTGAGAAGATATTGGGTAGCACCTCGAACACGAGAGTAGGACCCGCTTCCGGAGAGAGTCCGAATGAGAACACGGCAGGGAAAATGATTATGCCCGCCATCACCGCTACCAATGTATCAAGCATGGCCGTCGTGATGGCGGTCTTGCCAAGCTTGGTCTTGTCGGAAAAATAAGAGGCGTAGGTCATCATGCAACCCAATCCGAGGCTGAGGGAGAAGAATGCCTGTCCCATGGCACTGAGCATCACGGAAGGTGTGAGCTGTGAGAAATCAGGGGAGAAAAGGAAGGAGAGACCCTCTTTCAATCCGGGGAGGGTGGCCGAATTGATGCAGAAAGCCACAAGGATGAGAAAAAGGACCGGCATAAGTATGTTCGATACTTTCTCGATACCCTTTGTCACACCGCGGACAAGCACAAGGAAATTGATGAAGAGGAACAAGACAGTCCACATCACAGGGCGCCAGCCTGTTGTCAGTTCGCTGAATTGTCCGTGTCCGGTTGCGGAATCGCTGAAATTGAGTGAACCGGAAACTGATGAGACGGTATATTCAAGAGTCCAACCCGCCACAACGGAATAAAAACTCAATATCATCAGGGAGGCTACAATGCCGATGTAGCCGCTCCAGGCCCATCTGTGGTTGGAGCTCAGTTTTCGGTAGGCCCCGAAGACGTTGGAGCGTGTCCCTTTCCCGATCATAAATTCAGCGAGAAGCACGGGGACACCTATAAGAATCACGAAACCAATGTAGCAAAGAAGGAAGGCACCCCCTCCGTGCATACCGGCTTCATAAGGGAAACGCCAAATATTTCCGAGGCCTACGGCAGAGCCTACGGTGGTGGCGATGGCCGCAAATTTTGATGCGAAAATCGCTCTTTCTGTATTGTTCTGTCTGGACATGAATGCAAAATTATAAAATTTTGTGCATATATATTTGATGAAGTATGTGGTTTTTAACAATCTACCTATAAAAACCACTCATTATTTGAGTATTTTTGATTATTATTGAATACTTTTTAGTAATTTTGAAGATTCATCGAAGGCAAAACCAACCGCATTCCTACGAGGTATGGAAATAACAGGATTAAGACCGATTACTGAAGAGACAGCAGAAAAGGGTAAACCGATTATCCTTGCCGGGCCGTGCAGCGCCGAGAGTGAGTCGCAGGTGATGACCACGGCACGACTCCTTTCGGACGCAGGTGTGAGGATTTTTCGTGCCGGCATCTGGAAACCGAGGACAAAACCGGGTGGTTTCGAGGGAGTCGGAAGTGAAGGGCTCGGTTGGCTCAGGCGGGTTAAGGAGAAGACCGGGATGCTGACAGCCACGGAAGTGGCGATGCGTCATCATGTCGAAGAGGCTCTCGGAGGCGGAGTCGATATCCTCTGGATAGGTGCCCGCACCTCGGCCAATCCTTTTGCCATGCAGGAGATTGCCGATGCGATTCAGGAGAGTGGCCGGGATGTCCCGGTTCTTGTGAAGAATCCTGTCAACCCGGACCTTGAGCTATGGATCGGAGCGATCGAACGCCTTTATAATGCCGGACTAAGAAGACTCGGAGCCATACACCGTGGTTTCAGCTTTTACGGTCTGAGTATCTACCGCAATCCCCCTCAATGGCATATCCCGATAGAATTGCATCGACGTATTCCCGACCTGCCGATAGTCGTAGACCCGAGTCATATGGGTGGCAAACGTGAATTGATAGCGGGAATCTCACAGGAAGCCCTCGACATGCGGTTCTCAGGATTGATGGTGGAATGTCATTGCAACCCGGCAGAGGCTTGGAGCGACAGTGAGCAGCAACTCACCCCCCGGGAATTCGCCACTCTTCTCCAATCCCTCGTGTTCAGGGTCGGAGAACGCTCCACCGAGAGTCTTGAGGAATTGCGGCGACGGATCGATTCGCTCGATACCGAACTGCTTGCCCTCCTTGAGAAGAGGATGGAAGTTTCCCGAGAGATCGGAAAGTTCAAGAAGGAACATTCCATGCCGGTGATTCAGGAGAGTCGATACGATGACCTTATCCGGAGCCGTGTGGCTGATGCCGTTGAACTCGGCATGAGTGCTGAGTTCATGAAAACATTGTTGCAGGCAATCCATCAGGAATCAGTGCGGCAACAACTCGATATATTGAATAATTCAACTTTCAAATAAATAATACGATATATGAATAAAAAACTGTTGGCTTTTCTCCTCGGGGGTGTGATGTCACTTCCTGTCGGTGCGGCTGATATCTTCTATTATTCACCCGCCGATGGAGGCGGGGGTCTCCGGATCGCCGTGCGGCAGAGTGACGGTGTGTGGAAGCCGATAGGGGAGAATTTCGACTTAGTGAAGTCGGACTTCGGCCCCTGGGGTTCTCATAAGAAAATGTGGACTCCGCAACTTTTCCAGACTCCTTCCGGATGGAATCTCCTTTTCAGGGCTACGTCTGAAGGGGATGTGATCGGTCTGGCGGAAAGTCAGGATCTGATTACATGGCGTCCACAGAAATATATGGCTCCGGCCGATACAGCCGCTCTTTCATTCCGTAGGGATGTGCGTTCGAAAGCCGCTATAGAGGAGGTTTCCGGAAAACAGCAGACAGGCTATGTGATGAAGGTGGATGATTCCATGATACCGATGCTCGAAGCCCATGTGGCAGAGCGTAACAGGCTCAGCGCATTGTATAGCGAACGGTGTGCCGACGATTCAGCACGTTTCGCCGGATTACAGACTGTTGCCGCGAAATTGAAAGGGACCGGAGAGTCAAAGGAGATTTCACCCCTGCTGATGGGTATCTTCTTCGAGGATATCAACTATGCAGCCGATGGTGGTCTATATGCCGAACTTATTCAGAACAGAGACTTCGAATACACTCCGAAGGAGGGTCGCGAGAAGGGATGGGATCATGATTTCGCGTGGAGCGTAACCGGCGACAAGATCAATTTCACGATAGCAACTGATAATCCGATCCATCCCAACAATCCTCATTTCGCTCGCCTTGAAGTGAAAGGTGGTATTTCTTCGTTGCTCAACGGTGGTGGGAATGCGTTCGTCAATTCCGGTTTCGACGGCATTGCCGTAAAGAAGGGTGAACCGTATAGACTCAGGTTTAAGGCACGTGCCGACAAGAATATTCCGGTTGACGCATGTCTTGTGAACGGGGCAACCGGTAAGAGACTTGTCACCGGTAAACTCAAGATAAAGAAGAGTCGCGACTGGACAGACTATGACGTGCTCCTCACCCCCGACGAACATTGTCCGGATGCCACACTCCAGCTCGTACCGAAGTTCAACGGCACACTCGATCTCGACATGGTATCCCTTTTCCCAGTAAATACTTTCAACGGACGTGACAACGGTCTGCGTGCAGACCTTGCCAAGACACTCGCTGCCCTGAAACCACGTTTCGTCAGGTTTCCGGGTGGGTGTGTGGCTCATGGAAACGGTCTTGACAATGTCTACGACTGGAAAGGTTCAATAGGTAAACTGGAGGAGCGTAAACCGCTCCGCAACCTATGGGGGTATCATCAGACGCGCGGGCTCGGGTATCATGAGTATTTTCAGTTCTGCGAGGATATAGGTGCGGAACCCCTTCCCGTGGTAGCGGCCGGTGTGCCTTGTCAGAACTCCGGGATAGCTTCACGTTTCACTCATGACGCCCTTACCCGCTACGGTCAGCAGTGCGGTCTGCCGATGGATTCACTCGACTCCTACATTCAGGATATACTCGACCTCATAGAATATGCCAATGGCCCTGCCACATCGGTCTGGGGGCGGAAGAGGGCAGAAGCCGGACATCCTGAACCTTTCAACCTGAAATATATCGGTATCGGCAATGAGGATATGATAACCGAAGTGTTTGAGGAGAGATTCCGAAAGATCAACGCTGCCGTGAAGAAAGCACATCCCGAGATCATGGTTGTCGGCACAGTCGGTCCATTCTATGAGGGGCCTGACTATGAGGCCGGTTGGCGTCTTGCACGTGAGGAGAATGTTGACCTTGTCGATGAGCATTATTATGTGGATCCCGCATGGCTCATCTATAATCAGGATTTCTATGACAAGTATGACCGGAACGGCACGAAAGTCTATCTCGGTGAATGGGCATCACATCTCCCGGGGAGACCGTCGAACATGGAGACAGCATTGTCCGAGGCGTTATATCTGACGGCTGTGGAGCGCAACGGTGATGTCGTGTCGATGAGTTCATATGCCCCCCTCCTTGCGAAAGAGAAACACACCCAGTGGCGTCCGGATCTTATCTATTTCAACAACACTGAAGTGAAACCGACCACTGACTATGAGACGATGCGTCTTTACGGAGAGAATGGGGGCACGACCTATCTTGCCACTAATCTCGAAGTTGACAGTGAGAATGAGAAAGTGAGGGCAAGGATTGGTGCTTCTGTGGTGAAGGATGCGGAGAGTGGCGACATCATCGTCAAACTCGTCAATATGCTCCCTGTTGAAGCCGATATCGAAGCTGACCTCACAAGTTATTTCCCCGAGGGACAGGGTGAAGTAAAATCAGTAAGGACTGTGATGAGCGGCAAACCCGCTGACACAAAGGCTTCACTGAAGACCGACCGCGTCACCCTCGAGTCACCTTTCTTCAAACTGCCCCTCGCTCCCTATAGTTTCACCATACTACGACTCGGCAAGTGAAGTTATAGGGTTATAATCTTATTCGAGGTTGCGGGCGAGTGCCTCGGCCGGGTAACCGGTGAGGCGGGATAGTAGCTCGGCCGCATATGGAAGATTTCGGAGGAGACGGAAGCACAGGATGTCCGTCTCCTCCCTTGTTATTGTTTCGGATGCGAGACGCATGGCTTTCTCCATGGGGAGGGTGGCAGGATCATAGATCCAGCAGGCGAGCAATCGTGACTCCCTCACATTCTTGTCTTCCCAAAGTTTATCGGCGAGTTCCTCAGTGTGGGGCACAGAGCGTGCAATCTCTGACAGTTGGGGGAGCTGCAACCCGAAGATCAATGAATAGGGCATACCGGCTTTACGGAGTGTATCGGCGATGACACCGTTGCGGTAGGTCATGAATTGATGCTTTATCTCTCTTATCTGGTCGTCCATAGTCATGAGTTTTTGCTTTGAGTCCATCTCATAAAATGATTGGAGCCGGGATTGTCCGGATTTTCAAATTTGACGCAAAAATAGCCAATCTTGAGGGTGTATCAAAATATTATTCCTAATTTTGCATCATGTTAATATCTTCTAACTTCTAACCTCTAACCCCCTCTAACCCGTTTGCTGCAAGGCAAACACTAAACCAATCCTTATGGACATAATCTGTCTCGATGCTGAATTTGCAGAAAATGAGGAACTCCTCGAGCTTTCCGTCTTCAATCTTGATGGAGAGGAGGTGTATCACCAGTTTTTCAAACCTGAGAAGATAAAGAGCTGGCGCACGGATATTCATCACATCACACCCGAGATGGTAGCCTCGGAGAAGACTTTCGCCCAGCGTCGCGAGGAGGTGCAGACAATGCTCCACGCCCCGTTTGCCATCACCGGTTTTGCTGTGGGAAACGACCTCAGGGTGCTGACTCGCTCCGGCATCGGAAATCTTGAAACAAGAAGAGTGATAGACGTGCGTGATATGTTCTGGTATCTGCGTGGTATCGCTCAGGATATGAGCCCGTTCTCCATACCTTCGCTGCTTTCCTGTGCCCATGCCCTCGGTCTTGAGTTTGGCGAGGAGGAGGCTCACTCGGCCAGTGCTGACACCGAGGCTACCCTCCGGTGCTTCCATCTCTTGATTGATGAGTTCAGGAATGGTGAGGGCTCCGGCATGGAGGATGAGGATATGATCGATTTCTTTATCGGAAAGATCGAGCGGGCAAAGGCATGTTTCGTGGAGGAGGCCGCGAGGGGTTATGTCAGGATATTCAAGACCGGCGACACATGGAAGGTAAAATACAGCCGTATCAGTGAGGAAGACAAGCGCGGACTCATCGCAGAGGTGGAGGTTGCCGACCGATACAAGGCGGAGTATGAGATCAAGAAGATGCTGAAGAAAAAAGAGGTGCCCGGTAAACGGGACACCTACAAACTCACTCCCCGCCTTATCGAGGATGTAAAGAAATATTCCAACACTTATGATGCCGAGGAATCGGCATGGTGCAAGAAGGTGGTTCGCAACCTATCGCGTCTTACCCTTTGAGGTGTTCAGCGGATAGTGGCGAGAATCGATTCCATCTTTGAGGCAATCCTGTCGTTTGCCAGATTTCCGATGCTTCCGAGGTGTGTATGATGCACGTCACGCGTAGGCCTGTACTTCCCTTCCTGAACCTCCATCCCGACTTCGCGGTAAGCGTCGCGGAACGGCATACCGTCGAGCACGCGGCGGTTGACGTCTTCGACCGTGAAGATATAATCATAGCGAGGATCGTCGAGTATATTATCTTTGACGCGTATCTCTCCGAGCATGTAAGTGGCCATGTCGAGACTTGTGATCAACTCCGTTGATGCAGGGAATAGAATATCCTTCATCAGCTGGAGGTCGCGGTTATAGCCGAGAGGTAGATTTGCCGTCAGGATGGTCAGTTCGTTTGGAATAGATTGCAGACGGTTACACTTTCCGCGCATTATCTCGAAGACGTCGGGGTTCTTCTTGTGTGGCATGATTGAGGAGCCGGTGGTCAGTTCATCGGGGAATGAGACGAAAGCGAAATTATTGCACATCCACATGCAGACGTCCATTGCAAGATGTCCGAGGGTGGAGGCCACCGCCGCTATCGCAGTGGCTACGGCGCGTTCCGTCTTGCCACGGCTCATCTGAGCCGCCACGACATTGTAATGGGGTGCGTCGAATCCGAGTAGATCAGTGGTCATCTCGCGGTCGAGAGGGAAAGAGGAACCGTAGCCGGCGGCCGAGCCGAGCGGGTTCTGATTGGCTATGGCATATGCTGCGGAGAGGAGACGCATATCGTCGGCCAGAGACTCTGCGTAAGCACCAAACCATAAGCCGAATGATGAGGGCATCGCGACCTGAAGGTGAGTATACCCCGGCATCAGTTTATCGGCATGTTTTGATGAGAGTTCGAGAAGTCGGTCGAAAAGCCTTTTCACGGCATCAGCTATATTCTTCAGCTCATCGCGGAAGAATAGTTTGAGGTCTACAAGCACCTGATCATTGCGTGAGCGACCTGAATGAATCTTCTTGCCGATGTCGCCGAGGCGTGAGGTAAGGAGAAACTCCACCTGAGAGTGTACATCCTCCACACCATCCTCTATGACAAACTCCCCGCGCTCCACTGATTCAAGAATCTCCTGAAGGGCCGGGAGTAGAAGGTTGAGTTCATCTTCCGTGAGGAGGTCGATCGAGCGGAGCATCCGGATGTGAGCCATCGACCCGAGTATGTCGTAGCGGGCGAGCCGGAGGTCAAGTTCACGATCCTGCCCCACGGTGTATTGTTCTATAGCTTGGTCGGGCTCGAAGCCCTTGTTCCATAATTGTCTTGCCATTATGATAAAGTGATGTTTTCGATGAGTAGGGGAAATAATTTCAGGGCTTCCGACAATTCGCTGATGAGCACATATTCATCGGCGGAGTGGGAGCGAGATGACTCCCCGGGTCCTATCTTCAGCGAAGGGATAGAGTGCATCAGCGCCATGTCGGAGGTGGTTGGTGACACGAAAGGGGTCAATCCTAAGGAGAGAGCTGCACGTACGAGCGGGTGATCGTCTGAGATAACCGAGGCGTGAACCCGTGTTGAACGGGGAGTCATGGTTGTATGTCGCACACACTTGCGGAGCAGCTCCACGGTCTCTTCATTGGAGTAGGCATCCGTGGTGCGTACATCTGCTACGAACCGGCAGCGGTCGGGCACCACATTATGCTGAGTGCCGCTCTCGATCATGGTGACGTTGACCTTGATCGGACCGAGCACATTGCTTACTTCAGATGGTGAGAAGGCGCGGAGACGGGCTATGTCTTCGATGGCGAGATAGATTGCGTTGACACCTTCGTCGCGTGCGGCATGACCCGAGACACCTTTTGTCTCACAGTCGAAAACGAGGAGTCCGCGCTCGGCAATGGCAGGTTGCATACCGGTCGGCTCACCGACGATTACCATATCAGGAGTCAATCCTGATTCGGCAAGGTGTGGAAGGAATCCCCTCATGCCATATTCTCCCATATATTCCTCAGCTGCCGTGATGGAAAGCATGAGATTGACCGGAAGATCATCCCGATTCATGAGGTCGAGAAACGTGCATGCCAATGCTACTCCCGAGGCACCCGCATCGTTGCTACCGAGCCCATAGATTTTTCCATCTTCGATGTCAGGTGAAAGGGGATCACGGGTATAGGATGAAGCGGGAGCGACAGTGTCATGATGACTGTTGAGCATCAGCAGTGGGAGATCCGGGCGCATCTTGCCGAGGGCGTAGACATTGTTGTGAAATCTACATGGAGAGGCTCCATTTTCTTTAAGCCACTTCTCCCAACAGTCGGCTGTCTTGCTGTCATCCCGGCTATGTGAAGGGATTGTGATGAGTGTGCGCAGATGGTTCACCGCTTTCTCGAGCTGCGGTTGATCGGTCGGGATGAAGGTGGATGACTGAGCAGGGTTCATTTCAGGGAAATAGTTGTGCCTCCCCCTTCGAGGATTGATTCCGCACTGCAGATCCTTACCTCCTCCACACCGTCGCGGAGAGCGCGTATTGCATTCTCGAGTTTTGGAATCATACCTTTCGCCACGATTCCTTCATTCTTCATCTCGAAGAAAGATTCAGGTGTCACTTTCGGTATGACTGACGAAGGATCATCAACATCGAGCAATACCCCCGGCATCTCGAAGCAGTAGGTGAGACGTGTCGGTGAGATTGTAGAGCAACCGGTAGCCACGGCTGATGCTATGGAGTCGGCATTGCAGTTGAGCAGCTCACCCTCGCGGTCATGACAGATGGCGCAGAAGACTGGCGTAATCCCTTCATCGAGCAATGTCTTGACAAATCTTGAATTGAGACTGCGTGGCGAAAGATCTCCCACATACCCGAAATCTATCGGTTCGGGGGAACGTCTCACTGCGGTGAGGACGTTGCCGTCGGCTCCGGTGAGTCCGAGAGCGTTGCACCCTATCTTCTGCAGAATAGCCACAATACGCTTGTTGATAAGTCCGGCATAGACCATCGTGACTATATCGAGAGTGTCACGGTCGGTGACACGACGACCGTCGATCATTTTGGCCTCGATACCCATACCCTTGCTTAGGCGTGTGGCCTCCTTGCCGCCACCATGCACGAGTATCTTCGGACCGCTGACAGCCGCGAATTTATGTAGAAATGATTCGAGCGCGGAAGGATTGTCAATGACATTTCCCCCAATCTTGATAACCTGGATCATCTTCAATCAGAGGTTTTCGATTAGATCCTTGATTACGACCTGGGCCGAGATCTCCCTGTTGGCTGCTTCGGGAATCACGAGACTGCGCGGAGATTCGATCACATCATCGGTGACAATCATATTGCGGCGCACCGGGAGACAGTGCATGAAATAGGCGTCATTGGTAAGTGCCATTTTTTCAGTGTCGACTGTCCAGTCACGATCCATCGAGAGCACCTTTCCGTAGTTGTCGCCGGTATAGGCCGACCAGTTTTTTGCATAGATGAAATCAGCTCCTTCGAACGCTTTGCGCTGGTCATACTCGATGAGTGAAGGATCAACAAATGAGGTGTCGAGCTCATACCCTTCCGGATGTGTTACAACGAAATCCACATCGGCTGCCTGCATCCATTCTGCGAATGAATTTGCCACAGCCTGGGGGAGTGCCTTAGGATGAGGTGCCCATGTGAGTACTACTTTCGGTCGCTCAACTTTCTTGAATTCATTGATGGTGATAAGGTCGGCAAATGATTGCAGCGGATGGCGCGTGGCGGCCTCCATGCTGAATACCGGTCTGCCGGAATAGCGGATAAACTGCTCGATTATCTCCTCTGAATAATCCTTGTCGCGATCCTGAAGACCGGCGAATGCACGCACTCCGATCACATCGCAATATGAGCCCATCACCGGGATGGCTTCGAGGAGATGCTCCGCCTTATCGCCATCCATGACGACACCGCGCTCCGTTTCCAGTTTCCAGGCTCCCTGGTTGATGTCGAGTACAATGACATTCATACCGAGATTAAGGGCGGCTTTCTGCGTGGAGAGGCGGGTGCGCAGGGAAGAGTTGAAGAAGACCATCAGGAGGGTCTTGTTGCGACCCAAGCCGGAGAAAGCAAAACGGTCCTTCTTGATTTCGGCAGCTTTAGCCAAGGCTACGTCGAGAGGACCTATATCGGCTGCACAAGTGAATTTTTTCATTTTAATTGAGTGCTTTTTTCAGTTCGGTGATGAAATGTTCCGCCTCTTTCCTGGAGAGGGAAAGGGCGGGGAGGAGCCTGACAGTTTCCTTGCCGGCACCCCCTGTGAAGATGTGATGGTCGAAGAGAAGTTTCTTGCGCAGATCCGGCCCGGTGAAACCATCAACCTCAAAACCGATCATCAGACCGCGACCGCGTACATCCTTGACAGCCGGAATCTTGCGAAGTTCCGAGATCAGGTAATCGCCGACCTCACCCGCGTTGTCGACGAGACGCTCATCTTCCATAACATCGAGCACTGCAATAGCAGCGGCGCAGGCGAGATGCGAACCGCCGAAGGTTGTGCCGAGCATACCTTTTTTTGCCGGAATCTCCGGGGAGATCAGGACGGCAGCTGCCGGGAAACCGTTGGCGATACCTTTGGCGCAGGTGATCAGGTCAGGGTGGACACCGGCGTGCTGGTGTGCGAAGAAGCGTCCGGAGCGTCCGTAGCCGGACTGGATCTCATCAAGGATGAGGATGGTGCCGGTCTCCTTACACTCCTTCTCGAGGGCGCGGAGGAAATCGTCGGTAGGTTCGTGGATACCGGCGACACCCTGGATACCCTCGATAATGGCTGCGGCATAGCGTCGGGTGGCCAGAGCCTCCTTCATAGCCTCGAAATTGTTGAGCGGCACGAATGTCACCTTCTCCGTAGCATTAAAAGGTGAACGGATAGCGCGGTTGTCGGTAGCGGCAACCGCGCCCGAAGTGCGACCGTGGAAAGCCTTTCCGAAAGCGAGGATTTCAGAGCGGCCGGTAGTGAACGATGCCAATTTTATGGCATTCTCGTTGGCTTCGGCTCCGGAGTTGCAGAGGAAGAGGTTGTAGTCGGGATAGCCGGATAGTCTGCCGAGTTTTTCAGCAAGCTTCTCCTGAAGTGAATTTCTCACAGAGTTGGAATAGAAACCGAGTGTTGAGACCTGTCTTGAGATAGCCTCTACATAATGGGGGTGTGAGTGGCCGATCGAGATAACGGCGTGACCACCGTAGAGGTCGAGGTAATCGGTGCCGTCTTCGGTGAAGACGTGCGAGCCGACTCCTTTCACCGGTTCTATATCATATAAGGAGTATACGTCGAATAGTTGCATGGGTATATAATGTCAGAAGTCAGAGTGATGAGGTCAGAATGCTGAGGATTTGAGGCGAAGACCGGTGCGTTCGTCAATACCGAGCATGATGTTCATGTTCTGCACCGCCTGACCGGAGGCTCCTTTGAGCAGATTGTCTTCTGCAACCGTCACGAGAATGTCTCCGTCGTTAACGTCTACATGAATGACCGCCTTGTTTGTGTTGACAGCCTGTTTGAGTGATATTGGTGACTCTGAGACCACAACAAAGGGGGCGTCGGCATAATAATCGCGATAGAGATCCTCGGCTTCTTTGGCAGAGAGCGGACAGCGCAGGGTTGTAACGGCAAAGATTCCCCGGGCAAAATCACCTCTCATCGGGATGAAACGTATGCGGGCGTTATTTCCGGGCTGCAGTTTCTCGAGTGTGGCACCAATCTCGATAAGGTGCTGGTGGGTGAAGGGTTTGTAGACGGAGATATTGTCGGTACGCCATGAGAAATGGGTCGTCGCTGACGGTTTTACACCGGCACCGGTTGAACCGGTTAGGGCTGTGACGTGGATGTCGCCATCTTTCGGCAACAGCCCTGCAGCTGCCAGAGGCAAGAGTGAGAGCTGTATTGCCGTTGCGAAACATCCCGGGTTAGCCACTGAGTTGGCTCCGGCGATCTTCTCGCGTTGTAGTTCTGGCAACCCATAGACAAACCCCTCTGATTCGTCGCGGTAATCCTGAGCAAGATCGATGACCTTCAATGATGCCGGTCGCTCGTTCTCCTCCCAGAATTTCCTGCTGTGGCCGTGAGCCGAGCACATGAAGAGGATGTCGATTTCATCAAGCGGATGCAAGTCGGAAAAACGCAGGTCAGTCTCTCCGAGGAGCCCCTGATGAATATCTGAAACGGGCACTCCCGCATTGCTTGAGGAATGAACGAAAACGATTTCGGCTTCGGGGTGATTGATGAGGATACGGAGGAGTTCACCGGCTGTGTAGCCGGCGCCCCCTATAATACCGATTTTAGCCATATTATTCAGTCTTGCCGTTTTTCAACTGATTGTTGTGGTAGATCTTCATCTGGTTGGCAAGGATCTTGGTGAAACCCTTGACATCATCAGCTGTCCACGCCTTGTTGACCTCGCCATACTCACCGAAATCGGTCTTCATAAGGTCGTAGGGAGAGTCGACGCCGACGAGGGTGTATGAATAGGGACGGAGCGTAAGGAAGACTGTGCCGGTGACATTGCGTTGTGAGCTTTCGAGCATCTTCTCGATGTCACGCATGACGGGCTCGAGATACTGGGCCTCATGCAGGAACATGCCATACCACGTGCCTACCTGATCTTTCCAGTACTGTTGCCATTTGGTGAGAGTATGTTTCTCAAGCATCTTGTGAGCCGCGATGATGAGGATCGGACCTGCGGCTTCGAAAACGACACGCCCTTTGATGCCGATGATTGTGTCGCCGATGTGCATGTCGCGGCCTATACCGAAGC
>CAZMHE010000003.1:0-42478 GCA_964566015.1 uncultured Sangeribacter sp. | reverse complement strand
ATGCCGCTCCCGTTATTATTCTTTCTGCCTTTTTACAACTGAATCACCACATTTCAGGATTCCTCGAAAATATCATTGGGTGTGAGGATCTCAAGGGCTCGTGCGTGACCCGGGATTCCCGTAAGATAAGCCACAAGGTCGTCAGGCTGCAGATGGTCATCATCTACAATACTTCTCACTGCCTCCGCAGAATGGCGCGAAAGATTCTTTTTACCCTCAAAGAAATACCCCTTGACTCCATAACTAAGTGACAGCCATCTCTGCACATTCCTGTTATGGCAAATGGCATAGGTAGGGTTATTACCCCTGAAAGAGGAGATATAGCGGGCCGAAGTGCCGTGGAAAGCATCCGTAAAGATTGCTTTGGTGCCGATCTCCTTTTCAGACCTAACTGCGGCATAAGACAGGAATGAAGTCACGACTCCATCAGGCAGAGAGGGTTCTTCAAAACGTCCGCTCCTCTGAGCCTTCTCCACCTCCTTAGCCACGGTGGTCATCGTGCGAACCGCCTCTACGGGATACTTGCCATTGGCTGTCTCTCCGGAAAGCATCATCGCATCGGCACGCTGATATACGGCATTGGCGACATCAGAGATCTCCGCACGAGTCGGACGTGGATGCTCAATCATGGTGTGAAGCATCTGGGTTGCCACAATCACCGGTTTATGAGCGGCGATACATTTGCGTATCATCATGGCCTGAATACCCGGTATTTTTTCTGCCGGCACTTCTATTCCGAGGTCTCCGCGTGCCACCATGATACCATATGACGCTTCGAGAATCTCGTCGAAGTTATCAATACCCTCCTGATTCTCTATTTTGGAAATTATCTTTGTCTCTGCTCCATAGGAATCAAGGATATCCTGAACAGCCTTTACATCAGCTGCCGACCTCACAAAAGAATGGGCAATGAAATCGACACCAAGTTCAACGGCATAACCGATGTTTCTTGCGTCTCTCTCCGTGACTGCCGGGAGGTCGATCTTCACACCAGGAAGATTCACACTCTTCCTTGAACCGAGTTTACCGTCGTTTTCAGCCTTAGCGGTTATCTCCTCTCCGTCATTGCTAATTACAGAGAAAGCCATCTCTCCGTCATCGATAAGTATTCTGTCTCCACTTTTGATCAGCTTTCCTATTCCGGAATAATTCAGATAAATCACCTTGTCTGATGTCTTGCCGTCCGGATTGCCAATTACCTTTACCAAGTCGCCGGTGTGATATTCAACCGGCTCACCGGTGACGGTCACAGTCGTGCGGATCTCGGGGCCTTTTGTATCCATGATTATTCCGAGTGACTTGTCGGCTTCGCGCGTGTGCTCCACAATATTCTTGAATCCTTCATATTCGAGATGTGCGGAATTCATACGCACCACATTAATCCCGGCTTCGGAAAGAGTGCGGATAAAGTCAGTGTCACAACGTTTATCGGAAATGGTAGCTACAATCTTAGTGAATTTTTCCATTTTTCAATGTTTTCAAGTGTTTTGAGTTCTTTCACCTTCGTCAGGGAAAGCCTTGTTCATAATTTTAACATTTATATTATGGTAAGGGTTCAAGAATCGAAGGCTTATATATTGATAAGCATTATAACTCAGATTACGCTAAAGTAAACCCGCAAGAGAACCATTCCGCTCCTATGAATGTTTTAAGAATATGAAAAACATTAAAAACAGTTTAATTTTAGCCGTATCTGCTCTTGCAATCGGCGGATTCGTCAACAGTGACGATGTAAAATACAGTATTCTTAGAAATCATGGACTTTGAAAAACAGACGCAGGAAGACCTGCATAAATTCTTGTTCGGACTCGGCAAGGTTGACAAGATTCTTCCCGAGACACCCGATATTCAGGAGCTCTGGCCCGATGTGCTGAAGTCTTACCTTCCTGACGGTGTCAAGGAGTTTGCCGACTATCCCGTCGTCTCTCTCGGCTGGATGATGTTCATCGGTATGGCCGTTGCCTATTATTGGGACATCGACTGGGAGAAACATTCAAAAGAGGGTGGCAAGGCCATCTACGAGCGTCTCCGCGACGAAAAGGGCTTTGATAACCTCGACGACTATATCCTTGAGGAGGTACTCGGACTCGACACTGAGAAAAGTGGCGAAGTCAGCAAGGTTGTCGGCGAATGTGCAGCCCGCACATTGAGCGCTCTCCACCGTGCACCTTTTGAAGCAGGCACTGAAGAAGCAGCCAAAGCTTATGTCGGTGCTCTCCATGCACTCTACACCATGGGTGCCGCAATGGAACTGAATGCACTCGGTTATCACATGACCCCGTTCAATCCGAGTGCCAACTAAAATGAAAAGTGAAATATTAAAAGTGAAGAGGTTTGCAGAACCCTTCTTAAGTTATGAAAATTTTAAATGAATTACCGGCGGAGTTCAAGGAAAACTCCGCCTTTATGAATATTATGGAGCGCACAAGCGTGCGCCGGTTCAAGGACGAACCTGTAAGCGACGAACAGGTTTCGGCAATTCTTCATGCAGGGATGAGTGCGCCGAGCGGTGTGAACCGCCAACCATGGGAATTCATAGTGGTGTCCGATCACTCCCTGTTGGAAAAACTTTCCGAAGTGCTCCCCTACGCCAAGATGACAGGAAAGGCTCCCGTAGCCATAGTCGTATGCGGAAATAAGGAGAGATTCCTCGATGGTCCCGACAGCAATCTTTGGGAACAGGATCTCTCGGCAGCCTCAGAGAATATCCTTCTTGCTGCGCACGCAATCGGACTTGGAGGAGTGTGGACATGCCTCTATCCTCATGCCGACCGCATGGAATCTGTAAAGGAGGTCCTCAATATCGGTGATGAGCTGGTACCTTTCAATCTCATTCCAATCGGTGTCCCCGAAGTCAATCATGCCGCAATGGATAAGTGGCATCCTGAAAGAGTACATCTCAATAGGTTCTGAATAACCTGCCTGACACATGAAATCGAAAACAAGGGAAATTGACCGAAGTATCTTTGCCCTTACCCTTCCGGCCATAGCGAGCAACATAACAGTCCCGCTTCTTGGTCTCAGTGATACTGCAATTTCCGGTCATCTCGGGAATGAATCATTCCTTGCAGCCATAGCCACAGGGACGATGATGTTTAATGTCATCTATCTTCTCTGTGGCTTTCTGCGCATGGCGACGACAGGCCTTACGGCTGAAGCTTACGGCAGAAAATCGGAGAGAGATATTTCAGTCCTATTGTTGCGTTCGGTCTCTCTTGCCCTCTCAATCGGAGTCGCAGCCATAATTTTACAGATTCCATTGGTCAATATTCTTGAATGGATCATTGATCCGCAGGGTGACTCTCTCTCACTTGCCACCGAATATTTCGCTATCTGCATATGGGGTGCCCCTGCCCTCTTGCTTACGCTTTCTATAAACGGTTGGTTTGTAGGAATGCAAAACACTGTTTATCCTATGGTGATTTCCATTGCGGTCAATATCTTCAATATTGTTTCGAGTCTTCTTTTCGTCTTCCCCCTTGACTTTGGATTCAAGGGTGTGGCATTAGGCACATTATGTTCCAACTGGTTGGGTGCATTTCTTGCAGTTGCGTTACTGTTAAGTTATACACACCGCAAGGGAATCAGATTCAATTTGAAGGAAAACCCGTTTTCCGGAGATGGAGTAAGAAGATTCTTCAATGTAAGCGGAGACCTTGTTCTCAGGTCATGCTGTATATTAGGTGTCACACTCGCAGTCACATCACTTGGTGCGAGGATGGGTGAACTGACCCTCGCGGCCAACAGTGTGATGATGCAGTTCTTTCTATTCTTCACATATTTCATGGATGGATTTGCATTCTCAGGTGAAGCTCTTGTCGGTAAATGGAGTGGCAGTGGCAATCATAACATGCTGTCTGCCACCATCCGTCGACTTTTCCTTTGGACTGCCATAACGGCAATTGGCTATACACTCATATATCTTATCGGAATAGGACGCATTGTCGCCCTATTGACTGATGTGGAGACTGTCCGGTTGAGTGTCGCTCATATGAAATACTATGTCATAGCCATTCCGCTTGTATCTGCATGGGCCTTTATCCTTGACGGCATCTTCATCGGATTCGCTTCCACGAGGCGTATGTTCGTCACTATCCTCATAGCCTCCGTGACATTCGGCATTATTGCCATTGCAGGTGTACACCCCGGTGACTCCTCCTCAAATTCCTTTCTCTGGATTTCATTCCTGAGCTACCTCTTCATCCGTGGAATCGGACTCCTTGTGCAGCTCCCTGCCGTCATGAGAAAAAGGTAAAAACTGTTATTTTTTGTGAAATCTTCAGTTTGTTGCCAACGATTTCCTTAATACCTGACCCTTATAACAAATAAAATCATTAACTTTGCAGTTAATACAGACTACAGACACCCTGTATTCTCCATGCCTTAATAGGATAATACCATTATAAATACAATACATTTAAACAATACCAATACATCTGAAATGAGAAAACTGATTCTCCCGACGCTGCTTTTCGCAGCATCATTGCCGGGCGTTGCACAGTATTCGCATACTGTCAATGTCGACAATCTCGACCGTGGAGTTCTCGCCGTGAAAACCAATAACGGTGTGTTTGTATCTTGGAGAAGTCTTGCAGCTGACGAGAAAGGACTTACTTTCGACGTCTACAGAGACGGAGTCAAGGTCAACGCATCCCCATTGGCACGCGGAACCAATTTTACCGACCCTGATGGTCAGGCCGGAAGCAAATATACAGTAAAAGCTCTGCTTGACGGCACTGAGAAAGAAACTTCAAAAGAAGTGACAGCTTGGGAAACTTTCTACAAGCGTGTGCATCTCGACCGTCCGGAAGGTGGACAATCACCCGCAGGTGGTTCCAAGGAGCAGCGCGATTATACCTATACTCCTGATGACGTCTCAGTTGCTGATGTCGACGGCGACGGTGAATATGAGTTCATCGTGAAATGGTTCCCAACCAACCAGGCTGACAACGGCGACCAATTCCGTTACACCGGCAACACCATTCTCGACTGCTACAAACTTGACGGCACAAAACTCTGGAGGATCGATCTCGGACAGAATATCCGCTCAGGTAACCACTACACCCAGTTCATGGTCTATGACTTTGACGGCGACGGTAAAGCCGAACTCATGTGTAAGACTGCTCCCGGCACAATCGACGGCAAAGGGAAAGCCGTGCTCATGGGCTCGGATAAAGTTACCGACGATTATCGCGAGAAATCAGGCAGCCTTGCCGGTGTCGTGAAGAGCGGCCCCGAGTATCTCACCGTCTTCAACGGAGAAACAGGTGCTGAGATCAACACAATAGCCTATAATCCTTCGCGTGATGTTCATGCGCACAGCAAGAGCGGTTGGGGCGATGCCAACGGCAACCGTAGCGAGCGTTATCTTGCCTGTGTGGCATATCTCGACGGAGAGCATCCGAGTGCTGTCTTCTGCCGTGGCTACTATACACATGCTTACCTCTGGGCGGTTGATTTCGACGGAAGCAAGCTCACCGAACGCTGGCTCCATAAGTCTACCACAGCCGGTCAGGGAGCATACGGTGAGGGTGCTCACAGTATTACCGTAGGTGATGTCGACGGCGACGGTTATGACGAGATTGTCTACGGTGCCGCTTCTATCGACCATGACGGATCACTTCTCTATCGCACCGGTGCCGGTCACGGCGATGCCCTTCACCTCGCACAGATGCTCCCCACCCGCAAGGGCCTTCAGGTGTTCATGCCTCACGAGGAAAAGAGCTCCGCTTATAAGTATGACACTGAGTTCCGCGACGCAGCCACCGGCGAGATCATCCTTTTCGAGGCTCAGTCAGGCAATGACATCGGCCGCGGACTTGCAGCAAACGTCAGCGATAAGTATCCGGGTTATGAGTTCTGGTCATCCACCGGTAACGTATTCAACACAACTATGGGTCAGCTGACCGGAGCAAAGCGTCCTTCAGTCAACTTCCGCGTTTACTGGGACGGCGACCTCCTCGATGAGCTTCTCGACGGCACAAAGGTGACCAAACCCAACGCCACAATGTCAAGCTCATCCACACTCGTGGATTTTGCCACATATAAGGCAGCATCATGCAACACTACAAAGGCTACTCCCAACATTCAGGCTGACCTCTTCGGTGACTGGCGTGAGGAGATTGTACTTCATGACAGCAGCACGGAGTCTGACCTGATTATCTTCACCACGACTATTCCTACTGACTACCGCGTCACCTGTCTCATGCAGGACCGCCAGTATCGTGAGGCCATCGCCTGGCAGAACGTGGCTTACAACCAGCCTCCCCACCTCAGCTACAGCCTCGAGGAGAAGTTTAACGTCAATGCTAAGATCTCCGTCACTTCCGGTTCATTGAGCCAGATGCTCCTTCTCGGAGATGCCATTCAGCCGATTGAGTTTACTGTTGAGCGTGCAACCGGAATTGAGGTCAGCGGTCTTCCCGACGGTGTCTCAATGACCTTTGACAATGCAACAATGACAGGTGTCATCACCGGTATTCCTGCTGAAATCGGCGAATACGATTTCAAGCTCGTCACCACCGGTGCTGAAGTTGAGGATGCCGAGATTTCCGGTCGTTTCAACGTGCGCCTTGACACATCAGTCGAGCTCGTGGCATGTTATCCCTTCGAGACAGTTGCCGAGACCACACCTAACATCGCGACAGGTGGCTATGCAACTGCCAAGCGCAAGAATGGTGATCTTGTCGAGGGCAAGAAAGGAAATGCCCTCAGCCTGAACGGCAACAACTACTATGTGCAGGAGGATTATGATCTGATTAACTTCGGTGACAAGCCGTTCTCAATTGAATTCTGGATGAACTCCACAAGCGACGGTGCATATCTCCTTCACAAGGGAGCGATCGCTTCCACCTACGGTGGTAACTGGATCGGTGTGGAATACAAGAATGGTGAGCTCCGTTTCGCTGTTGATGATGATGTTATCAAGAGTGAGGTTAAATGGGGTGAAGGATCTTCCGTATTCGACGGTGAGTGGCACCATATCGCACTCGTGCGCGACGTTTACGGTAAGGAGCTCCGCATGTATGTTGACGGTGAAGTGAAGGCTACCAACGCCGATAACACTGGTGCAGTAAACTGCGAGGGTCAGAATTTCATTATAGGTAACGTCAATATCGATTTCGACAATAACTATAAGGGTCTCTTCGACGAACTCTGCATCTATAAGGGTGTTCTCTCAGGTTCGAAGATCAAGGAACACTATGAGACAACAAGCCAGGAGTATATCGCCCATTATACCTTTGATGAGATCGGCGAGACCGTTCCCAACCTCGTCTTCGGTGAGGCTACTGTCCACGGCTCACTCGGTTCTGTAGAGGGTCTTAAGAACGGTGCCGCTGAATTTGACGGCACATCCTTCATGACCCAGCCTATGTATGACGCTGTTCAGATCGGCGAGGGTGACTTCACAATCTCACTCTGGATGAAATCTCAGGATGAGGACGGTTATCTCTTCTGCATCGGCACACATAATAAGACTAACGTTTCCGGAGGCACCGGTAACTGGATTGGTCTCGAGCGCCTTAAGAATGACGGCAACAACCGTCTCACATTCTCGATTGATGATGATGTCACCAAGACTGATGTGGCGGCTGCTGATCCCGATGCTGCATTCGACGGAGAATGGCACCATATCGCTCTCGTTCGCGATGCCGCAAACAAGACCAACTACATCTACATCGATGGTAAGCTTTCTGCTTCCAAAGATGATGTCAAGACCGGCGCACTTAATTTCTCAGCTGATGAGCTTATCTTCATCGGCGGTGACGATGAACTCACTGCAGGTCGTGAGAATCGCACATTCAACGGCACTCTCGAGGAGTTTGCAATGTATCCCAAGGCTTTCTCTCCCGATGAGATCAAATACGAGTTCGCTCTCCTTAACCCTGCTGAAGTTGTCGAGATCATAGCAGGCGGCAATGCACGCTACACTGTAGTTGACGCATTCAGCGGTGTTATTCTCAAGACTGCTGTCGGCGAAGGAAGCGAGGAAATCGTAAACGGTCTTGAAAAGGGTGTCTATATCCTCGTTGTCGAGCAGGGCAACACCCGCAAGGCATACAAGTTCCGTAAGTAATATTCAACCATCCGTTTCTTTGAATGGCGGCTTCCTGATGACAGGGAGCCACCATCTTTTTTTATTCAGCAGAGTTGCTCCCGGGATAAGGGACATCTGAACAATGGAGTACTACAACGCGTTTTATAAGTACATTATAAAGACATAAGATTATGATTACATTCGATGAAAGAATCAAGGAACACGTTCCGACTCTGGCCGTGTTCGAACATGCCGGAGACGGCGACGAAGCAATGCGTATACAGCATCTGATGGATGGCATTAGGAATGAATATGGTCCCCGTGTGAATATCATTCGTGTTGACGCCACACACGACCAGCGTCTCCGCAATTTCTATGACATCAAACGCACCCCGACATGGATTCTCTTCTGCAAGGGTGAGGAACTTGCACGCGAGGTCGGAATGAAGACTGAGGAAAACCTCAAGGAGATGGTAAAGACTGCTATCTCTGATTGACAATATCAAAATAAGGTAGCCCGGCCTACCCTTCTCAACTAATTTTGCCATAACAAATATTGAAAAGATATGGCAGAATTAAAGATTCTTGCCCCCTTCATCCTGTCATGGGAAGGGGGCTTTGTCAATCATCCGCTCGACAAAGGTGGTGCCACAAACCGGGGCGTCACTTTGTCGACATGGCGGAAGGTTGGCTACGACAAGGATAATGATGGAGACATCGATATTGATGACCTCCGGCTTTTAGACGAAGAAGATGTTGTGGAAAGGGTGCTACGCCCCTTCTACTGGAACCGTTGGCAGGGAGACAGAATAAAATCCCAACCCATTGCGAATATACTTGTCGATTGGGTATGGGGCAGCGGAGTGAACGGTATCCGTCCGATTCAGGGACTGCTCGGTGTAAAGGTCGACGGTGTTGTCGGAGAGATCACTCTCTCGGTCCTCAATACCCGTGACCCTTATGACTTGTTCCAGACAATCAAAAGGGAGCGGGAAAGATTCCTCCACAGAATCGTTGAGAGGAATCCGGATCAGAAGGTCTTCCTGAAAGGGTGGCTCAGGCGCCTCGACGCAATTACATTCAACGGATTGCGTTTAAACATATAATAACAGGAATGAAATGGACAACGAGATAAGTTTTAAGATTATAGATGCTACGCCCTCTGATGCCTCTTTTATTGCTGAGACCGTTATGACGGCTGTCGGCAATGAAATATGTGAAGGCATGGCCGGTTCTCATCCGATGGATAGTGTCAGGAATATTTTCACACGCCTTGCCGGGATTGATGAAAGCCAGTATAGCTGGCGGAATACCCGGTTGGCCGTTGACTCTGACGGGAACAGACTCGGGGCATGCGTCAGTTATGATGGCGCACGTTTGCGTCAACTAAGGAGAAGTTTCTTTAAGGAAGCTAATGCAACTCTCGGTTGGGGACTCTCTCATGAGGATGTCGAGAATGTTCCCGAAGAGACCGATGGAAAAGAGTTTTATCTTGATTCCCTCATGGTGGTTCCTCAGGCGCGCAACAAAGGAATTGCTTCTGCATTGATAGAAGATGCATCAAGGAAAGCGGCCTCGGCGGGGAAACCATTGGGCCTGCTTGTTGACACCGAGAATCCCCGTGCAAGACGACTTTATGACTCTTTGGGTTTCCAACCGATAGGTATCAGGCCCTTCGCAGGGGTAGAAATGCATCATATGCAAAAAAATTAGCAAGTTGGTGGTTAGAAATTTTGCCAATTCAGCGGAATATACTAATTTTGGGCTCTGAAATCACAAATAACTATATCCATTATGACCAAAGCAGAAATTGCGAACGAAATAGCAAAGAGCACAGGCCTTGAAAAAGCCGCTGTTGTGACAGTGATCGAACAGTTCATGACTGTTGTTAAAGACAGCCTCGCTCACGGTGAGAATGTATATCTCCGTGGCTTCGGCACATTTGATATCGTAAAGCGTGCCGAGAAGAAAGCCCGTAATATCTCCAAGAACACCACAATTGTTGTTCCGGAGCACAACATCCCTCATTTCAAGCCTTGTGTAGCTTTCAAGGAGGAAGTTGCCAAAGGTAATTGATTCCGGATTATATCAAGAATCTAAAAAACTCCTGCACAGTAGTGCGGGAGTTTTCTATATAAACCCTTTCTCATGAAAAAACTCTTAATATCGACCTTGACTGCCACCTCCGCGTCACTGCTCTTCGCACAGAGTTTCACGGAATGGCAGGATCCTGCTGTCAATGCAGTGAACCGGGCACCAATGACAGCCATGCGATTCGCTTACCGTAGCGGTGAGAATGCTCTCGGTGAGGGATTGAAACAAAACTCTGCGAACTACATGAGTCTTAACGGTGAGTGGAGATTCAATTTCGTCAACGATGCTTCCGATCGTCCCGTCGGATTCTGGAAGAAGGATTATGACGATCGTGGCTGGAGCAAGATCAACGTTCCGGGGTGTTGGGAACTAAACGGATTCGGAGATCCTATCTATGTCAACATGCAATACCCGTGGAGCAATTTTTTCAAGAACAATCCCCCTTACGTCCCTTATGCTGAGAATCATGTAGGCACCTATCGACGGACGGTGAAAGTTCCCGCCGATTGGAAAGGGAAAGATATCTTCGCCCATTTCGGTTCTGTCACCTCCAACATCTATCTTTGGGTCAACGGTAAATATGTCGGCTACAGTGAGGATTCTAAATTAGAAGCTGAATTCGACCTCACGCCATATCTGCAACCCGGCAAGGAGAACCTTATCTGTTTTCAGGTTTTCCGTTGGTGTGACGGTTCATACCTTGAAGATCAGGATTTCTTCCGTTTCAGTGGTGTAGGAAGAGATTGCTATCTGTTCGCACGCGATAAAAAAAGGATTTCGGATATCCGTGTCACTCCGGATCTATTAAATAATTATAAGGATGGCTTACTCACTGTTGATTTGAAGGCCACCGCAAACTCGCCGATCGATCTCATTCTCAAGGATGCGTCCGGAAATGTTGTGGCAAGTGAGACAATGTCCGGTAGTGGGAAAATTTCGGTAAATATTCCGGATGTTAAGAAATGGAGTGCGGAGACACCCTATCTCTATACTCTTACTGCTCATATGAAAAACGGCACGGAGGAAATTCCTGTCAATGTCGGATTCCGTAAGATAGAACTTAAGGATGGGAATGTCCTTGTCAACGGTCAGCCTGTATTGTTCAAAGGTGTTGACAGGCACGAACTTGATCCTGACGGAGGATACGTGGTTTCTCCCGAACGTATGCTTCAGGATATTCAACTCATGAAGCGGCTCAACATCAATGCAGTCCGCACAAGTCATTATCCCGATGACAACCTGTGGTATGAACTTTGCGACCGTTACGGCATATATGTGGTGGCCGAAGCTAACGTCGAGAGTCATGGAATGGGCTACAAGGAGAAAACACTCGCAAAGAATCCCGCTTACGCCCGGGCCCACATGGAGCGCAACAAAAGGAATGTGCAGCGCAGCTATAACCATCCTTCAGTCATTTTCTGGAGCCTCGGCAACGAAGCCGGTTACGGACCAAATTTCGAAGCGGCCTACGAATGGGTGAAGAATGAGGATCCGAGCCGTCCGGTGCAGTATGAGCAGGCTAAGATAGATGGAATGACCGACATCTATTGCCCCATGTATCTTGACTATGATGGTATGGAGAATTATGCCAATACACATGCAGGCGGTAAACCCCTAATCCAATGTGAATATGCTCATGCCATGGGAAACTCAATGGGTGGTTTCAAGGAATACTGGGATCTCATAAGAAAATACCCTATCCTTCAAGGTGGCTTTATCTGGGATTTTGTCGATCAGGCTGTTCGCAAGAAGGGTAAGGATGGCGTGGAGATCTATGGCTACGGAGGCGACTTCAACGCCTATGATCCCTCTGACGGAAATTTCTGCGTAAACGGCATTGTCAATCCCGACCGTATCCCAAATCCACATGCTGATGAAGTGCGCTACTTTTACCAGAATGTATGGGTCACTCCGGCTGATCTCGGGCAAAGGAAAGTGAATATATATAATGAAAATTTCTTCCGTGATCTTTCACATCTCAGTCTAAGCTGGACACTTCTCAATAATGGTGTCCCTGTCAGAGACGGTGTGATCAATGACCTCAAGACATCTCCCGGGAAAACTGAAAAACTCACCATTCCTTATGGCGATACAGATGGCCCGGGGGAATGGTTGCTTAATCTGGAATTCAGATTAAAGGAGGCAGAAGCATTATTGCCGGCAGGATATGCAGTCGCAAGGGAACAGATAGCAATCGCGGACAATAGACCACAACCGGCATCTTTCGGTAATCCTGTCATCACCAATATCGGGGAAGTCATGCCCTCTATTGATTCAAGTCACAAGAAGATTCTGAGCGTGACCGGAAATGGATTCCGAATAGAATTTGACCGTGCGTCCGGCTTCATGAAGAGGTATCTTGTCAATGGAGAGGAGATGCTCGCCGATGGCGCAAATTTGGAGCCAAATTTCTGGAGAGCACCGACTGATAATGATTATGGTGCGGACCTTCCCCACAAATTCCGGATCTGGAAAAATCCTGTTATGAAACTGGAGAAGTTGGAGGAAGCGATGACTGACGGTCTTGCCGTCATTACAGCCGACTATTCACTTCCGGAAACCGGTGGGAATCTCAGCGTAAGTTACACGATAAACGGAGCGGGAGCCATCAAGGTAGAAGAGAATCTCAAGTCCGGTGAAAAAAGTGAAGTCCCGGATATGTTCCGTTTCGGAATGAGGATGAGAATGCCTGAGAAATATGATGAGATTGAATATTACGGAAGAGGACCGGGTGAAAATTATGTAGACCGCAACCACTCGACATTCCTCGGGCTCTTCCGTCAGAAATCGGATGATCAGTTCTACCCCTATGTACGTCCGCAGGAGATAGGTTCGAAGAGCGATGTCAGGTGGTGGAAGCAACTCGATCGGGCCGGAAACGGTCTCGAGTTTTCATCAGATGATCCGTTCTTCGCTCAGGCTCTCCCCTATTCAAGGGAAAGTCTTGATGGCGGCGAATATAAGACTCAGACTCATTCCCCGGAAATCGGAAGGTCTCCATTTCAGGAGATCAGTATTGACAAGGATCAGTATGGGCTCGGATGTGTCAACAGTTGGAAAGCTCTCCCCCGTGAGGAATACCGTCTGCCATACAAAGACCGCTCCTTCACATTCTATATCACCCCTGTCTCACATCAACTCCGATAATGAAATTGTATAAATGAAGCAGGGTCGGCGATCAGCCGGCCCTTCTTCATTTATACAATTTCAGTTGGAATCAGAGTTTCTTCTGCTCTTTTGCCCAGGTATCTTTCAGGCCGATTGTCTTGTTGAACACGAGTTTCCCGTCTTTGCTGTCAGGGTCAACGGTATAGTAACCGAGTCGCGTGAACTGGAAATGGTCTTCCGGTTTAGCATTCTGAGCTCCCCAGGGTTCAACCTTCACGTTCTTTCTCACCTTGAGGGAATCAGGATTGAGAAGATCACGGAAATCACCCTCCTCAGCCGAGGGATTCTCGACAGAGAAGAGACGGTCATAATCCCTTACCTCAGCATCAATTGCATGAGGAACGGATACCCAGTGAAGGGTGCCCTTAACCTTGCGGTCGCTACCGGGAAGTCCGCTTCTTGTCTCAGGATCATATTCTGCGTAAATCTCCTCGATCTCACCGTTCTCGTTTTTCTTCACGCCTGTACACTTGATGATGTAAGCACCTTTGAGGCGTACCTCTTTATCAGGAGAGAGACGGAAGAATTTCTTGGGAGGATTCTCCATGAAGTCCTCACGTTCAATCCAAAGCTCACGTGTAAAAGGCATCGGGTGCTTACCTTCAGCGAGATTCTCGGGATTATTATCCATCTCGATGATCTCCTCCTTATCCTCAGGATAGTTCGTGAGGATGAGTTTCACCGGATTGACCACTGCACTTATACGTGTGGCAGTCTTGTTGAGATCTTCGCGCACTGCGTGCTCGAGAAGTTCGATATGATTGAGAGCCTCAAACTTGGTGTAACCGATGCGTGAAACGAAATCGCGAATTGCGGACGGTGTGTAACCACGACGACGCAGACCGCAAAGAGTCGGCATACGAGGATCATCCCAACCGTTTACAAGACCCTCCTTGACGAGCTGGAGCAATTTGCGCTTGCTCATCACCGTGTATGTGAGATTGAGTCGGTTGAACTCTATCTGACGGGGACAATAAGTTTCGTCAGCCAGCTCCTTAACAAAGTATTCGTAAAGTGGACGATGGGGAACAAACTCAAGGGTGCAGATCGAGTGGGTGACACCCTCGAAATAGTCGCTCTGGCCGTGGGCGAAATCATACATCGGATATACCTTCCATTCCGTGCCTGTTCTCCAGTGAGGAGTCTTGATGATTCGATACATGATCGGATCGCGGAAGTGCATGTTGCTGTTGGCCATATCTATCTTTGCCCGGAGCACCATCGACCCCTCATCAAACTCACCCTTGTTCATCCGGAGGAAAAGGTCAAGATTCTCCTCCACGGGACGGTCACGGTAAGGGGAATTTGTGCCCGGAGTTGTGGGAGTGCCTTTCTGAGCGGCGATCTGCTCGCTCGTCTGCTCATCCACATAAGCCTTACCCTCCTTGATCAGACGAACAGCGAGATCAAAGAGCTGGGGGAAATAGTCTGAAGCATAGTAAAGACGGTCTTCCCAATCATAACCGAGCCAGTGGATGTCTCTCTTGATTGACTCGACATACTCTGTATCCTCTTTCTGGGGATTGGTATCGTCGAAACGCATATTACATGTGCCGCCAAATTTCTCGGCAGCCCCGAAATCCATGATTATTGCCTTGGCATGTCCGATGTGGAGGTATCCGTTAGGCTCCGGCGGGATACGAGTGTTCAAGCGTCCACCGTTCTTACCGGCCGCGAGATCGTTGGCAATCTCCTGCTCTACAAAGTTTAGCCCTCCTTCCGGAGCGGCAACTTCATCAATGATTTCTGTCATATATTTTCTTATTGGATTGTTGACTTTAGTTTCAAACCGCAAAATTAGTAAATATTCTCAAGTAATATCTACATTTACCGCAACTTTCACTCAGAAAGCTCTCGAAATTTATTGCTGGAATACCTCCTTAAGAGCACGGGCAAGCTGATCCGGACACGACGTGCCGCGTTGACGACAGTCTATACCCTCAAGTCTGTCTATGACATCTTTTACTTTCATCCCTTTGACAAGGGCGGAAATCCCTTGAGTATTGCCGTGGCAACCGCCGATGAACTGCACATCTTCGACAATGCCATCCTCGCTGACTTCTATCTCAATAGCGCGTGAACACGTCCCTTTTGTCTGATAATGAAATTTCATATATTACGTAATACTTCCAAAGCGGGAAGCATGATTAATAATTTAAGTTTCGCAAGCTCAACTTAAAGGTTATAAGGTTATAAGGTTATGTGGTTATGATATGCTTCAGTTAACGGATTTGTCTTTAAGGTCGTCAATATAATAATCTTAACCTTATAAACAGCGAAGCGTCAACCTTATAACCTTCAACTTTCGCCTGCGAAAGTTGAATTAATAATAGTTAATTTTGGTTGCAAAATTACAAAATATCAACATTTTTCCAAAATATTTCCCCATTATTCAACGTTTACTAACATTTCGATTAATAATTCCTTTAATTCAGACGTTTATTATATGTAACATCCTTTCAGTATACTCCGGTCCACGACCGGCGATGATAAGTCGATTGTGAAAGGGAAAAGAATTGTTATGGAATTAAGAAAATTTATCTATTCACTTATGCTGGCTGTCTCGCTGATGCTTGGCTATGTCGATCTGACAGTAGGAGCAACACCTCCGGCGGCGGAAGAGACAAGTTCAGAATTTGAAAAAGCGGTAGCTGTTATAAAGAAATATGAGGGACTCCATAAAAACAAGGGTAATCTGGTCGGTTACGGCCACAAGATCCTCCCCGGCGAGCCCTATAAAAGAAACCAGACATTATCTGAAAGCCAGGCCGATGCCCTGCTCCGAAAAGATCTCGCGAAACTTTGTGAGAAGTATCGTGAATTTGGTCCCGACAGTCTCATCCTGAGTGCATTGGCCTACAATTGCGGCATAGGTGTAGTGGCCCGTTCCACGGTATTGAAAAAACTTAAGGCCGGAGACCGTGACATAAAGGCGTCATTCCTCGCCCATAGCAAGTATCGCGGAAAAACTCTTTCTCAATTGAAACGACGCAGAATAGAGGAATTTGAGACATTGTTTATCGAAGATAAAATCTGATATTTGCCGTCACGAAAATAAAAAGTAATTTTGTAGCAAATTTCTGAATGGTAAAGATCACCGTTCGCAACAAAATTCAACCCTTAGCAATATGTCTAAACTTCATATACTCCCCATATTTTCAGTCACACTGATGGCAATCGCTATGGCAGCCGGTTGTTCAAGACCCAAGGAGGAGGCCACACATCAGAACTTGCCCGACGAGGTAAAGGTTGTAGCCAAGTCTATCATGGCGGATTCACCGACGGTTTTCGCAGCTTCGGTAGTCTACCCTCTTGAACGCCCCTATCCTCTCCACGCCATCAAGGATTCGGCTGAAATGGTAAATTACTATCCCACCCTCGTCGACGATTCCTTGAAGAATGTCGTATCGGAATCTCCCGATACTCTATGGCAGCAAATCGGGTGGAGAGGCTGGACTCTCGCAGATGGCTCCTATCTATGGGTCGACGAGGGGAAAGTCTATCAGGTGGATTATATATCACGCAGGGAGACTTTCATGCTCGACTCTCTTATGAAAGAGGAGATGTCAACCCTCAGTCCTACGCTTCGTGGAGGATGGAAACCGGTTCTATGTATAGTCGATACAATCGAAGGTAGAATTTTCAGGATAGACAGCGAGGAATCGGAAAATCCCCTTCATTACCGTCTCCTCGGATATTCTACCGATTCGGATCTTTCAGGAGAACCCGCTATTGTCCTTTACGGAAACCTTGATTATGAGGGTTCGATGGCCAATCGCCTCTATCATTTCGAAGACTCGATAGGAACTACAGCCGATTTCTCACCGGATCTCGTTTCAGATGAAGACACAATTCCTGAGATTGAGGTAGTTAAAGCCGGTAAGACAAAACGTTACAAAGCGAAACCAAGCTACTGGCTCGAACACGTCGGAAAGCGTGGAATGAAAAAACACATCTGAACATTAAAATAATCAAGTTTTTTCATTACCTTTGCAAAGTCTTTCGGGAAATCTCCCGATTTTGAAGGAATGAGGTGAAATTCCTCTACAGTCTCGCTACGGCCACAGTCCGACCCTTCAAGGACTTTATTTGAATCTTTTTTCTTCGAGGATGAGAAAACTGACCCTTTCTTCAGGACTGACGATATTTTTTCTCACCTCGGCCAATGCGGTCGAGGTGAATTTTTCTGTTCCTGACTCTTTGCCTGTGACACTCCCGGACGTGGAAGTATCTGCACACACTTCTTCAGAAAAGATCACTTCCGCAGTGCCGGTTCAGTCGATCGATGCTTCAAAAATTCGTGAGGCCGGTGTTACAGATATTTCAGATGCTTTACGTCGTCTTCCGGGAATTGCCCTTCATGATTATGGAGGACTCGGTGGGAGCAAGACACTCACGGTGCGAGGGCTGGGCAGCCAGCACACCGGTGTCATATATGACGGCTCACCTATTACCGATTCCCGCAGTGGAAGTATAGATCTGTCAAGACACTCATTGACTGATCTATCAAGCATATCCTTATCTTACGGAGACATTGACGATATATTCCTGCCCGCTCGTTCGGTTTCTTCAGCGTCCACTCTCGTCATTACAAGTCTTGAATCGGAAAAAGCTCCAATGGTAATGGCCGGTACTGACCCTAACGAGAAAAGTGATGCGATTAGATACTCATTACGTGCGCGACTTACCGGTGGCTCATTCGGATTCATAAACCCTTTCTTGAAATGTGGTCTTGAGACCGGGAAACATGGAAACTACACCCTCTCATGTGATTTTATCCACTCTGATAATAATTATCCTTTCACTCTTCACAATGGAAAAATTGTGACAAAAGAGCGTCGTAATCATTCCGAGATCAGAAGCTGGCATGGAGAACTCAACGCCCGATGGAGGATTGGAGCCGGTCAGTTATCAGCCAAACTATACGGTTATGACAATGACCGTGATCTTCCGGGACCGGTGAAATACTATGTCACGAAGAGCGATGAGCACCTGCACGAACGCAACTATTTCGGACAAATTCATTATAAAGGTCGCCTGTCCTCATTGCTTTCCCTCTGTGCCACAGCCAAATACGACTGGTCAGCCACACGTTACCTTGACGTGCAGGAGATTTATCCGGGCGGAAGACTTGACAACAGATATTATCAACGGGAATATTACGCTACTGCGGGACTACTCCTGACTCCAAATACATTATGGAATTTCAGTTATGCAGCGGATTGGTCAACGCTCGAACTGACAGGAAACGGGATGGCAGATCAACATCCATCACGTAATTCCTTACTGCAGACAGTAGCAGGACGTTTTTCCAAGAGATCTGTCTCAGTCACCATAAGACTTCTTCATTCCCTCTATTTCAACCATGTCAGCAATGGTGAGTCTCCGGGAACTCAGTCGAGACTCTCACCCTCGGCAAGTATCTCCGTAAGACCGGTTGAGGATATGGACTTCTTTATCCGTGGTTCCTTCAAGGATATTTTTCGTCTTCCAACTTTCTCGGAACTTTATTTCTACCATCTGGGCACAGTCAATCTCGAGCCCGAGACAACCCGACAATATAATTTAGGAGCCACGCTCCGCACTGCTCCCGGCGATTGTCTGACTGATCTCTCCGTGACATGCGATACCTACCTTAATCGTGTTGATAATAAAATCACCGCAATCCCATATAACATGTTTGTATGGAAGATGACAAATCTTGGTAAGGTCAGGGTAATGGGTCTGGATTGCACCCTCTCGGCATCATTTGTGCCGCATGAGAGTCAATCGATAGTCTTTGATGCGGCCTATTCCTTTCAGAAGGCTCAGATTCGCACCAACCGGAAGAACGACGATTGGATGAAACAGGTGGCGTATATCCCTGTCCATTCCGGAAGTGCGTCTGTATCCTGGCTTAATCCATGGGTTAACCTGGCTCTCCATGCCACGGCTACAGGAAGCAGATTCACAACTAACCAGAACCTTGATAATGCCAAGCTCGATCCTTTTTGTGATGCAGGGCTTACATTGTTCCGAATAATTAAGGTCGGCAGAAGCACTCTGGAACTGAAGTTAGAGATGCTGAATATCCTCAACACTCAATATGAGATGATAGCCAGATACCCGATGCCCGGAAGGAGCTGGCGCGCCGGAATAGAATTCAAGATTTAAAATGACTAAATTAATTTTCATAATATGAACAAACTGAAAAGACTATTGATTGTCCCAGCGGCAATCCTCACGATGCTGTCATCGTGCAACAAAGGTGATTCAAATATCGAGCCTGCAGAAATCCCCGCAGGGGTTCCGGTGGCTTATATCCTGAATCAAGGCAACTACAACAACTTCATCGAAGGTTCGCTCAATGCCCTCAACCTACTCTCAGGTTCTTTCCAGAGGGATGCCTTCCTCAATGCCAATCTCCGTTATCTTGGTGCTACCCCTCAATGCGGCGTGCTCTATGGATCGAAGCTCTATATCGGCATGAGTGATTCACACACTATTGAGGTAGTCGATCCCAGGACTTTCAAATCGCTCAAGCAGATCGTTCTGGAAGACAGCAATGAGGGTAGATCTCCCCGATCAATGATCTCTCATGAGGGAAATATCTACATCTCAATGTTTGAGGGTTATGTGGCACGCCTTGACACCGTCTCACTTGAGATTGATGCATCGGTAAAGGTCGGAGCGAATCCGGAGAAGATGGCTGAGTACAAAGGTAAGCTCTATGTGCCCAATTCCGAGGGAATGAACTATCTTGAGGGGAAACCTTACGGTAAGACAGCATCCGTTGTTAACTTCTCACCGTTTGAGGTGGAGAAGACTATAGAAGTGCCTGAGAATCCTACAGAGTTCCTTTCTAACGGAGTGGAGCTTTTCCTTCTCGCTATGGGCAACTATGGCGACACTGAAAGTGCGGTCTATAAGATGAAGAGTGATGGCAATTGGGAGAAAGTTGGAGCTGCTACCTGCGCGGCCCTCTACTACACCAACCTCATCCTCGCAAATAATCCTTACGGTGGGGAACTGAAATACACGCTCGTCAATGTGTCGACTCTCGGACGTGTGGAACTTAAATTCCCCGAGGCAAATTGCCCGGCAGCCATTGCAATTGAACCATACACAATGGCTGTTCTGATCCAGACCTATAAGAAGCCTGAGGGTGGTTTCGCAGATTATGACGGACCAAGCAAACTCTGTGTCTACAACGGGCTCAATAATTTCCAGTACATAGAGACATTTGATATAGGTGTGGGTCCGGCTTCCATCATCACCGGGTTCTTGAAATGATAAAGACTCACAGATCATATTTCATCTTGACCGTGAGGATAATCCTGTTAGTGATTATCCTCACGGCTTCCGGATGTGGACATCGTAATAGATCCGGGTTACGGACACTTGATGGTAAGCCTCTTGACCTTCGCTACTCCTCGTTGTTGACAATAAAGGAGGGTGACGGCTTCTCGGAAGTTGAAATACGGAATCCATGGGATTCCACCGCTGTGTTACAACGTCTGCTTCTGATCGACAGTGAATCAGAATTGCCTGCAAATGTTGAGGGAGTTCAGGTGATCCGTGTACCTCTCGAACGGGCCGTAGTCTTCTCCTCGGTTCATGCATCACTTATGTCTGAACTTGGACATGCCGGAAGTGTGGCCGGCATCTGTGACAAGGATTATATTACTGACAGAACCGTTCGGGATAGATTGGAGAAAGGTAAGATTGCCGACTGCGGGTCAAGTATGTCTCCCTCAACGGAGATGATTATCTCCCTTCGTCCTGATGCAGTACTTGCTTCACCTTATGACAACGGAGGTGGAAATCCCAAGACCGAGAAATTCGGTGTCCCGACTATTCAATGTGCCGATTATATGGAGACCTCACCTTTGGGTCGTGCCGAATGGATACGCTTTTATGCCCGTCTGCTCGGAGAGGGTGAGAAAGGTGATTCTATTTTTGATGCCACAGAAAAGAGCTATCTCAGTCTTCGCGACATTGCGCAATCCGCAGATACCCGACCGACTGTGATTTATGACCGCGTTTATGGCCAGACATGGGATCAACCCGGAGGACAGTCCACACTCGGTATTCTGACGGAAGATGCCGGAGGTTCCACTCCATTTATTAATGACAGACGTTCGGGAAGGATACCGTTATCACCGGAGAAAATTATCTATGATGCCGGCGAAACTGATTTCTGGCTGATCAGATATGCCGGAGCTCCCCTTACGCTATCATCTTTGGCGAAAGAAAGAGCGTCTTATTCACGATTGAAACCTTTCAAAACGGGAAATGTTTATGGGTGTGAGACAATCTCCAGCAATATCTTTGATGATCAGGCATTTCATCCTCAGTGGGTTCTCTCAGATCTCATATCCGTATTGCACCCGGAACTCCCTTTGTCATCAGAAAATAAAAAATACTTTCATCGATTGAGACCGTGAGCCGGAAAGGATCATTCAATACGTTAATCATCTCCTTACTTGTCTTGGTCACAATACTCCTGTTTGTGGCTAACATTTTCTTTGGTTCAGTCTCAATTCCGGCTAAAGAGATCTGGAGGGTTTTATCTGGAAATGATGGAAATACGATGGTAAGTTTCATTATTTTCGAAGGCCGCCTCCCTTCCGCCGTGACGGCATTGCTTTGTGGTGCAGCTCTCGCAACCGCCGGACTTTTGCTCCAGACTGTTTTTCATAACCCACTTGCGGGGCCGTCAATTCTTGGAATCAGTTCCGGTGCAAGTCTGGGCGTTGCAATAGTGATGCTTTTGCTTTATGGAACAGTCTCAATCGGCGAAAATACCATTGCCGGATCAACGGCAATAGTTGCCGGAGCGCTTGCAGGTGCATTGCTGATGACGGCTTTATTGTTGTTTCTCTCCTCAATCTTACGTAATAACCTCATGCTTCTTATCACCGGTATATTGGCAGGATACATCACAAGTTCCATAGTTACTCTCCTGTCGTCATGGGCAACCTCCAAAGGTATTCAGGGGTATGTGGCTTGGGGAATGGGGTCTTTTACTGATGTTTCATCGGGACAGCTACCTCTGTTCAGCGGCTTGATAATTATCGGGTTGATCGGAGGAATAATGCTTGTCAAGCCTCTCAATATGCTTCAATTGGGGGAGAATTACGCCAGAAACCTCGGACTGAATATAAATCTTTCACGCAACCTTATTCTTCTTGTAAGCGGCATACTGACCGCCATCTCATCGGCATATTGCGGTCCGATTGGTTTTATCGGAATGGCTATGCCTCAGACGGGGCGTCTTTTCTTAAAGACTGACGATTGCCGACTTCTTCTCCCTGTTGCCGCATTGTCCGGAGGTGCTGTCGGATTATTGTGCAATGTTGCAAGCACTATGTTCGGAGCCACTGTCATACCGATCAACACTCTCACCCCGATTTTCGGAATACCCATAATCCTCTACGTACTTTTACGAAAAAGATAGGGATAGCACCATCAACCTATTATTCATCATAATGAAGGGAGACCACCATCACGGCGATCTCCCTTCAAAACTAACTATGAATGAAAAGACTTATTTTCTCGATTTTGAGGGTTTCATGTTTTTCTGGTTTTCCAGAAACTTTGCATACTGCTCGGGAGTGAGAATATTCTTCACTTCCTCGTTGTATTTCTTCATTGCCTCTTCACGCTTTGACTGCATTTCAGCACGCTTGGCTGCCCGCTGCTCCTGAGTAAGTTCAGTCTTGCCTTTAGCCTTATCGTTCTGAGGACGCTCCATTCTCTGGGGACGGAGATCGGAGAGTTTCTGTTTCTGCTCGGCAGTGAGTTCGATTCCTTCGAATGCTCTCATTTGTACTCCACCGCGGCCATCTTTCATGCCGTGACCTTTCTTATGGCCTTTCTGCTTGCCGGGAGCACCCTTTTTGCAACATTTCTTCTTGTCAGAGTCACACTTCTTGTCAGCGTCACACTTCGACTCTTTCTTCTCACACTTGCCGGATTTGGCACATTCTGTCTTGGCGCACTTAGCGTTCTGATCGGTCTGTCCGGCTGCGAAAGCGGAGAAGGAAGCGGCTGTGATGATAGCGAGGCTCAAAATTAATTTCTTCATATCTTAATCTGTTTTTTAAATTTTCAAATTAGGTTTTTATCAGTTGTTACGTCTCTTTGACGCCTCACCTAACTTGAAGTTTAATTCACATCAAAAGATTAACATTTTTTTAGCTCTATTAGAAATCTCTAAAAAAACTGACAACCACAGCATAATTTAAGAGGTGGAATCCTGGATCAGTTCCTTTTGGTGGGATCGCAGGTGAGGCCAACTCCGAGTTTGTTGAAGATCTTGTGGTCTACCTCTCCGAGCATTACTGTGGAATGCATCTGGCAACCGGCAAGCTCAGGCAACTTCTCCAATGCTTTGCGGCAACGCTCATCAGTAGTGCTCAACACTGACAACGCAACAAGCACCTCATCCGAGTGAAGTCTGGGATTGTGCCCCCTCAGGTAATTCAACTTTGTGTGTTGAATCGGCTCAATCATCTCCTGAGGAATAAGCTTGACGTCATGGTCTATTCCTGCAAGATGCTTGATGGCATTCAGGATAAGTGCGGAACTCGGACCTAACAGAGGACTTGTCTCTGCGGTGATGATTGTGCCGTCGGCCAATTCAATAGCCGAACATGGCAAACCGCTCTTCTCCGCACGATCGCGGGCTGCCTTGATACAACGCCTGTAGTTGAGATCAATCTTCGCCTGCTTGAAAAGAAGAGCAATCTTGTTAACCTCAGACTCATTCCCGTCTCCATCAGCCATGTGATTCAAGGCAGTGAAGTAACGACGGATAATCTCATTCTTGGAGGCATCACAACAAACTGCATCATCGCTTATGCAGAAGCCGACCATATTGACTCCCATATCTGTAGGTGACTTATATGGATTCTCTCCATATATCCCTTCGAAAAGCGTGTTGAGAACCGGGAAAATCTCAATATCTCGATTGTAATTGATGGCTGTCTTTCCATACGCTTCAAGATGGAAAGGATCAATCATATTGACATCATTGAGATCGGCTGTGGCAGCCTCATAGGCGATATTGACGGGGTGCTTGAGCGGAAGACTCCACACAGGGAAAGTCTCAAACTTGGCATAACCTGCCTCCACTCCCCTCTTGTTCTCATTGTAGAGCTGGGAAAGACATACTGCCATCTTACCGCTACCGGGACCGGGTGCAGTCACTATCACAAGCGGACGTGTAGTTTCGATGTAATCGTTATGTCCGAATCCTTCGTCAGAGGCGATAAGATCCACATTCGACGGATACCCCTCTATTGTGTAATGGTAATAGACGGTAATTCCCATCCTCTCCAGTTTCTTACGGAAGGCATCGGCGCTCATCTGTCCGTTATAATGGGTTACACAGACAGAGCTGACAAGGAATCCGAGTTTGGTGAACTCATTTCTCAGTCGGAGCACGTCCATGTCATAGGTGATTCCCAAATCACCTCTGACCTTATTTTTTTCAATGTCGAGTGCGCTGATGACAATTACAATCTCCGCCTGATCCTTTATCTTCTGAAGCATCCGGAGTTTGCTGTCTGGTTGGAAACCGGGGAGGACTCTGCTGGCATGATGGTCGTCGAAGAGTTTGCCTCCCAATTCGAGGTAAAGTTTGTTGCCGAACTGAGCGATGCGCTCCAGGATATGTTCGGATTGTATCTTAAGATACTTGTCGTTGTCGAATCCGTATGTCATAACGGACTGCAAAATTATAAAAAAATGTGAAAGAAAACAAATCCGGTTAAAGATTATGAACCGTAGAACGGATTTATACGACCTGATCCGAAAATGCCCAGGACTCGCCGGAGATTATTAACCGGGCCTTTCCTATGAAAATGGCTCCGGACTCCTCTTTTCCGAAAGGATATATTAATGGAAGAGTCCCGATGTTACCGGTTGTTGCATCAAGTATGATATAATGAAGGGGAAGAATCTTCCTCTCCCCCCCTTCAATTATTTCAAGTTGTCTTACAAGATATTTCATTCTTTCTTCTCCTTATTCACAACCGTATCCTTCTTCTCCTTATTCACAACCAAATCCTTCTTCTCCTTATTCGTTGCCGTATCCTTTTTCTCTTTCTTTGCAGGCATCATTATCCCGTATTTACGCTGATAACGATAGCGAGCATATTCAAGACTGTCATATGGTGTGCGACGCAATGCGATACTATCGACGAAAACAGGTCGGTCTGGTTTAGTCTTGAGGATCAGAGTGCCATAGATTCTCTCCACTTTCTTTCCGGTGTCCGTCTGTAAAGTCATCTCCACAACATTTCCGGGAGAAATGGATGTGTTTACCGCTTCAGATGATCCATCTTCATACTCGACGCCGAGAACACCGTTAAATGGACGCATTTCACCGTCGGGATGAAGAGTCCATATGAGGCGGTCACCTTTGGTGAGTTCGGGATGTTTCAAGGAAATCACCCATCCATCTGTTGAGCCAAGCGATGAGATGAAACCGTGACGGCTGTAAGGCCACAGATCATCGCCGGTTACTTCCTGCACCGGTTTGCCATTCTTCTCCAGGGCGGCCTGCTTCTCCATTATCCTCTTGTCAACCTTTTCGTAGAGTTCGGAATATTTGTCGATATTCTTTCCATACCACATAAGTGTAGTGTCGATCTGCTCCTGAGTGACTCCATAACCGGCCATCACCCGTCTTGCAAGGTCATTCCTACGGCTCATGAGATCCCGGCCGTCCGGGTTATTGTCGGCATAGGCCTCTGCAAGCTGCATATCCGCCATCAGATCTACAAGACGACCCTCCGGGATTCTGTCACCCGATTTCCCGGAACATCCGGCAATCAGGATACCCGCAGAGATCAGTGAGATCCCGGCATATAAAGAGATGATATGTCTGGAGCACAATTTCATTTGAGTCGGTCAGTGGTTTTCTTCCGGGAAGAATTACCGATATATTGAAATGACTTTGCAGCGTCAGTTGAATAGAAAAGGATAAGAAGTGCCACACCTATACATATGGATGCATCGGCGATATTGAAGATATACTGGAAGAACTCAAATTCAGAGCCTCCGAAAACCGGAATCCAATCCGGCCACCGGAAGGAGAAAAGGGGGAAATAGAGCATATCGACCACCCTTCCTTCAAACCATCCGGCATATCCTCCACCCTCCGGGAAAAGGACAGCTACTTGAGGTGGCATAGGATTATTGAAAATCCTTCCATAAAAGACACAATCGAATATATTACCTGCTGCTCCTGCCGTAATCAGTGCAACGGCCACAAAGAAACCTTTGTGCAGTCCCTCGGCTTTTGAGACTTTCCAGATAAACCAGATAAAAAGGATTACCGCTCCGATTCTTCCAAGTGTAAGGACTATTTTGTTCCAGAGCTCAAGTCCGAATGCCATTCCATTGTTCTCGATAAACTTCAGTTCCCACCAGCCCGTGATCGGAAGAGACTCCCCGAGGTAGAAATGAGTCTTTACCCAGAACTTAAGAATCTGGTCGGCCAGTATCACGAGAACAGCTGTAGCAGTCACCAACCATATCCGTGAAGCGACGACACCCTTGTCGGATGTCGTCGCCGGTATTATCTCCTGTCCGCTTTCAGCCATTATTTTCTTGTCACTTTAGCGTAGGCCTTCACATCATCGATCTCGAGATCATTGACTCCCTTGCCTTCATCCAAAGAAGCGAGAGTGATAGAGTCTGCAAGAACCTGAGAGGCGATATAATCACCGAAGGTCTCGACTGCACTCCTGATTTCCGGGGTGTCAGTAAGAACGACATCGACCTTATCCGTTATCTCGAAATCACTCTGCTTACGGATATTCTGGATACGGTTGACAAGCTCACGTGCCATTCCCTCATTTTTGAGTTCCGGGGTCACTGTCACGTCAAGAGCTACAGTGACATTACCATCGTTGGCAACAAGCCATCCGGGCACATCCTCCGGAATAATCTCCACATCCTCAGTAGTGACCACGGGCGCTCCGGGGAGGTCAGCGAAAGTAAACTCTCCGTTCTTCTCCAGACTTGCGATATCTTTCTGCGACATCTCCGTGATGGCTTTGCCGAGCTGCTTCATGATCTTGCCGTATTTGGGTCCGAGTTTCTTAAAATCGGCCTTGACACGTTTCACAAGTCCGCTCTCCTCATTGTCCACCACCTTGAGTTCCTTTATATTCAACTCACTCTTGATAAGATTTTCAAGTGCAAGGATTGACTCTTTCTGATGCTGGTCGACCGCCGGGATAAGGAGCGTACGGAGTGGCTGACGCACCTTTAGATTGACCTTTCTACGGAGAGCGAGCACGTTTGAGGTGATGGTCTGCGCAAGACGCATACGCTCCTCAAGATCGGAATCTACAAGTGAAGGATCGGATACAGGGAAATCAGCAGTGTGAACCGATGCGTAGCCATTCCCTTCGAGTGCCGGTGTAACAAGGTCGGTGTAGAGACGGTCGGAATAGAATGGTGCGAACGGAGCCATAAGAAGCGCAACAGTCTTCAGGCAGGTATAGAGTGTCTGATAAGCGGAAAGTTTGTCATCATCCATCTCTCCGGCCCAGAAACGTTTGCGGTTCAGACGCACATACCAGTTGGACAGATTGTCATTGACAAACTCATCGATAGCACGAGCCGCTTTAGTAGGCTCATAGTCGTCGAGAGCCTCCGTGACTCCTGCGACAAGTGTGTTGAGCAATGACAGGATCCAACGGTCGATCTCAGGACGCTTGTCGGCCGGAACCGGTGCTTCCGCTCCTGTGAAACCATCGACATTGGCATAGAGAGCGAAGAACTTGTAGGTGTTGTATAATGTAGCGAAAAGCTTGCGGCTCACCTCGCCTACTCCCGCCTCATCATATTTCAGGTTATCCCAGGGTGAGGAATTGGAAATCATATACCACCTTACCGGATCACTGCCGAACTGCTCGATATTGGAAAATGGATCGATGGCATTTCCGAGACGTTTTGACATCTTGTTGCCATTCTTGTCAAGGACAAGACCATTAGAGATCACAGCCTTGTAGGCAACCGAATCAAAGACCATACCGGCGATGGCATGAAGTGTAAAGAACCATCCGCGTGTCTGGTCAACACCCTCGGCGATGAAATCGGCGGGATATACCTCCCTGCTATCGAGCAATTCCTTGTTCTCGAAAGGATAATGGATCTGGGCATAGGGCATGGAACCGGAGTCAAACCATACGTCGATGAGGTCGAGTTCACGCTTCATCGGCTTTCCATCAGATGAGACAAGGATGATTTCGTCTACATAGGGACGGTGAAGGTCGATGCGGTCATAATTCTCCTGCGACATATCACCCGGCACGAATCCTTTCTCCTTAAGAGGATTATTATTCATGACACCTGCGGCCACGGCTTTCTCGACTTCATCGTAAAGCTGGGAATAGCTCGAGATGATGATCTCCTCCTTACCATCCTCACTTCTCCAGATGGGGAGGGGTGTGCCCCAGTAGCGGGAACGTGAAAGATTCCAGTCCTGAAGGTTTTCGAGCCATTTGCCGAAACGTCCGCTGCCCGTTGAAGCCGGTTTCCATTTGATGCCACCGTTGAGTTCGATCAGTCGGTAGCGGGCAGCGGTTGAGCGGATAAACCAGCTGTCAAGAGGATAATAGAGCACCGGCTTATCCGTGCGCCAGCAATGGGGATAATTGTGTACATGTTTCTCGATGCGGAAAGCCTCTCCGGCCTTCTTCATCTCCATGCACAGGATGATATTGAGATCTTCCTCCTTCTCGGCTGCTTTCTCGTCATAACGCCCGTTGACAGTGAATTTCGGGTCATAGGCATTCTTCACCCACGCACCCGCATGTCGGGAATAAGCCTCGACATTGACGCAATTTTCAACAAATTCGGGTGCGAGTTCATCGAGGGGATAGTACTTGCCGGTCAAGTCAACCATCGGGCGTGTCTCTCCCCTGCGGTTGATCATGAACAATGAGGGTATCGATGCAGCTTTCGCAACCTTGGCGTCATCTGCACCGAAAGTCGGTGCAATATGCACGATACCGGTGCCGTCATCTGTGGTGACATAATCACCCGGAATTACACGGAAAGCCTGAGCCGCAATCTCAACGAAACTGTCGTTGCCGCAATTGAAAACGTTTTCCGGATTTGCTTTTGCAAACTCCTTGACATAGGCGGGGGAATTATCATCAAGCTTTTCGGTAGGTTTCACCCACTGCATCAACTGACGATAGTGCATACCGACAAGTTCAGTGCCTTTCCATTTCCCTACTATACGCCAGGGGATAATTTTATCACCCGGTGTGTAGGCCTCGAGATCAGCATCGGCACCCTCTTTCTTGAAGTAGTTGGCAACAAGTACTTCAGCAAGAACAACGGTCAATTTCTCACCGGTGTAAGGATTATATGAATGGACAGCCACATAGTCGAATGACGGGCCGACGCAGAGTGCCGTATTTGAAGGGAGTGTCCATGGAGTTGTGGTCCACGCCATAAAACATGGTGTGCCCCAACCCTCCATTTCCTGCTTCGGTTCAAGGATGGTGAAAAGAGCTGTCGCTGTCGTGTCCTTTACATCGCGGTAGCAACCCGGCTGATTAAGCTCATGCGAGCTCAGGCCGGTGCCGGCTGCCGGAGAATAAGGCTGGATTGTATAACCCTTGTAAAGGTAACCTTTCTTGTACAATTCTCCGAGAAGCCACCAGATACTCTCGATATACTTGTTGTCGTAGGTGATATAAGGATGTTCAAGATCGACCCAATACCCCATGCGATGTGTAAGGTCGGTCCATTCCTTGGTATATTTCATCACCTCCTTACGGCATGCGGCATTGTATTCATCCACAGAGATCTTCTTACCGATATCCTCTTTGGTGATTCCGAGACTCTTCTCGACACCGAGTTCCACGGGAAGTCCGTGGGTATCCCATCCGGCCTTACGCTTTACATGGAATCCTTTCATTGTCTTGTAACGGCAGAAAATATCCTTGATGGTGCGGGCCATGACGTGGTGGATGCCCGGCATGCCGTTGGCAGAGGGTGGCCCCTCATAAAATACGAAAGTCGGACATCCCTCGCGCTCCTTCATGGAGTTTTCGAAGAGGGAATGTTCATCCCAAGTGCGCAGCATCTCCTTATTTATTTCGGAGAGATTAAGCTGGCCGCTGTATTCCTTGAATTTCTTCATATGTCGGTGTAGTGTAGTTATTCTATTTGAATTTTTGGAGTAAATTTATCTTTTTACTCCCCCTTTGGCACCCTTGACGCCACCTTTCATTCCGCCACCCATTGCGAAGATATTGGCATTATAGGTGAAGGTCTTCCTCTCATCCTCGCGCTTGCGTTTGAGAGCAAGTGCCACAAGCTTGTCCATGAGTTGAGTGAAAGGGATACCTGTCTCCTCCCAAAGATAGAATGAGAGGGATCCGGGAATAGTGTTGATCTCGTTGACATAGATACTGTTGTCTTTCTTATCAACCATGACGTCGACACGGCTCACTCCGTGGCAAGAAAGGACACGGAAGGTTTCGCCGGCCATCTTACGGATAGCCTCGCTCATTTCCTCCGGAATATCGGCAGGAATCTTCTTTTCGCTTGCCTGCATACCGGCTTTTGCACCTCCTCCATATTTCTCCTCATAAGTCAGGAAGTCGCTCTTGGATACAGGTTCCTCGCAGACACTGCTCTGATGGTCGTCGGCGTCGCCAAGTACGGAACAGTTAATCTCCATCATATCCTCGATCATGTGCTCGACAATAATACGACGTGAGAATCTTTCAGCCTCGTTCACTTTGGCAATGAGCTGTTCACGGTCGGACGCTTTGCCGATACCGACACTTGAACCAAGATTGGCGGGCTTTATGATAACCGGGTAACCGAGTTTCTCTTCAATCTTGCTTACAATCTCATCACGCTTGGTTCCCCATTCCTTATCGGTAAACCATACATAGTCAACTACAGGAATACCTTCAGAACGCAAAATCATCTTCATAGTGATCTTGTCCATGCCGTTCGCGCTTGAAAGCGTGTCACAACCGGCGAAAGGGATCCCGATGGTCTCGAGAAGACCTTCAAACATGCCATCCTCTCCGTGTGATCCGTGAAGCACCGGGAGAACAACATGGATCGGGGCGTATACGGGATCCTTCTTGGAAAAGAGTCCCCCGGTCGGTTTGGCGCGGTAAAGGTTATAATCGCCGTATTCCGGACGCATATAGACCTCCTCGCTCTTTTCCTCGAGAGCTTTCATATCCTTGTAATTATTGATTACAAGTGTCTCCGGACCGGTAAACCAGCGTCCCTGTTTGGAAATATAGACGGGTATTACATTATATTTTGTCGCATCAAGCGCATTGATGGCCTGAAGGGCTGAAATGACTGAGATTTCGTGTTCCACGGAGCGTCCTCCGAAAAACACAGCTACATTAGTCTTCATTTTGGAATTTGTTTCAGAATCGACTACAAAATTAGCCAAAAATCGTTGATATACCAAATTTCACCGATCAGTTGGTGCGCAGGAAAGTAATGATATCCTTAGGAGTGAACTGTTTTCCTTTCAGGAGCATCGACGAGCGGTATAGTTTTCCCGATATAATCACTGCAAGTCCGGCAGTAGCATAAAGCACTACGATTGAAATGAGCACCTGCCACCATGATATAACTCCGGTTATGGCATTGATCGTGCCAACCGTCGGTGAGGTAAAGGGGATGTATGAACAGGCAATTCCCAATGCGGTGTCACCATTGTCAACTGCAAACTGACCGACATAGAAAGCTCCTAAAAGGAGGAATGTAAGTCCCGTCATATAGGCCTGGTTCTCATTATCCTTATCCGTGATGGCTCCACAGGCTGCATATAATGAACCGAAAAGGATATAACCTCCGACAAAATAAAGGAGGGTGTAAATGACAGCCAACCAAACCGTCGGATCCGTCAATAACTCCCACGGCACGGCTGTCGGGACGACCATGACGAAAACCCCGATCCCCAGGAAAATCAATGAACACCATACCGCAATCTGAATCAGTCCGATTATACCTACCGAGATGATCTTGGCGAGCATCATTGTACGCCCATCCACACACGTGGAGAGAATCTCCATGATCCTGTTGCATTTCTCGATCTTCACTTTATTGAATATCATGGCTCCGCAGATCATTATGAAGAATGTCAGCAACATTCCGACTACCATCCCCGCCACCTTTATATCGGTTAATTCATCCGGATCAGGGGAGACGGCAAGCTTTTCCTGCATTTCTATACTCGTGTCGGATTGTGCGGCAAGAAGTCCGAACAAAAGGCTGAAAGCAATTATCACCACAGGGACAAGCAACGTGCCCAACCAGAAACTTTTTGAGGTCAAATCAGTCTTGACCTCGTTTTTTATTATCAATGAAAGCTGACTCACTTCTAAATAATTTTTAGTTGTTACAGAAAAGTTTATTTCCCGAGTGTATATGCAAGGAAGATATCATTAAGTGAGGGGAGGCGCTCCTCAAACTGGAGCACTTCACCCTGCAATGCCACAGCTTCAAGGACATCATTGTTGCGGACATTGTCTTTCTTATGCAGAAGATAGGCACTCCCCTTCCTACCTTTAGAAACATCAGTGGCGACCACCGACTCAAAGAGTCCGCTGTCTTCAAGCAACTCTATCGATATGGGGTTACGTGTGGTAAGCAGATACTCATGTGTCTTGTGCATCTCCTTAATGTCTGCTATCTCCCCCTTCACAAGTAGTCGGCCATGATTGATGAGGGCAATTGTTCCGGCCATATCCTCGATCGCCGGCATATTGTGAGATGACAGGAGAATAGTAGAGCCTTTCTCCTTGAGCCTGTTGATAAGATCCTGCAAGAGTGCTCCGTTGATGGGGTCGAATCCGCTGAAAGGTTCATCGAGGATTACTAAATCCGGTTCATGCACGAGTGTGGAAATGATCTGGACCTTCTGCTGATTACCTTTCGACAGCTCCTTTATTCGTCGACGTCCCTGACCGGTCAGGTTAAATATCTCCATATACTCCCCCATTACATTGCGGAGACGTGATACTTCACCACCTTTGAGCTGACCGAAATAAAGAATCTGGTCTTCCACGCGCATCTTGTCATAAAGACCGCGTTCCTCGGGCATATACCCTATCTGTCTACCCGCTTTCAGTGACGTCGGGATGCCGTTGATTGTGACACGTCCCGAGTCACTCACAAGCAGTGAGTTGATGATACGCAGAAGTGTGGTCTTTCCGGCTCCGTTCGGGCCTAACAGACCGCAGATCTCCCCCCTCGCGACGTTGAAAGTGACGTCGTCAAGAGCCTTGGTCGTGGCGTAGTTTTTGGTCAGATGGTCTATCTCAAGAATATTCATAGTCTACGTTTTGAACAATATTGATCATTTATTTTTGACGCCTTTCGGACATACAATCCTGTCTCCTATATTCTTGGCTACTTCCGATCTCATCCTCAGAATATCAGAGAGACGGGCCTGGAGTTCCCTTTCCTTTTCCGGCTCACCCTTCCCCGCTATCTCACGGAACTGTTTGAGCAGATCATCGAAATGGAGATCAAGAATACCGTTTTTCCATACCGTTATAGCCTCCGGCACAAGCTGAAGCAACTTGTCTTCCTCAGTCTCTATCCTCCCCTGACGGCTGTAGATGTTACTCAGCGAATGAGGTTCGAGAATTGCCTTATTTGCTATATCCCGGATCCGGTTGTCTTCGTGACTCGCAAGAACCCTTGATGGATAGGAGCGTGTAAATTCAATGAGTTTGATATTATAGATTGATTCGGCTTCAGCCTCCAACTCTTTCTCGAGTTTACTGATCTCAGCAAGTCCAAGTCCTTTGGCAGCGATCTCGTCATATCCCGACTTTAGTCTCGCCTTCTTCTCCTCTTCAAGACGCATGCTGAAATCTTCCGCATCCTTGCGAAACTCCCCCAACATGTTGAGCAGAAGATTAAATGTCTTCCCGAAATCAGCTTCTGAAAAAGTAATCTCGTCTGCCTTTAACTCATCATTGACAAATTCGATGACACTCATTTTTGTGGCAGGTGTGCCATCTTCTGAAATACTGTCGCAGAAATCAAGGAATCCATATCGGATACAGTATTGAATCACTTTCCACTCAAGAGGCTTTAATGTATTGCGTGTGGGTGTGATATTTAATCCTGAAGGTCTTTGCTGAATCGGAGTTTCAGATTGATTAAGCTCCGGCCGATGAGAAGCGACGGCAGCTTGCTGAGAAGGTCCGGGGGGCAGTTTTCCGGATTCTATATCAGAATGAAGCCTGCTTATTTCTCTCTGCTTCTTAAGCTGCTCCACCACAGTGGCACGTGCCGATAATGTTGCAGATAAAACTGAACTTTCACTTACGCCAAGAAGACGGCTACACTCCTGGACATAGACATCACGCTTCACCTTGTCAGGTATACACGCAAGACTCCTGACAACACTCCGGATGGCTTCAACACGGCGTTGCGGATCATCTTTAGCCTCGTCCATCAGAACCTTTGTCTTGAAACGGATAATGTCGGTTTCATGTGTACTGACATATTCCCGAAATTCCTCAGGAGTATGCTTGCGGGCAAATGAATCAGGGTCATCCCCATCAGGCAAAAGCATCACCTTCACATCGAGCTGATGTGAAAGAAGCATGTCGATACCTCTCAATGAAGCCTTGATGCCGGCTGCGTCACCGTCATAAATAAGTGTGACATTCTTGGTGAAACGATGTATCAGGGCGATCTGACCGTCGGTAAGGGCCGTTCCGGAAGAAGCGACTACATTTTTCATACCGGATTGCCACATACCTATCACATCCAGATAACCTTCCACAAGAAAACATTTATCCTCCCTGACGATTGCACTTCGGGCCTGATACATCCCGTATAGTTCGTTACTCTTCTTATAGAGTTCCGATTCCGGAGAATTGACATATTTGGCAGGTCCTCCTTTAAGATCACGGCCACCAAACCCAACAACCTTGCCCGATGTATTGAGGATAGGAAAAATCACTCTTCCACGGAAACGGTCGTAGTTGTGTCCCTGCTGACTTGTACCGACCAATCCCAATGTTTTCAGCACATCGATATTGAACCCCTTCTTCAGAGCCTCGTCCAGGAAAGCCGTACCCTTATCGATGGCATATCCGAGATGGAATTGCTTTATCGCCTCGTCTGTCACTCCACGGCCATAGAGGTATTGAAGTCCGATGTCACGTCCATCCTGAGTGTCCCGAAGATTCCTTTCAAAACACTGCATGGCCCATTCATTGGCTACGAACATCGCCTCCTTCCTGCTCTGCGACTCCCTCTCCTCATCCGTCAACTCCCTTTCCTCAACTTTTATGCCATATTTCTTGGCAAGCTGAAGGAGAGCCTCATGATAAGAGATACCCTCTTTCTCCATAATGAAGTTGACGGGGGAGCCACCTTTGTGGCAGGAGAAGCAATAGCAGTAGTTGCGTGCACGATTCACCGAGAAAGATGGTGTCCTTTCGTTATGGAAAGGGCACAATCCCACATAATTGGATCCCCGGCGGATCAGGTGTACGTAATCGCTCACCACCTCAACGATGTCGGCGGTATCTTTGATTTTCTGAACTGTAGCTCTATCTATCATCCCTAATCCCCTGAATGGATCTGTCTGGATCGGTTATGAAGTTGGTAGAAAGATTTATCTATTCTCTATGATAAGTTCCCTTTGATGGACCGATGGTGAGAAAAAGGACTGAAGCAGACTGTGAATCTTCTCGTTGGTGCTCATTCTCGTCGGCACAAGTGGAAGCCGGAGCTCATTCTCTATAAGTCCGATTGCATTGAGTGTACACTTCACGCCGGCCGGATTGCCGTCGACAAAAAGGAGATTGAATAGCTCGTTGAAACGCCAATGGATAGGCAATGCTTCCTGATATTTTCCCTGAAGACAGAGTCTCACCATACGTCCGAACTCTATCGGAAAAGCATTACCTATTACAGAGATTACACCTACAGCCCCGAGTGTCATCAAAGGGTAAGTGATGCTGTCATCTCCAGAAATAACCTCAAAGCGGTCGGGTTTATTCTTTATGATTTCCTCTATCTGAGCAAAATTTCCCGATGCCTCCTTCACGCCTATGATGTTTTCATAATCGCGGGCAAGTGAGAGTGTGGTTTCGGCAGTCATATTGACCCCGGTGCGCCCCGGCACATTATAAAGCACTACCGGCAGCGGAGATGCTTTGGCAATCTCTTCATAATGCCTGTAGATACCCTCTTGAGAGGGTTTGTTGTAGAACGGTACAACTGAGAGGATAGCTGAAAATGCGGAAAGATCGATGCTCTTCAGTTCTTCGATGATGCCGTAAGTATTATTACCGCCACAACCGAGAACGAGAGGAACTCTCCCGGCATTCTTCGCTACAATCGCTTCCCGGACGGCTTTCTTCTCATCAGGGAAAAGTGTGGGAGTCTCGCCGGTCGTTCCAAGCACGACGATATAGTCACAGTCACCTTCTATCACATACTCCACCATACGGTCGAGTCCTTCGAAGTCGATTGTCTTATCATGCTTGAATGGTGTCACGAGAGCGACGCCGAGACCTTTCAGTTTGAAGTCAGCCATAAAGGAAATAATTGGTTGCAATGGCAAAGTTAATCAATTTTCGGGAGATTTCCCAAAATCCTGACTTCCTCTAAAAAATCAGTCTCAGGAAGATCAAAAGGGAGCCAATTGATTTTAAAGCCCCTCCTCTCCATGCCTCGGAACCATGTCATCTGCCTCTTGGCAAACTGATGGATTGCGATTTCGAGGCCGGATCTCATCTCATCATACGACAACCTTCCTATTACATAAAGAGTTAGAAACTTATACTCAAGACCGTAATAAATAAGATCCTCAGGGTCAATACCTCTTGAAAGAAGATCTTCAATCTCCTTCACCATCCCTGCCTGAAGACGAGCATCGAGCCGCTGCGAGATTCTCCGCCTCCTCTCTTCCCTCGGAATATCGATACCGATGATAAGAGTATTCAGAGGTTTTGATTTACTTCTGTCTGCTTCCAGTGCCATTGCTGGATTTTCGCGATAGAATTCCTCGATCTCAATTGCCCGTATAGCCCGTTTAACAGTGTCAACATCCGTTACATTATGCAATTTCTTGTAAGAAGACAGTATTTCAACCAGTTCAGGTAAAGTCTTTCCTGAAAGTCTCTCACGCAACTCTAAATTTTCGGGAACTTCCGGGAGAATAATTCCGGAAAGTGCTGTCTCCGCATACATACCGGTGCCTCCGCAAATAATCGGAAGTATCTTTCTTCCGCAGATATCATTCCATGCCATCCGGAAATCGGAAAGATAACGGTGCAGGTTGTACTTCTCTCCGGCCTCGCATATGTCAATGAGATGGTATCTTACAGCACCATACTCTTCGAGATCTTTACCTGTGCCGAGATCCATCCCCCTGTAAACCTGGCGGGAATCCGCACTCAATATCTCTCCTCCAAGACTTTTTGCAAGAGAAATGGCCCTCCCAGTCTTTCCGGACGCGGTAGGGCCAATAATTGTTATAGCATCATATAGTGGAAACGTCATCAGCTGAGGGAGTTTCTTGAATTTGATTTGCGAGATCCAATTAATTTCCTCCACTTCCTTTTCAGTGTATAGAAGGGTTGATCGGAATTAAAGAGTGAAATATAGATCCACTTGTCATCCTGAAAATCAATCTTCGATTTTCTTACATCCGGGAGATTGAAACTCGGATTATACATTCTGATCTTTGACTTGCGGTAACCCTCTTCATCAAAGGTCTTTTCCGTGAGCATGATTGTAGCGAGACGCGTGATGTCTCCGAGATTGATTTCCGAAAGCTTGCCCGGATTGGATGAATAAAGATGCTTCAACCTGTCAAAATCCATCCACTCTCCCTCCGTTGCAAGTTCTGGATATTCAGCCGGAGTGCCGTCAAGGAAATAGAAATATCGCAAGACACTGTGATTGTTCATATCCTCTATCTTACGTCCGAAGAAGAAGCGGAGTTCACCCGCAACTCCTGTCATTTTCTCAATGATGCTCTTCACTTCATGGACTGCAATACCGTTGACAGGTCGTTTAGTGAAGAAAGGAGTATCTATAACCTCCTTGTATGGAGCTCTGGGATCGACAGAATGTTTCGATACATACATGCTGTTGTCGCAAATCACATAATAGCGAAGGTATGTCTTGGCTGTCATGTCATTAAGCTCCTCCTGAGAAATCAACTCATCGTTTTCCCTCAGGTCAAGGTAAAGATTATAATATCGACCGGCAAAGAAGACCTCATCGAGAATAAAAGCGATCAGTGTAAGCCAGAAGAAAATATACCAGTCACGTTCGTTGACGTTGATGTCAATGTAGAAAACCGCGTAATAACCCCATATGATTGCAGAAAGCACACCGAAAAGAATGGTGAGATTTCTTAGCTGAAGAGGAATCTCTGTCGCTAAGAGTTGCCTCATTGTGCCACGCTCATTATAGGAGCCGACGTTAACCTGACATGAACGGCAGAAAGCCATTTTCTTATGACGGAGATACATCATCAGGAACACCACGAAACAGACCGGATTCATGATAAGGGTAGGCAGGAACACCGGTTGGGTGAAGATGACGAGCTCATCCGGAATACCTGTCGCGCCGAAAACATAACCGACATTCAGACCGATCGTGACAAACGAGAAACCCACCAATGAGTATAAGACGGCAAAAGGGATAATCAGACAAGAAGTATTGTGCTCCCTCTTATTCTCATAAATATAGGTGTAGATTCCTGCAGCGGCCAAAAGAGCCACCACAGGAGAAAGATAAAACGGCAGGAGTTTTGACAACATCAGCATGGCTATGATTGTCAACATTCCTATACTCAGGTTCTTCCAAAGTCGGTAGAACTGTATACTGGTTACCTTTTGAAGATCTTGCATAACTTATGATATTCAAAGATTAGTATTCAGGAAATCGAGTATCTTTCGATAAAGCTGCACCCGTGCATTACACATCCTCAGGCTGTGCTCAAATCCGGCGTAAGCCATCATATCAAACATTTTCCCTTCTGAATTAAGCTTGGAAGTGTATTTGAGAGTGTTGTAGAAGTGTACGTTGTCATCGCTTGTGCCTGACATTATGAGAAGTCGAGCCTTAAGGTTGACTGTCCCCGCAAGAGCCGACGCATCCTTATATCCAATGCTGTTCTGACCGGGAGTCAGCATATAGCGCTCGGTATAAATAGCGTCATACCATCTCCAGTCAGTCACCGGTGCCATTGCCACACCGGCCTTAAACGGAGAGTTCTTATGTCCCAACTCCATGAGCGTCATATATCCGCCATAGCTCCAGCCGAAGCAGGAAGTGCGTGCTGAATCAATATAAGGGAGGGAAGCAAAATATTTTGCTCCGGCAATCTGGTCGAGAGTTTCAAGTTGGCCGAGTCGCTTATAGACTGAGGTGGCCCATGCCCGTGAGCGGTTTCCTGTACCACGCCCGTCAACGGCTGCGACAATGTAGCCCTGACTGGCAATCCAAAAAATACCCTCCATACGCCAGCGATCTCTCACCTCCTGAGAATCAGGACCATTGTATTGATACATCATCAGGGGATATTTCTTTGACGGATCAAAATCCGCAGGCTTGATGATGTATGCATCCATCTCTTCACCTGCGTCATTCTTGACCTTTAGAAATTCCATCTTAGGCGCGGATGCATATTTATTCCTATAAGCTTCGTTTAGCTCCAAATCACATATCTTTCCACCCTTTGAGCTGAAGATCTGGAATTGGGGCGGTACAGTCGCACTGTTGAAATTCCTTACATAGTAAGCGCAGTTAGTGCTGAAGGTAGCAGATGCGGTTCCCTTCTCCTTATTGAGAAGGTGGAGAACACCTTTGGCATCCACCATCGCTATATTGCGGTAAATAGCACCGAGAGATGTAGTCTGCATGTAATGCTGACCGAGCGCATCACGTCCGTAATAATCAGTGACGTTGAACTCACCTTTTGTAATCTGTCTCTTAAGCGTGCCGTTATTGTCATACTGATATAGATGACGGTAGCCGCTCTTTTCACTTGCGATTACAAAACCATCAGCGTTAAAGCTGTTCATTTTGTATGTCGACGGGGAGAGCCATGCCTCAGAAGTTTCGGAATAAATCTGCTTGCCTACGGTGGAAAGGGGATTTACGTCGAAAATACGAAGATGATTCTGGTCATGATTCAAAACCCAAACCATCAGACGCATTCCGTCGGCGCCTCCGAACTTCATCTCCGGAACATAATCGTCTACTCCAACCGGTATATCCATTTTCTTGATATTACGGTTGTCAAGATCATAGGCATTGACAGTCACTACCGAATTGCTGTAGCCGGCGAGTGGATACTTGTAGGAATAAGATTCCGGATAAGGGTCTCCGTCAGGTTCGGGATCGCAATATGAGCGATAGTTATCGAAAGAGTAGGTCTTTACCGCACTCTCGTCAAAACGTATGAAAGCCAGAATATTGTCATCTCCGCTCCAGCAGAGAGAGGTCTCCATGCCGAACTCCTCTTCATAGCTCCAGTCAGGAGAGCCGTTTATGATGCGGTTGCGTTCGCCATCCTTGGTGATCTGATTGTCGGTGCCGTAATCAAGACTGGATATAAAGATATTGTTGTCTCTCTCGTAGGCCACAAACCTTCCGTCGTGGCTTATTACAGCTCCTCGTTGCGGTCCCTTGGCACTTACCCTTTTCACGGTAGAGCGCATCATGTCGTAGACATAATATTCGGCCTTGAAGCTATTCCGATAGATCTTTTGGGAGTCGTTCCATAGAAGGATCTTCTTGCCGTTGGCACTAATTTTGAATCCTTCAAAGGAATCAATCTTCAGATCCCCTTTCTGACCGGAGATACTGAATAGTTCACCGGTTTTCTTTCCGGTTTTATAGCTGAAGATGTCAATGCTGCGACCGTCATCGCTGACCGTAGCGTAGGTTTCACCCCCTTCGAGGGGAGTGATCGCTTTTATCATGCTCGGGCCATTGACGGTCACATCGCAATAATCCTCTACAGACAATGACGAGGCAGCAGAAGCAGCTATTGAAATAGCTACCGCTGCCGCTGTCAAAAATCTTCTGTTCGTTTCCATCTTCTGCGGAGATGAATTAATCAAAAATTTCTTCCGGTCAATATGAACGTGCGATAATGACTCTTCTTTTCGAGGGTTTTCCGGTCACCATGCAGACACCCTCCTCCTCTTCTGAGTCGAGGGGGATGCAGCGGATGGTTGCCTTAGTCTCCTCCTTGATCTTCTCTTCGGTCTCGGTGGTGCCGTCCCAGTGAGCGAGGAAGAAACCGCCGTTCTCGATCTTCTCCTTGAATTCATCGTAGCTGTCGACACGATATGTGCGGTCTTCACGCATCTTCAGAGCTTTCTGATAGAGATTCTTCTGTATGTCCTCGAGTTCGGCCACAATCTTCTCTTCGATACCTGCAAGAGGGAGAGTCTCCTTTTCAAGAGTATCGCGGCGCATCATTTCGACGGTGCCGTTCTCAAGATCCCTTGCACCGATTGCAAGACGAACGGGCACGCCTTTGAGCTCGTAGTCTGCAAATTTGAAACCGGGTCGTTTGTTGTCGGCATCATCATACTTCACGCTTACGCCAAGCGACTTTAGCTTTCCGAGAATCGGAGCGACAGCCTCGGAGATAGTGGCGAGTTGCTCTGCATTCTTATAAATCGGCACGATCACAACCTGAATAGGCGCGAGGTGCGGAGGAAGCACGAGACCGTTGTCGTCAGAATGAGTCATGATGAGTGCACCCATAAGACGCGTTGATACTCCCCAGGAATTGGCCCATACCGATTCCGGTTTGTTCTCCTTGTTCATGAATGTCACATCGAATGCCTTGGCGAAATTCTGTCCGAGGTTGTGGGAAGTACCCGACTGAAGAGCCTTGCCATCCTGCATCATGGCCTCAATCGTATAAGTGTTGACAGCTCCCGCGAAACGCTCGTTGGCTGTCTTGACACCCTTGATGACCGGTATGGCCATGTAATTCTCAACGAAATCGGCATAGAGGTTGATCATCTGGACTGTGCGACGTTCTGATTCCTCAGCTGTTGCATGGGCGCAGTGACCCTCCTGCCAGAGAAATTCCGACGTACGGAGGAACATGCGGGTACGCATCTCCCAACGCATCACGTTAGCCCACTGGTTGATGAG
>CAZMHE010000002.1:0-44195 GCA_964566015.1 uncultured Sangeribacter sp. | reverse complement strand
TCGGCTTCTGCGGCGACCTCAAATTCGGCCGCACCGTCCACTCCCTCATCAAGGCCCTCTCGCGCTACAAGGGTGTGAAGGTCGTGCTCATCGCCCCCGAGCAGCTCCGCCTCCCCGACTATATGAAAGAGGAGGTATGCGACCGCAACGGAGTTCCCTACGTTGAGGTCGAGACCATGGATGAGGTGATGGGAGACCTCGACGTGCTCTACATGACCCGCGTTCAGAAAGAGCGTTTCTTCGACGAGGATGAATACGACCGCGTCAAGGATTTCTTCGTGCTCGATGCCGAGAAACTGAAACTGGCGCGCCCGGAGATGCGTATCCTCCACCCGCTGCCGCGTGTCAACGAGATCAGCACCGATGTCGACGCCGATCCCCGCGCAGCCTATTTCCGTCAGGTGGAAAATGGTAAGTTCGTGCGTATGGCCCTCATCTACAAACTCCTCAAATGGGCCAACGATCCCGAGAAGACCACCAAGCTTATCCCCGATGACGCAGTCTTCGGCAAATTCACCTGCCGCAACCGCCGCTGCATCTCCAACATGGAGGTAGGCGTCGAGAGCATCTTCCGCCCCGCCCACGACCATGGCGGCGGCTACCGTTGCGTATACTGCGAGTCAAAGCCCAAGGAATAAATCAAGCCGTCTGCGCAAATCCACTAAGCGCTTCTCTTCACGCGCCGCCATCTCCTCAGACTGGCGGCGCGTCGCTGTCTTCAGCGGGCGGTGGTCGAGACCCTTACGTATCGACCCCCCCTCCTTGAGGCGCGCTTCACCGGCCGCGTCGATAAATGTGCTCCGGAATTTCTCCCAGATATACTCCACCCCTTCATCCGAAGGGTGCACAAGGTCGGAGGCATAGAAACGGTAGTCGCGCAGGTCATCGTTCATTATCTCGAAAGCCGGGAAATATGAACACACCTCCTCGCGGTGGCAGATCTCCTCAATGGCGAGGAGAAGAATACTCTTCGAGCGTGCATTCTCCACAAGACCATCCTTGACATGGCGCACCGGACTGACCGTGAAGATTACCCTAAGCCCGGGAAAGCGCTCCTTCAGCTCCGCAACCATCCCGCGCCATTCCTCCACAATCTCCTCGACACTGAGGCGGCGGCGCGTGAACATACGCGAGGGTTGCTTGTGGCAGTTGGCCACAGGACACCCCTCCCCCTCGAGGGAGTAGACCCGGGCTGTGCCGAAAGTGACGAAAAGTGCCTGCGCCCTTTCAAGAGTCTTACGCAACTCAGTGGAAGCGGCGGCGAACGCCGTGCAGACATCCTCCGGCGTTGCTCCCGACATGCGGGAGTCAGCGAGCCATGTGTGCCACATCCCGTCGCTCTGAAAAAGAGTCGCGCGGAAATCATCCGGGAGATCGGAGGGCGCGAACTCCACCCTCTCCGGCTCCTCCACCTCGGCGCCCACCTTCAGCGCCATCCGCAGGGAGCGGGCGATCGAAACCGGGTTATAGAGCACTCCGAGGGGATTGACTCCTTTCCAGAGACAAGCGTTCATCCGTGCCGCCATATTGTCGGCGAAACAGGAGCCGAGGAGCACCACCGGGCGACGGGGATCAAGAGTGATTCCACTCCTCCCGCCGTTTTCAATCTCAGTTCTAAATTTCATAAAACCGTTCCAGTCTGAATTTTGCTTGCGAATTTATAAAAAATATTTTGTAATTTTGCAGGATATAACCTTTTAAGTGTTTTTCAATGAATAGATTCTTACGTACAATCGCGGCGTGTGCCCTTTCTCTCGGCACCACGGCCACATTCGCGCAGGAGGCCTCAGACGTTACGGTAGTCTTCCAGGCCGACTTCACAACCGTCACGCAGGGAACTCCGGAAAGCCCCGTGGCTTTTGCAACTTACGGCGACGGCTCATTCTCAACCATGTTCCCCTCCTGGAGGCAGAGCAAAGTGCAGCAGGCAGGTGGTCAGGTTCTTATCTCCGACGGCGGTTATCTTCAGACCCCCTACGGCAACCTCTCGGCCAACAACGGCACATTGAAAATCTCCACAACCGTCAAGATGATGGATGCCACCGGCGGTTGCGTAAAATTCTCCGTAGGTTATTCCACAACAGAGACTCTCATCATCGCAGACAATGAATGGCACGACATCGAGGTTATCCTTGGAGGCGGCACAAGCTATACTTATGCCCGCGTTGAGCCTTTCCTTTCCGCATCCGGCATACTTGTAAAGAACGTGACCGTTTCCCAGTCACCCGATTTCATCGCCGCTCCCGCCGTTGAGCAGCCCACCCAGGCCGACGGCACCTCCTTCACCGCCAAATGGAAGAGCGTGAAGGGTGCTACCGGCTACCTTCTCGATGTCTACTCCTACGAGGCTGACGGCACGAAGGCCTACGTCCTTCAGGACAAGGAGGTAGAGGCCGGAACAGCCACTTACCTCACTTATCAGGTGACAGACCTTGATCCCGCCAAGACCTACTATTACACCGTACGCGCCACCAACGGCAAGGGTATCTCCGCATATTCAGAGGAGATCAAGGTGCTCAAGGTGATCTACTATCTTGATAAACCGGTCGTAAAGGTAGAGACCTCCGATGATTCATTCACCGCGACATGGTCAGCCGTAGAGGATGCCCAGTGGTACACCGTCAACGTTCTCGCCACACGCACCCTCACTGAGGATGAGGATGTCACCCTCGTCGACGAGGATTTCGCCAAGATCACCACAGGTGCTTTCGATGGCATTGACTTCATCATCAACCCCAACATCGACCCCTACACACAGAATCCCGGCTGGGAAGGCACCGAGCTCGCCAAAGCCGCAGGCATGATGGTTCTCTCACCCCTCGGCGGGGCCACCGCTTACCTCAACACACCCCTTCTCGATCTCTCCGACAACAACGGATCCTTCACCGTCACCCTCAACATGGCTGAAGGTGCCTACGGCTACTTCTACTCCGGCGACGAGGCCAAGATCTATGTTGTCGATCCCGAAGGCAATGAACTCTCTTCAACGACAGTGGTACTCGGAAACGGTTTCGCTGATTACGAAGTGGCCATGACAGGCGGCACATCAGACTGCAAGGTCGGCATCTCCTATGCAGGCACCCGCAAGATCTTCATCGAATCCTTCAAGGTTGTTCAGTCGAAGGAAGCCGGCAGCGCCATCACAACTATCTACTGTGAGGAGGATACAGAAGACACCACATTCAGCAAGACTGTTGAGAATCCCGACAAGAACACCGTCTACACCTTGACAGTGACCGCCGGAGCTGAAACAGTACGAGGCGGATATGTTGAACCCATCTATTCAGAGTCATCTGACGCTATTGAGTTCAAGGTTGGTGAAACGGTAAATGTTGAGGAGGTGATCATCTCCGGCGACTCAGCACCCCGCTACTACAACCTTCAGGGTGTCGAGGTCGCTCCCGAGTCACTCGGCAAGGGCATCTACCTCAAAGTCCAGAACGGCAAAACCGTGAAAGTAATGAAATAAAAGACAAGGCAATAAAAAAGGGGGCAGCTTGAGCGGCCCCCTTTTTTATTGCCTTGATCACTTCACTACCAACTTCACGGTCTTGCCGGCTCCGGCGATCACATAGACGCCTGCAGCGGCCTCGATACGGGCATTCCCCTTACCGGAGGCAACCGTAGCACCCGCCGGTGTGTAGACGGTGTAAAGTCCGTCAGTGTCGATCGAGATGACACCGTCGGCGGCATAAGCACGCAGCCAGCTACCGGTCTCGTCACCTGTCAGGGCCACCGAACCGCTCTCGGCCGGCTTGATGCGGATGTTGTCGAAGTTCCAGGGGAAGCAGTTAGACTTCACCACGAAACGGTGTGTTCCGGCCGTGAGTTTCACGCTCGCATAGTCGGCTTTCTCATTATAGCGTGTCGTGATGTCGTTGTCTCCACCAGCTTTCGGCCAGAAATAGAGGTTGTTGTCACCCTCTGTCGAGATCCAGCGCGACTTGTCGGCAAGGATGGCGTTGAATTCCGCTCCTGTCTCATCGAAGACAGCGGGAGTCTCGGGGCGCATATCCTGAGCCGGAACGAGTGTCTCCCCATCGAGAGAGAGGGTCATGGAGGCGGCATAACGCTTCGGCCAGTCGAGACCCGGTTCACCCTCGATCGAATAGCTGACGCCCGGAGCGGCACCCTCGGCCACGACACGGCCATATTCATTCCAGGGCACTGAATGACCGATATAGATATCGGCATCCATATCCTCGCTCACCTCGACTGTGTAGGCATACCATGCTCCCCAGTTCTGTTCAGCCTGCTCCCTCGTGATTGTGCGTGTCTCCTCTATGGGAGTCTCGAGAGAGTAATTGCGCCAGGCGTGAGTACCCATGTCGGGGAGATAGTAACCGTTGGAGACTGCAGGGTTGGCTGTGATGGCCACATTGGTGGCGTCGGCGCGGTAAGTGTCGAAGACGGGCACCGGTGAGCGGTACTTGTCGAGCGGTGTCCTGTTCTCGTCGAGGAGGATAATCAGATAGCCGCCGGCACCGAGTGTGAAGGTGTGTGTCCCTGCGGTGAGATCGGTTGTCGTGCCGTCGGGAAGCACGCGTTTCGCCTTGCTGTCGAGGGTGACGGTGATGTCCTGGTCAATGAAGAGTTCAGGATTGACAGCCATCATGAAGAGATTGCTGCCGTTCTGGAGAGTGGAGACAGGCATACCGTTGCCGGAAGTGGTGACGGCTGAGACTCCGTCGGGGAGGATCTCCTTCGTGAGGCGGATACATCCCGGAGGCGTCACGGCGTTGGTGTGACCTACGCGAAGCAACTCTGCATCGAGGAACACCCATGTCAGGGCCTTCACCTCCTTATTGATATTCTTGGCATAGTGGTATGCGGGATTGAAAGAGCCGTCGGCATTCACCGGGCCATCCTCCATACCGTCGCAACTCATGTAGGGCCAGTACTGTATACCCTGCGCGCCGTAGCAGAGGAGTGAGAAGACCTGCACGCGCATAGCCTCCTCGCGGGGTGTCGGATAGCGGTATGATTCACCCGGATGGTAGACACTTGAGGGGTTGTCGTGGCGCTTGCTACCCTGAGCCATCGTGAAGCCCCACCAGGGCACACCGTAGAACTTCGAGTATTTCGAGATCACCTCCATGTTCATGTAGAAGTTGGGCATCAGGATACAGTTCTCGGGCGTCGGGGGATTGTCATTGTTGACATCGGGTCCGTAGATACGCACTGCGTAATAGTCGTATGAGATCACGCCCATGCCGGTGCGGTCCATATACTCCGTCACATACTCGTCATAGCTCTTCGCGCCGATATCGGTGGGGATGGTATTGATATGAAGGAGGTTACCGTAGAGGAGGTGGGTGTCGTCGATCTCACGCACACGCGCTGTCTTGTCGGCCACACCGGCCACATTATGGCCGCCGAAACCGGTCAGGTGAGGTTCGTCGGCTATCACATAGGCACCGAGACGGTCGGAACCCATGGCGTCGCGCACCACATCAGCATTGTCAACACCGCTGCGGATAAACATCTTCAGATTCTCGAGACCGTCGTGGAGATTAGCCTGATAGCCGTTGAAGCCGTCTGATCCGTCATAGAGGAAGCAGTAGTCGATGCCTGAATAGGCACCACCCTCGGTGACATTGAAGCCCGCGTCTTCCATGTCATGATATTTCTTGTTCATGAGGTCAGCTGTGGCCTTCATGTTGGTCATGAAATCATCGGAGACATTCTGCTGCACATAGTCGATTGAGGTGAAGGCATAGATAGGTATCTGTCCAGGTGTCGGGGAGATATACTTCGACTGTGCCCTCTGCTTCTGGCGCGATGCGTAGGTAAGCCCGGCCTCGCCAGACTGGTTGAAGTTCTCGGCCTCGACGAGCACTTCGCCCAAGGGAGTCACCATCACTTCGGCAAAGGGCACCTCACGGTCCTCATAGCGGATATTGCGGATCTGAATATCCGTTCCTGTTATGAAGTCCATGAAGATGAGATCCTGGTATTGACCGGCCACATCGCCGTAGAGGCGTGGTTTACCGCGATATTTGGCGACCGGGATTCGGTAAGTCACCCATTCGTCGGTGGCCTCCATGCGTGTGTCAAGGGTGATGCGGAGCACATTCTTCCCCGAAGACATGAGGTTGTAGGCGACAAACTTCTGTTCGCCGCATGGTTTGGTGGCCTTATACTCGAAAGCGAGGGTTGAGGCATAATCCGGAAGGGCCTCAGTCAGCGCGGCGAACCGGATTGCAGGGCGAGTGGAGTCATCGCCGAAATTGTTTTCAACAACATGGAGGTTGTAGATACCCGAAGCGGCGTCATAGGTCTGTGTGACTGCCGACGTCGGTGGTTGCTGCAGGGAGACCGGATAGGTCTTCGCAGCGAAGGCAGCCGTGGCCGTCAGGGTCATGGCTGCGATCATGGTTGTCAGTCGGTTTGAAATCATATTGTTATAGGGTTTAGGTTTTAGGCTTTAGGGGGGGGTTAAGGTCTTTAAGGTCTTTAAAGTCCTTAAGGTCCTTAAAATTTTTCACTTTTCACTTTTCATTCTTCACTTCAAACTTTCCTTCGATTCCGCGGAGGCTGTCGGGACCCACCCTCAGGATGAACTCTCCCGGCTCAACCCTGCGGATAAGGTCAGTTCCCGTGATTGAGAGAGCCTCCACCGGAAATTCGAGCGTTACCCTCCTGCTTTCTCCCGGCGCGAGCGTTACCCGGCGGAATGAGCGGAGATCGGCAACATTAGGCGCGACACTCGCCACAAGGTCGGTGGTGTAGAGCTGCACTGTCTCCGTACCCTCCCTATCTCCCGTGTTGGTGAGCGTGAAGGTGGCCGTGACAACCCCGTCCGGTGAATAAGACTCCTCCCCTATCTTCAGATCCGAATAATCGAAGTTGGTGTAGCTGAGTCCGTAACCGAAGGGGTAAAGGGGTTCATGACCTGCGTCAAGGTAATAGGAAGTGCATCCGAGGAAGGTATTGCCTGCATCATCTGGTATGTCACCCAATTTCAGCTCTTTCCCGGTGGCGGGGCGTCCCGTCACCTGATGGTTGTAATATATCGGGCATTGTCCTGAGGTTGTGGGGAAAGTCACTGGGGTCTTACCTGAAGGATTCACCTTACCGGTAAGGATATCCGCGATGGCCGGGCCACCCATGGTGCCGGGGTGGAACACCCACAGCACTGCGTCTGCCAACTCAACCTCCCTGCCGATAGCGAGGGGTCTCCCCGCCATTACTATCAGGATAATCGGTTTACCCGTCTCTTTCAGCCGGGCCACAAGTTCACTCTGTGCCCCTACGAGTTCGATGTCGGCCATGCAGTGACCCTCTCCGGAGAGGATGGCATCCTCCCCGACGGCCACAACAACAGCATCTGCGGAGCGGGCTCCCCTGACAGCTCTCTCGATCTCCTCCGCATCGGAGCGTCGCGGAGTGAGAAGCCCCGGGGTATAGTCAACCTTGAAGCCGCTGAAGTCAGCACCGCGAAGGGCGTCGAGAATAGTGACTGTGTGCTCTCTTTCACCATCGAAAATCCAGGTGCCGAGCTGATTATATGAAGCATCGGCCATAGGGCCGGTGAGAAGTATCTTTTTTGTCCGTTTGGGAGAGAGAGGAAGTGTCGAGGACTCGTTTTTCAGCAAGATCACTGATTCCGAGGCTGCTTTCCGTGCCGCTTCAAGATGGGCCGGGGAATACTTCACATCCTGAGGAGTATGAACGTAGGGATCCTCGAAAAGGCCGAGCATGAACTTGGCTCGCAGAATACCCCTGACTCCCCTGTCAATATCTTTTTCATCCACCTTCCCTTCTGCCACAAGAGCCGGGAGATAGGTAGCGAATATGCTGTCTTCCATATCCATGTCAAGACCGGCGGCGACACTCATGGCGGCCGCCTCCTTCTCATCGGCGGCCACGCGGTGGCTCACCAATTCCCGCACGCTGAAACAGTCGCTCACAACAAACCCGGGAAATTTCCATTCTTCACGGAGAACACCGGTAAGGAGCGGAGCATTTGCCGAAGAGGGGATTCCGTCGTTGGCGTTGAATGAGGCCATGAAAGTCAGTGCTCCCGCATCAGCGGCAGCCTTGAACGGCGGGAGATAAGTCTGCCGGAGTTCACGTGCCGACACCCCGGTCGTATTGTAGTCGCGGCCACCCTCCGCGGCACCATAGGCCACGAAATGCTTCGCGCACGCCGCGACGGATGTCGGCGAACCGATTGAGTCGCCATGCTGGAAACCCTCCACACTTGCCGCAGACATCACGGAGGTGAGGTAGGGATCCTCTCCGAATCCTTCGGCAATACGTCCCCAGCGGGCATCGCGTGCAATATCCACCATCGGGGCGAACGTCCATCTGATTCCGTCGGAAGAAGCCTCGACCGCCGCAATCCTCGATCCCTCCCTCACAACCTCGGGTGAAAAAGTGGCCGCCTGTCCGAGAGGGATAGGGAAAATAGTCTTGTATCCGTGAATCACATCGCGTGCGAGGAGCAACGGAATCCCGAGACGTGATTTCTCCACGGCAATCCGCTGAAGCGCGTTGGCCGTCTCAGGATCCGTCACATTCATCAGCGAACCCACCTCCCCGTTCTCCACCATAGGATAAAATACCCTTTTACCCTCTTCCGAATACCAGTAGGAGCGTTGGTTGAGTTGCCCGATTTTCTCCTGAAGAGTCATCCGTGAGAGAAGATCCTCCACCCGTTCCTCCACAGGACGGTCCGTACGCAGATAGACCGGAGTCTCAGCCCCGGCAGCGGAAACGGAATTTATGAAGAGAGAAAGAAACAGAATAGTCCCGAATCGATGGTTCATAATAAAAAATATGAAATTCCGGGTCTGCTTCCGGTTGACGGAAGCAGATCCGGAATATTTCAGATTTGAGTAAGCGGGTTGATTACCTCACGATAAACTTCTTGCCGTTGCGGATATAGATGCCGGGAGCGAGTTCGCCCTTGATCTCAACGCCCATGAGGTTGTATGTGCGGCCATCAGCAGGAGCGGCAACCTCAACGTTGGCTACACCAACAGTGTTGCTTTCCCAACGTACATTCTTGATCCAGATCATATCGTCATTAGCCATGTTGATTGACTGGAACCATACACGGTTACGGCTACCGAATGTCTGAGCGAAGTTGACAGATGCCATTGCATCAGCGAGGTCAACCTCGAGAGTTTTCCATTCAGCCTCGTAGGGATCTTCATCCTCACCTAAAGCTACAACGTTAGCTTTTACAACAGGTCCGCCGGCGCCGTTAACGTGGAAGTTAGCCTCATAAGTTGTGCCCATAAGCTTGTAATCGAAGCAAAGTTTTGTCACACCATTGGGGAGGGGTTTGATGAGTTCGGCAGTAGCAAGCACAGGATTGACTCCCACTTTAGCGTAGAGATCGCTACCCATATCGTCATCATAATCCTTTCCGAAATCGAGGTTGAGCTGAATGAACACATCCTCTACAACGTTTGCTGTTGAACTCTGACATTCGGCAGCGGCCTCTTCGAGAGTGAGAAGACGGAGGTTCTTCACTGTGAGCTCCCAACCAATCTCGGTGTTGTTGAAGGAGATCCAGTTGTAGTTGTTCTCGTAGCCGTCACCATAACCCCATGTAGTGGCCTGACGATTCATGAGAGCATAGCATGTCTTATATTCGTCAGTCACTTCAATCATATTTCCGCTGGTCACGTCAGCATAGTTCCCGAAGCCCTCGTGATGGAAGATTACTACATTGTCAACAGGCATGTTGCTCTTGTACTCGAATGCGAGTACTGTGTATTTGGGATCGCAGTAGCCTGTGTTGGCTGCTTTCTCGGTGGGTTCCTGACCGGCAGTACCGAGTTTTTTTGTACGGAAGTACACACCATCTCCTTCTATACGGGTTAGCGTGATGGAGCCGTCTTCATTGAAGGCGGGTGTGCCGTCCTCATTCTGAGCGAAGCGCATGTGTCCACCCTCGTTGACTGTGTCGCGGAAGTAGATGGGATAACCAACTGAAGGGGGTTCGGGTGCTTTTGGCCCTTCCCAACGTACATTCTTGATCCAGATCATATCGTCATTAGCCATGTTGATTGACTGGAACCATACACGGTTACGGCTACCGAATGTCTGAGCGAAGTTGACAGATGCCATTGCATCAGCGAGGTCAACCTCGAGAGTTTTCCATTCAGCCTCGTAGGGATCTTCATCCTCACCTAAAGCTACAACGTTAGCTTTTACAACAGGTCCGCCGGCGCCGTTAACGTGGAAGTTAGCCTCATAAGTTGTGCCCATAAGCTTGTAATCGAAGCAAAGTTTTGTCACACCATTGGGGAGGGGTTTGATGAGTTCGGCAGTAGCAAGCACAGGATTGACTCCCACTTTAGCGTAGAGATCGCTACCCATGTCGTCATCATAATCCTTTCCGAAATCGAGGTTGAGCTGAATGAACAAATCCTCTACAACGTTTGCTGTTGAAACCTGACATTCGGCAGCGGCCTCTTCGGGTGTGAGAAGACGGAGATTCTTCACTGTGAGCTCCCAACCAATCTCGGTGCTGTTGAAGGAGATCCAGTTGTAGTTATTCTCGTAGCCGTCACCATAACCCCATGTAGTGGCCTGACGATTCATGAAAGCATAGCATGTCTTATATTCGTCAGTCGCTTCAATCATATTTCCGCTGGTCACGTCAGCATAGTTCCCGAAGCCCTCGTGATGGAAGATTACTACATTGTCAACAGGCATGTTGCTCTTGTACTCGAATGCGAGTACTGTGTATTTGGGATCGCAGTAGCCTGTGTTGGCTGCTTTCTCGGTGGGTTCCTGACCGGCAGTACCGAGTTTTTTTGTACGGAAGTACACACCATCTCCTTCTATACGGGTTAGCGTGATGGAGCCGTCTTCATTGAAGGCGGGTGTGCCGTCCTCATTCTGAGCGAAGCGCATGTGTCCACCCTCGTTGACTGTGTCGCGGAAGTAGAGGGGGTACGACGCCGAAGCAGATACAGCTGCCATGAGGCATCCTACCGCGAATAAGGATTTCAAATTCATGATACTAAATTATTAGTTAAACATTTGGGTTGATTATCTGATTACGATTTTCTTACCGTCGCGGACATAGATGCCGGGAGCCGGATTCTCTCCACAAGCAACACCGAGGAGATTGTAGCAGATTCCGTTGGCCGGAGCATCCTGCCCGATGGTGGCCACGCCGGTCTCGGCTCCACCTACCGATACTACACGCGTCACCTCCTTGCCGTCATATTTCAGCGTGATGGTGCCGGCCACAGGTACGGAAGCCGCGGTGAATGTGTTGTTGTCGACCGTGCCGAGTCCGTCGGAACAGGTCATCGTGTAGCCGAATTTGTAGGTATGGATAAGTGAGCCATACTGGTTGTAGACAAGCAATACCGGGGTTATTGACTGACCGGGATCAAGGTTGATAACATCGCCGGGGATGTCAACCCTGAGTTCAGCCGTGGTGTCGTCGGCGGGTGCCTCGTTGAATACCAACAGGCAGTTGGCCACCGCACGCGGTGTAGACTCGGTTGTCTTGTTGACGATCTGATTGTCGACATAGAGCTGTGCCGAACCGCCGCCATCACACTGAAGCATGTCGGAGCAACCGAAATGGCGGGCAATCTGAGCGGCACGGGCTGTGCTCAGACCGGCCGATTTACCATAGACGGGATCGGTAGACTTATCCACGACCATCATGTAGAGCTTGCGGCGGTCGGCCGATCTGCCGAAGAGTGAGCGGGCGTAGGTGGTGTAGTCATAGCTCGAGTTTCCGCAGATACTCAGCACCTCCCCGTTGCGCATCATCAGCAGGTTGCCACCGATGGCTGTCTCAACAAGGGGATATTCGGGTGTGTGCGAGGGATCGAACTGGAAAGCATATTTGAGGGCGACCTTGTCGCCTACATTGACCGTGCCGATCTTGTCCTTACCGGCGCCACGGGCCACAAGCGCGAGGTCATGGTCGCCGAGAGTGCCGTTGCCGCCGTTCTCGCGAACCTCCTTCACCACGAAATTGATGAAGCGTCCACCCATCCAGCTCTCACCATCCTCGAGGTCGAGGATAAGCTCGAGAGCGTCACCGGGAGCTGCCGCCTGATAGAAACCACCCTCCGCAAATTCGGAAGAGATAGGCTGGAACGCTTTCGACTGACCGTAGAAACGGTTGTACATGCCGATCTCGTCGGGATGGATGCCCTTGTTGCACTGAGCCACATTGTAGATGGCGATGCGGTCGTTGATGCGGATGCCGAGCGTCGGGGTGCAGAAATCAAGGTAGATATCCTTCTCGGGGGAGATACCCATGATACCGGTGAAATCTTCCGGGCCACCGAAAGGTTTCTCCTTACCCATGTTGCACTCCGTCACGATCATGCCGTTGCGTATGGAAGCGTTGCGGGTGATGTTGCCGAACATCTTTCCGTCAGGAGCCTGTGAGGAGACTGCCCAGAAGTTGGCGTTCTGTCCGGCCACAACCTTATGCCCCTCGGTTGAGAGACGTGTAGCGGCTGCCGAGATAAGTTCCACCCCTTTCGAGCTACCCTTTGCCGGAGAGTTCTCGATGCGGACATATTCATTATCCATGTCAGCGATCACCATGTTGATGTTGACCGGAATCTCCGGCAACTGGATACGCAGATAGGTGGTGCCGGGAGCGATCTGACGCTCTATGAGGCGGTCGATCTTATACTCCTTCCCGTCGATCTCCACACTCTCGGCATGGGCTGCCAAAGGCAGCCACATGGCGAGGGATAGAGCGGGCAATATGAATTTCTTCATGACTGCTTTCATTTTACGATAAACTTCTTGCCGCCGCGGACATAGATGCCGGGAGCGAGCTGACCCTTACATTCCACACCCATCAGGTCGAATACGCGGTCGTCGGGGGTCTCGGTCAGCACATTGCCGACGCTATTGAGATCGGCGGGCTCGATCACGAGGCGGTCGAAGTGCCAGGGGTAGCTGAGAGAGTTGACTGCAATCTTGTGGACACCGGCCGTGAGATGCACCTTGGCATAGTCGGGATCTTCGTTGACCGCAAATACAGAACCGTCGTCGGTCGAGGATGCGGGCCAGAAATAGAGTGTGTTGGAGACGCTTCCGTCTGCCTCTGCTGTCGATGTCCAGGAATCCTTGTCAGCAAGGAGAGTGTCGAAGAGCACCGGATCACCCTGTGCATCGGGACGCTGACGCTGATTTGAGGGGGCAACCTCCACGCCGTCGATCTCGAGGATCATAGAGGCGGCATAGCGGCGGGGCCAGTTGAGTGTCGGGTCACCCTCCACCATGTATTCATATCCGGGCTCCACACCGGTTGCGGTGACGCGGAAATATTCATCGGCGGGGACAGCGTGGCTCACGGAGATATCTACATCCATATCTTCGGGAACATTGACGGTGTAGCTGTACATGGCACCCCACTGGCGGGCTGCCGCCGTGCGTGAGAGGGTGCGGTCAGCTTCCGTATTAACGATAGCGGAGAAATTGCGCCAGCTCGGATCACCCATAGCTGCGATGTAGTGGCCGCCGGAAGCGGAAGCATCCTCCGTGAGGAATACGCCGTCGGCATCCGTGCGATAGTCTGAAGTGGCGTAGCGGGCCGTCGGTGTCTTGTCGGTCTCAGGCTCGTTCTCGCTGACGAGGTAAAGGAGGAAGCGGCCCGGTTCGAGAGCATAAGTCTCCGTGCCGGCACCCTGAGCGGCTGTCGTGCCGTCCATCAGAACCCTCTTTAGCTGAGCGTCTGTGGCGACCGTGACGTTCTGTGTGTTGTGGATATCTCCGTTGAGAACCATCATGAAGAGGTTCTTGCCGTTCTTGAGGAGAGTGACGCAGACACCCTGACCGTCGCTCTCAACAGATTTCACACCGGCGGGAAGCATCTGAGTGGTGAGGCGTGAGCAACCCACAGGTGTCGTGGCGTTGGTGTGACCGGCGCGGATGAACTCTGCTCCGAGGAACACCCATGTCAGGGCATGTATATCCTTGTTGATGCGCTGCACCATATACCAGACCGGAGTCTTCTCGTTCTGGAGGTTGATCGGGGCGTCGTAATATTCATATCCGCCGTAAGGGGTCGGGCATTTGTATGTGAAATACTGCACACCCTGCGCGCCGTAGGCGAGGTTGCCGAAGATCTGCACTCGCATATGATCCTCCTCGGGTGTGGGATAGCTTACGCCGGCCTTACCGCAGTTTGAGGCGACGCTGTGGGCGAAAGCCCAGAAGGAAGTGCCGTAGTATTTCGCGAGCTTCGAGACAATCTCCAGATTCTGGAAGAAGTCAGGCTCGATGTATATCTCTTTCGTGTCGTCATACTGACGCACGGGGTAATAGTCATAGGAAATGAAGCCTGTGCCGACCTCACTCATATAAGTGTGGACATATTCGTCATAGCTTGTGAAGCCGATGGCAGGCATCGATGTGCCGATATTGAGAAGGTTGCCGTAGAGGATGCTCTTCTGATCGAACTGGCGGATCCAGTCGACTTTCTGTTTCATCTCCGGGAACTGGAAATGGTGAGGCTCATCCATGATGAACCATCCCGCGAGACGGTCGGAAGCTGCGTTCTTCGGAACGACACTGCTGATCTCGCCATAGCCGTTTGTGCCGGCCTTGCAGATATATTTGAGGTCGGTCCCCTCGTGGAGATTGACCTGGACTCCGTTCACCTCCTGGCCGTCGAAGAGGAAAGCGTAGTCAACACCGGGCCATGCCGTGCCCTGGGTGATTGTGAAGCCGCAGTCCCAGAGCTCCTGATACTGCTGCTGGAGGAAGAGGGGGGCGTCGTTACCTTTCGAGCCCTCGAAATCTACCGAACCCCAGGCATAGATGGGGAAGTAATCACCGGTCGGGTGACGGTAGTAGGTGTTCATCTCCGGCACCTGGTTGTGGTGAGCCACGCGACCCTCCTTGCCATCGGCGGAGCTGTTGAAATCCTCAGCCTCGATGGAGGTCACTCCGTTGGGCTGAAGTGTGATATCCTTGAATGAGTACTCGTTTACGTCGTAGCGTATGTTGCGGATCTGGATGGCACCGCCGACGGGAAGGTCGGGGAACTGTACATCCTGATATTGCGCCGCCTTGTTGAGGAAGCGCACGGAATTAGACTTACGGTATTCCGAAACGTCGACACGATATGTCTTCCACTCCTGTGTGGCGTGAAGCGGCTTGTCAAAATCCACATTGCGCTGAGCCGATCCCAGGAAGACCTTATACATAGCCATGCTCACTTTCGGGAGCTCGTTTGTGGAGCGGTATTCGAAACAGAATGAAGTGTACTGCTCGGGAACTGCCTCGGCGATTGCGTTCATCCTGAAGGAGGGGATGTAGAGACCGCCGGCATTATTCTCGCATGTCAGCGTCCACACCTCGGTCTGCGGGTCGTAATCAGACGAGAAACCCGACGTCGGGGGGAGAGACGCGATTGTCATGGGATATTGGGCGGCTGCCGCAACCGGGATAAGCAGGGAAATGCCGCAGAGGAATGTCTTGATACTCATTTCGGAGTCCGTAATTAGATTGAAAGGTTAGAAAAGGGAGCCGGACCCACTCTCGTGGATGAAAGCGGGTCCGGCCTGATTGCTTTCAGTTGATTGGGAAGCGTGATTACTTCACGATAAACTTCTTGCCGTCGCGAACGTAGATGCCGGGAGCGAGCTCACCCTTGATCTCTACGCCCATGAGGTTGTATGTGCGTCCGTCAGCGGCAACTGCCTCGATGTTGGCAACACCTGATGGATCTTCTACATAATCAGGAGCGGCCCAACGGGGATTCTGAATCCACAACATTGTCTCAGCATCCATGCCGGGGAACTGTACCCAGATGAAGTGGTTGTCACCGAAGTTCTTGGCGAAACCGAGCTCCTCGATTTCATTTGCGAAGTCATACTTGAATGTCTTCCAGCCCTCTTCGTAGGGATCTTCGCTGGGTTCGAGAGTGAAGCTGTTGGCAACAGTTGTCATCTCTGTGAAGAGAGCGTTCTTGTGCAAGTAGAGCTTAACGGGTACAGGCTCACCGGCAACCTTATAGTCGAAACGATACTCTGTCACACCTGCGGGGAGGGGCTTGAGAAGAGAAGCTGACTGGAGAATGGGGTTGCCACCGCTTACAACATAGATGTTGGCATCCATATTCTCATCCCAGTCCTTAGTCAGGTCAGCGTTGGGGAGGTGGAGGTCATCAACTACGACCTTAGCATCAGAACCCTTGCACTCTTCAGAAGCCTCGTCGAGGGTCATGAGACGAATGTTCTTTACTGTGAGGACCCATCCGGGAACAGTGTTGTTGAAGGAGATCCAGAAATAGTTTCTCTCCTGTGTGCCCCACGGTGTGATGCCACGACGAATGACCATATAGACTGTCTGGTAGTCATCAGCCACTGTGAACATTGCACCGTTTGCAATATCAACGAAGTTTGCAAATTCGGGATAGTTGTCAGCACCGAACTCGTGCTGGAAGACAACGAGGTTGTCAACGGGGAGGCTGCTCTTGTAGTCGAAAGCAAGAACAGTGTAGTCGTTGCTGCACTCACCTGTGTGCGCATACTTAGCATCGGGAGTTTCACCGGATTTGCCGATGTACTTTGTGCGGAAGTACACACCGTCACCCTCTTCGCGGGTAAGTGTGATTGAGCCGTCCTCATTGAACTTGGGTGTACCATCCTCGTTTGTCGGGAAGCTCATGTGACCGTTTCCGTCGACTGTGTCGCGGAAGTAGATAGGATAGACTGCCGAGGCCGAAACAGAGGCCATGAGGCAAGCTGCAGCGAGTAATGATTTAAAATTCATAATGCTGAGTTAATTAAATGGTTAATATAAAAAGGTTATTTGTTTATAAGGTTAGGGGGTTAGGGGTGGTGCCGGGACATCGCCGGGCGATGTCCCGGTGGTGAATTACCATCCTTCGTTCTGGAATTTCTTTCCTGTTGCCTGCTCGAGGGCCGTCGCCTCCTTGCCGGGAACCGGTATGCGGAGGAACTTGTCGGCTGTAGCATTGTGCTTGGCTACCGAGAAACGCTGATATCCGGTTGTGATGCGGTATTCGCGACCATCCTCGTCCGGAATCAGGTTACCCTTCTCGTCGCGATCCCAGTCAGCGTCACCTTTGGAGTTGTAGCCGACCATCATGACGGTCTCTCCGACAGGACGCATACCTGTGATCACGCTTGTCTGATCAAGGATCTTCCAGCGGCGCACGTCATAGAAGCGGTGATCCTCGAAAGCGAGCTCGATGCGACGCTCGTTGCGGACACGTGTTCTGAAATCTTCCTGACTCATACCCTGAGCGAGACCCGGCATCTGCACGCGGCTACGCACGGTGTTGATTGCCGTGACAGCCTCTGCGGGAACGACACCGTTCTCGGCGGCCTCGTTGGCAGCCTCGGCATAGTTCAGGTAAAGCTCGGCGAGACGGAACACACGATAGTAACCATCCATATTGGCTGTACGGGAAGACAGGATGTTGAAATACTTGTGAAGGTAATAACCTGTACGGGTTGTCAATATATCGTTTGAGGAGATTCCGAATTTCGAACCCTCTCCAGTGTAAATCATCGGCTGGGGACGGTTCTCCTGGAGATGGGCGGGAGCACCGTTGAAGTAGATTGTACCCTTCAGACGGGGGTCACGGTTCGCATAAGGATTGTTCTCGTCATAGAGCGTTGCCTCAGGGTTGATGATCGGCTGGAGATGCTCGGCATCGGCATAACCGAGGATAGGCTGCTTGCCGTCGGTCGTCTCATAGCAGTCGATAAGTTCCTGAGAGGGGCATGAACCGGCACGCACGTGACCCGCAAGGATCGGAGCGCCGTTATACTGCCATACGTTACACTGCGATATACCGAGTATTGTCTCCTGCTCGTTGGCACCCTTGCTGTCGGGCTTCTTCAGGAAGAGGGCGTCGTAGGGGCACCATGCGAGAAGATTCTCGTTGCCTGACTCAGTCGGCTTCATCGTGTGAAGCTTGTAGCCGTTCTTGACACAGTCATCGAGGGCTTTCTTGCAGATCTCGGCAGCCTCCTTCCATGTGAAGGAGCCGTCGTTGTTGAGGGGTGATGCAGCATAGAGGGCGGCCTCAGACATGATCGCGCTGGCGATCGCCTTATTGATGCGCTTGAGGTCGGTGTCTGATGTGCCGGAACGCCAGTCTACGAACTCGCAGTCGAGCACCTCCTGACAGTCGCTGATGATCTGGCGGGCAACCTCCGCGAATGTAGCGGGCACCACCTTGGAGTAATCATAGTCGCTGTCATCCTTCTGGTCGAGGATGATGGGCACACCGCCGTAGATCTTGGCGAGCTGAAGGTAGTAGTAAGCCCTCAGACCGAAAGCCTCTGCACGGTAACGGGCACGGTTGCCATCCTCGAGAACATAGGCGTGGTCTATGTTGTTGATGAGGATATTGCAGTTGGCGATGCCGTCATAATATTTCTCCCATTTGTCAAGACCGGTCAAGGGATTGGATGAGATGTTGACGGCTCCGTTGTTCCAGCGCGACATCGGTCCACCCTGAACGTCGTCGACGTCATGGGCATTGTCGGTGGCTGCGTCGAGAAACGACTTGTTGTCGCCGTGCGCACTTCCGAAAGTGGAGTTCACCATCGGCAGATAGCAGTTGTTGAGCCATCCCGCGGTGTTTTTCTCGCTGTTGAAGACCTCGCTGAAGGGGATCGAACCGTCCGGATAATCGGAGATTTCCGTGCAGGAGGCTGCAAGGAGCGCAGCGGGGAGGATGAAACTTAATATTTTCGTTTTCATTGGTTGAGCTTCGGGGATTAGAAGTTGATGTTGAGGCCTACATTGAAGGAGCGGAACACGAAATCATAGATCTGACCCGCTTCGGGAGCGAAACCGTCGAATTTCTGACGATCCCATGTGGCGAGATTCTGAGCGGATACATATACGCGGAGGCGTGTCATGCCCATCGCCTTGACGATGTTGGCGGGGAGTGAGTAACCGAGTGTCAGGTTGTGGAGTCGCAGATAATCCATCTTGGAAACGAAGAAGGAGTTGTTCTGAAGGCTCGATGATGCCGATGTCGAAAGCGCGGGGTAATTGATGGGGAGACCCTGAGCGTAACGCTCTGCTGTCCATGCCTCCTGATGGAAGGGCATGTAGACACCGTCGGTGGTGACGTCGGCAACATACTCGGCCACACCCACGCTTGCGTTCATGAGTTTCGAGCGGCCGCTCTCACCGATGAAATCAAGATAGAGGTCGAAACCTTTGTAGTCGAGGGCGACTGAAGCACCATATTCGAAATTGGGATGAGTCTGGACGCCGTCCATCGGAGCCATGTCACCCTCGTCGATGATGCCGTCGTTGTTGAGGTCGGCATACTTGAGATCACCGGGACGGGGCTGCTTGCCTACATATGTAAGTCCGGAAGCGTCAATCTCAGCCTGTGAGTTATAGAAGGGTGAGCCGTTGCTCTCGTCAACAACATAACCGAATCCCTGACCGATGCTGTAGCCGGTCTTGCGATATGGATAGGCATAGTTGGCAGCTGCATATGAGAGCTCCTGAGCATCTTTCCACTCATTCTTGTTCCAACCCATCTGGCCGGTGGCTGTGATGCCGAGTCCGCAGGCGAGAGTCTTGCTGTAGCTGAGTGAAAGGTCGATACCCTGATTGAGGATCTTGCCCGCATTGGAGAATGCACGGTTCTCGCTCATCACGCCGCCGACTGTCGGAGCAAGCTCAGACTGCACGAGGATGCCGTCCTGATTCGTGCGCCAGTAGTCGAGGGTCATATGGATGCAGTCGATGAATCCGAGGTCGATACCGTAATCCTGCTGCTTTGATTTCTCCCATCCGATGAGGGGGTTGCCTCGACGGAGATTCTTGATTCCGTAACCGGAGAAGATACCCTCGATTCCACCGACATCACCGCGATACACATTATTATATAGGTAGCGTGAATCCTGATCACGGAGTGAGTCATAATAGAGGGCTCCGTAAGATGCGCGGAATTTCAGATAGGTCATCACGTCGTTGCGGAGCCAGCTCTCGTTGCTTGCCACCCACGATGCGGAGACAGTCGGTGAGAAATGGAACTGATGCCCTTTGGCCATCATCTCGGATCCGCTGTGGTTGAAGTCAAACTGCACGAAGTAGCGGTTCTTGAAGCCGTAGCGAGCCTCGCCGGCGAGCGCGATGCGGTTGGCAGGGAGCATAAATGCATACTGATACCACTTTTCCGCGTCTCCACGGTAATCCTCGCTCTTGTAGTGGAGGAAAGCATTGACGCTGTGATCCTCGCCGAAGACACGGCTATAGTTGATCATGGCCTGGAAATCCATGTAATAGTTGGTGGTTGTTCCCTTCGCCCATGAGAGGGGGGTGTTGACCTGGGAACCCCACTGCTCATATTCTCCGGTCTTCTCGTTGTAAACAACGCGTTCGTAGTCATATGAACCGCCGCGGATGCCGTTGTAAATCGAGCTGTAGCCGAAGATAGCCTTAAGCGACAAGCCTTTCGTGAGGAATGAGAGGTCGAAGTCAAGACCGAGGTTGGCGGCAAGGTCGGTGCGTGTCATCTGGTTGACGCCGGAATAGTTGAGCGAGCCATAGATAGGATCTGCATAACCTGTGCTGGTGATGACGCTGCCGTTGGGGAAATGTCCATCATCGACCCAGTTGGGGGTAGTGTAGATCAATCGGTAGATGTCACCTGTCTTGCGTGTGGCGTTGACACGCTTGATACCGATGTTGGTGTTGGCGAACGCACGGAGCCATGAAGTGATCTTCACGTCGAGGTTGCTGACAACGGTGAAGCGGTTGGTGAAATCCGAGGGATTATACTTATCCTCATACTCCGTATTGTAGCGGCCGCTCTCGCGGGCGAAACCGGCATTGACATAGAATGTCACCCTTTCGCCGCCGCCACCGACCTGCACGTTGTATTTCTGCAGGAAGATATCCTTCATGTATAGGTCGCGCCAGTCATTGTCAATTCCCGTGCCGTCGCGGAAAGCAGCGAGGGCTGCATCCGAGAAGCGGGGCTCGAGACCGTCATTGACGAGAGCCTGGTTGCGGAGAAGTGCCTGACCGTAGGAGTTGAGCATCTCGGGGTGCTCTGTCGGTTTCTGGAACTGGAAGTTAGCCGAAATATCCACCTTCAGGGCGTTGTTGTTGCCATGCTTGGTGGTGATGAGCATCACACCCTGCGCACCCTCCGGGCCGTAGAGAGCCTTGGCGGCCGCATCCTTCAGGATAGTGACATTTTCGACTGTTGTCGGGTCGAGGTCATCGATCGAGATGAAAGGCATCGGTATCCCGTCGAGCACAATCAGGGGGTCGGTGGCATAGGGTGAGCTCGCACCGCGGATTACGCCGTTGTACCATCCTGATAGTTTGCCGTTGATGGCAGCCTTCAGGCCTGTTCCCTTCCAGGTCTCGATCTGGTTGGCGTCGACACTTGCCTGAGATCCCGTATAGCTGTCGCGTGTCTCCTGATAGCCGTAATGAGCCTTGAGAAGCTGGTCGCCGTAGGGAACGGTGTCGGTAGTGGCAGCCGTTGCCGTGGCGAAGCCGGCGACAAGGAGAGTCGGTATAATATATTTGGTAGGAATCATGATGATTTGGTGATTAGATTGATAAGGTGATTACTCCCAACCGGGATTCTGCCAGACCTTGGCACCGTCGCCCGTGAGGGCACCGAGATTGTTCGATTCCTTCAGAGGGATCGGGATGAGACGATTCTTTGCCTCGTAGCAATGCTTGCTGACATCATCACCCTGACCCTTTCCGAGGGGGAAACGTTCATAGACATAATTTTTGCCATCCTTGAAGATCCACATACCTGTGTTGTATTTCTCTTCCTGGATATCCTGATAATATGTACCCCAGCGGCGGCAGTCGAAATAGCGGTGCTCCTCGAATGAAAGCTCCACCTGACGCTCGTGACGTACGATGCGGCGTCCATCCTCTTTTGAAGCGGCAACCTTATCGACCGCGGGAGCGAAACCTGCACGGTGACGGATCTCGTTGACAAGCTTCATGGCTTCGTCGGTCTTGCCACACTCCACTGCTGCCTCTGCGAGATTAAGGTAAATCTCACCGAGACGGTAGTATTTCCAGTTGCCCTCATCCTTTGACTGGGCAACAGTGGCTTTATAGGCATGATACTTACGGTTGTAATAACCGGTGCGGGTATAATGGCGTTCATCTACGTTGGAATCCATTTTTGAATTGCCGCTCGTGCCCTTGTCAGCCTTATACGAACATTCGTCACCTTTCCAGTTCTTTTCATTGTTCCATATCTCGACTGTCTTGTCAAGCACACCGGTGTTGACCTTGCAACCGTTGTAGTAGATACATGCATAGAATCTGGGATCACGTCCTTCGTAAGGATTCTGGGGATCATAGCCCGACTTCGGATTGATATTGATGTCGGAGTGTTTCTCGTCGACATAAGGATTAGCAAGATCATAGATAGGTTCACCGGTGGCGAGCATATCGTAAGCGTCGACAAGCTCCTGTGTCGGCATAGCACCACATTTGAACTGTCCTGTGAAAATCGGAAGACCGTTGATACAGGGATGGTTGATTCCGGAATTGCCTACGAATGGCGAACCCCAGATTGTCTCGAGGTCGTCAGCCTTTGAACCACTATAGCTTCTCGAAGCGAAATATTCCTGATATGCGTTCTTATAAGCTTTCGAATCATTGAGGTGATTGTAAAGCTCATAGCCGTTGGCAACAAGATCTTCAAAAGCTTTCTTATTCTTCTCATAAGCATACTGCCAGAGATCCTGTTCATGACAGAAAAGGGGACTCGCAGCAAAGAGTGATGCCTGAGAGATGATGGCGCAGGCGATACCCTTTGTCATACGGTTGCGCTGCTGCACTGTGGTGAGTCGCCAGGGAAGCTCGGGACACTTGAGGGCTTCCTCACACTCGGAAACGATGTGCTGGAGCACTTCCCAAGCCTCTGCGCGGCGGAGACCGGCATATGAGGTGCTGATGCCGTAGGCATCGGTGACAATCGGGAGATCTCCGTAGAACTTCACGAGCTGGAGATAGTAGAAAGCTCGGAGCACACGGGCCTCGGCAGTGCAGAGGGCACGCTCTGACTCACTCTCGAACGCAGCGTTCGGGAAACGCTCGATGCATTTGTTGAGGATACGGATCATCGCCCAATAGCGGTTCCAGTAATTACCCTCCCATTTACCCTGGGGATTGTCGCCAAACTCAAATTTGTGATTTGCCACATTAAGAGCACCACCACTATATAGCTCAGCTATGATAAGAGGTTGTCCGTCATCGCTGCTCCAACCTTCGTCAGCCATCTCGATAAGATAGTTCTCGAAGAAGTAACACATGAACATCTTGTATGGAATGTGGCTCCATGCTGATGCGAAATAATCCTTGGTATTCTCCGGGGTGGAGAAGATGACTTCGTCGGTCATACGTCCGTCGGGGGTGACATTGAGCTCATCGTTGCATGATGAAAGCCCCGCCATACCTCCGGTGACTGCCGCGAGGGAGAGAAATATATTTAAAAATTTATTTTTCATGATTGTGTCGGTGGAAAAGTGTGTATGCTCATTAGATGTCTACCGAGAGACCAACCGTGTAAGTCTTCATAAGGGGGTAAGCTGTGAAGCCGCTCTGCTCGGGGTCGATCATCTTTGTGCGGAGCTTGTTCCATGTGTGGATGTTGTCGCCGCTTACATAGACCCTGACGGGACCGAGACCGATCTTCTTGGTCAGCTTAGAGGGAAGTGTGTATCCGATCGTGATGTTCTTGAGACGCACATATGAGGCATCCATCGTGTAGTAATCGTTGGCAACATGGCTCGATGAAGTAGTCGTGGCGAGACGCGGGTGAGTGATCTTCTCTCCTGCCAGATACCTCTCCTCTGTCCAACGGTTGTCACACATATCGGAGAAGAACGTGGTGCCATATTCCTCAAACATGATCTGGCTGCCGAAATAGCGTGTGTACTGGCCGACACCCTGAACCATCACGGAGAAGTCGAAACCATAGACATTACCGCCGAGTGTGGCTCCGTAGGAGATGCGGGGAAGAAGTGAGGAGTAGCCGATGGGAGCGATATCCTTGTCGCTGATCTTGCCGTCGCCGTTGAGATCCTGATAAACAAAGTCGCCGGGTTTGGGCTGAGCACCGGGGTATTCGAGTCCACGTGCATCAATCTGTTCCTGAGTGTTGTAGAAACCTGTGCCGTCGAGACCAAGTTCCGGATTGTAGCTGCGGTCGATCAGGTAGCCCCAGTTCTGGCCGAGTGAGAATCCCTCCTTTGTCTTGGGATAAGCGTAGTCATCACCCTTGTAAACCTCGTCGGCATTGATCACCTTATTCTTGTTGTAGGCGAAGTTGCCTGTCAGGAAGAACATGAGGTCGGGATTGATGTTGTAGTTGTAGCGGGCTGCGATCTCGAATCCGTGGTTGTCTACCTTACCGAAGTTGGAGCGGGGGAGCTGCGTATTGTCGAGGCCGCCGAGCATCGGGATGGTGTTGCGGGAGATGAGGATGTCGGAACGCTTTTCGATATAGTAGTCGAAGTTGATCTCGAGGTTGCGGAAGAGAGTGATGTCGACAGCGTAGTTCTGCTTCCATGCGGTCTCCCAGTGGATGTCGGGGTTGCCGATGAGCTGCTCCTTGATGATATTGAGACCGGCACCCGAACTTGTCAACGACGTTGGCACCATCGTGGCATCCATGACGTTGCTGTAAAATGGTGTCATCGCATTGTTATCGAGGTAGAGGAAGCGGTGGTTCTGGCGGGCAGCCTCGTCGGAACCTACATAGAGTTCGTCGTTGCCGACCTTACCGATTGAAGCGCGGAACTTAAGGTTGCTGATCCATCCCTTCTCTGCGAGTTTGCCGAAGAATTTCTCATTTGAAGCAACCCAACCGAGAGAGAAGGCGGGGAAGAAACCGAAGCGGTGACCGGGAGCGAACTGCTCTGAACCGTTGTAACCGAGGTTGACCTCAGCGAGGTAGCGGGTGTCGAAAGCATATGTGAAGCGACCGGCGACACCGAGCATCTTATAGGGGATCGATCCGAGGACATTCTCCTTATCATCACGCTGGAAGAGCACCATACCCGTCACATCGTGGATGTCATTGAATGTGCGGTTGTAGTTGATCTGAGCCTGGAGGTTCATGAAGTAGCGACTCAAATCGGCACGCGCGAGCGTCAACGGGCTGTCGTCTTCCGAATCACCCTGCATCAGGAACATCGGAGTGTCGAAACCACCGGGGTGAAGGTCGTAGAGGTAACCGGCGAAATTCTTGCTTCCGATCGTAAGCTCCTGAGCATAGGTCTCGAACGATGCCTGGAAGCGGGCTGAAAGACCTTTTGTAAGAGCATCGAGCTTGAAGTTGAGGGCTGCGACTGCATTGGCGCTGGCCTCGATGAGCATCTTGTAGCCGGAGCGGTTGAGCTGTCCGTAAGCAAACTGTGCCAAGGAAAGCTTGGGGTCCTGCACGAGCATATTACCTTTCACATAGTGCCAGCCGATCGAGCCATCGTCGCGGATGCCATCGTTGACAACGAATTGATTCTCGGCATTACCGGCTATTGTGACAGGGCCTGCCTGAGTCGGTTTTGTCGTCACGGCTGCAACGCGGAGTGTCGATGTGTCGGCACCAGACATGTTGGAAGCAGCCTGATTGGTCTTGCGGATTGAGGAGCTGACATCGAACGTTGCGCTCAACCATGAATTGAAGGTATAGTCGAGGTTTGTGCGGATGTTGTAGCGGTTCATCTTGCTCTGGGGGTCGTAGCCAAGATCTTTCTTTTTCTCGGTCTTGTACATACCACCCTGATATACATAGCCCACACTCGCGAAGTAGCGGAGTTTCTTTGTACCACCGGAGATGTTGACGTTGCCCTGAACCATGTCGGAGTGATCTTTCAGGTAGATGTCGGCCCAGTTGGTGTCGGGATACCAGAAACGGAGCGCGGGATCTGCAGGGCCGCTGCCGTTGCGCCATGTGTCATAAAGGGCAAGTTCCTCATCGCTGTAGACCGGAAGACCACCGTCATTGGCGGAAGCCTCGTTGGCCATACGGGCGAAGTCATAGGAGTGGCGCCACTCGGGCCAGTAGTTGAAACGCTGCTGTGAATAGGTCACCTGACCATGGATATTCACCTTACCCTCCTCACCACGCTTTGTCGTGATAAGGATGACACCGTTGGCGCCACGCACGCCGAACACGGCGGTGGAGCTCGCATCCTTAAGCACACTGATCGAAGCAACCTCGTTGGGGTCGATCTCACTCATGGATGTGCGGGGGATACCGTCTACAAGGATAAGGGGGGAGGTACCGTTCATTGTGGCTGCGCCGCGGAGATACATCGTAACGTCATCTTCACCGGGGGCGCCACTCTTCTGGAGGGTGGTCAGACCGGGAAGCTTACCGGCGAGTGCGGCCGCAAGGTTAGGCTCGGAAGATTTCTTGATCTCGGAGCTTCCGATAGCGGAGACGGCACCCGTCACGGTCACCTTCTTCTGCTGTCCGTAGGCCACGACAACGACTTCGTCGAGATTCTCGATGGAGGAATACATCGTGACATTATAGAATGACTCCTTCACATCTATCGTGACAGGCTTCATTCCTACATAAGTGATTTTGATAACCGGCTTCTTCGTCTGAAGATTGAGCATGAAGTTGCCGTCAATGTCGGTGACTGTGGCGTTGTTCGTCTTCTCTTCATGGACGACTGCTCCGATCACCGGTTCGCCCTGATCATCGACGACTACTCCCTTCACCGTACTAATTACGGCTCCCCATGCTGTAGCGGGCAGCCAGGAAAGGACAAGCGCCGTGAAAATCGCGACCAGAAGTTTTTGGTGGGTTGTCATGGTTGGTTAGTTAAGTTTGATGGCAAAGTTATAGACTTTAGGATACTTTTCCTATACCCTATCGTTTCAACTTTATTACTGTTTGTTTCAATTTCTCATTTTTAACATAGCCGATTGTATCACGATACAAATCGAAATATTGTTTTATCAGCACTTTAGCTCCATTTGTCTCATTTGCGCCCTGAACGGTAGATATAATTGAACCGTCCGCCGGGAGCCACATCGCCACTGACGTAGAAATCGAGGGGATCCCCGGGATGCTGAAGATTGTCGGCCCACTTGAAGGCGAAACCGGGATTCTCTCCTACACCTATGACACTCTTCGGAAGGGCTACCTCGAGCACATTGCCTGTGACCTTGAAGTCACCCTTTCCGGCAGGAATCCAGTTCCAGCCCTCGCCGGCATATCTCTCGACAGTCACCTTCCCTTTACCGGGTGAGACACGGTTGACGATATAGTCATAGCCGTTCCATCCGGTCGAGGGGTCATCATCCGCATCGATGTATAGCATCATCCAGTTGGGGTCGGTCGAGGGTGTGAGGGGATCGGCGGTCTCCACACGGAAGTAGACTTTCTTGCGGTCGTGTGTGGCCTGCGCGCCGACGATGTCGTTGCGCCCGCTCGTGTCAGTGTAATGCTTGTTGTTGCGCCCGTCGGCATCGCGGTGAAAGGTGTTGCCACGGTAGGCGGTGTATCTCGGAAGCACGTCATCCCAATCGGACAGACGCCCGAGGCGGATGCTCTTGGCCGGGGAAACCTCATCGGGGCGATCCATACCCTTGAAGCGGCGCACGTTGTCGACAAGCTGCTGATAGTAGACGTCACCCTTATCACCCCAGCCGCGGGTCGGCTCGATGTCGCGGCTATGGTCGGCGTCATACTGATCCACGAATGAGAGTGGATCGCTCCATCCGTGAGATTTGTTCCACATTCCGGATGTCCATTCATTCCACCCGGTCACGAAGACCATCTCCGGCTTGAGCTCATCCACGGCACGGTCCCATTGCTCCTGTATGTTGCGTCCGTAGAGATAACCGTCGGGGCGGGTGTCCCTGCCCTGAGTACGGCTGAAGCTGCGGCCGTAGGTATCGGGGAGGGTGAAAGCACAGCAATGACCCTCGCTCGAGTCTCCGGCATTCTGGCCGATGCCGACGGTGCACTGCTCGAATTTCCCCGTCTCGGGATCGGGTGCGTAGCCATGAGTCGGATAGACTTCAAGCCACCCCCACTGCTGAGAACCGGGAGCCGGGCCCTGCACATAGTCGGGTTGTCCGGGACGGAAAGTGAAGAACTCGCGTATCTCCCCCTCCCTCCCCTCTTCAGAAAGGTTGTCGGGGTATGCCATTATCAGGGGTTTCCCTTTCCAGTAGAACCAGAGGTCTTTATATCTCTCCTTGCTGTAGATGGTGTCGTAGAGGCGGAGGAGAGATTTTTTTGAATCGGGTGTAGGCGCGAAGGGGAGCATGAAGACAATCTTCGGCACGTTGACGCCATCTTTCATGGCCTGGCTCCATGTCTTCATGAGGGCTTCGGTCGAGGTCTCCCAAAGGAGCGACCCGTTGGTGCAGTCGAAGAAGACGGCATCGACACCGGCGTCGGCGAGCATCTCGGCATGTTTGCGGAGCACCCAGGGATCGTCAGTGCGGTAATAACCGAAGATCGGCTCGTCCCAATAGAATGTAGAGGGACGCTCCTCCCCTACTCCCCATGCGGGATGCCAATAATCGCGGATGGCTTCGGGATGCTCCTCAAGCACCTCGCGTATATTCTTCACCTTCACCCTCTTGTTGTCTTTAGCGCCGGTGGAGTCATCGGTGCTCTGATGCCATGTCCAGTAGAACATGCCGACGAAGCGGCCGGGATCTTTGTCGCCGGCCTCGGCATGTGAGCGGGATGTGCGCCCCAAAGCGTCGGTAAGGCCCCACTGATCGCCGGGCGTCCGGGCACCCGCCGAAAGGGTGCCCAGGACAACCGCAGCCGCATATACAATAGGTAGTCTCATTAATTTAAGGTTAGGAGGTTATAAGGTTATTGGGTTAGGAGGTTATAGGGTTATTGGGTTAGGAGGTTAGTGTTTTTGCTGTTTAAGGACTTTAAGGACCTTAAGGACCTTAAAGTCCTTAAACTTAACCTTATAACCCCATAACCTTAAAACTATCACTTTGTGATAGTTTTAACTGCTTGTCCATTGGAAACGACAATGTATTGTCCAGGTCCGGGAAGCGACACAAGTCTGTCGCCGGTTCCGCGAGCCACTGTCACACCCATCATGTTGCAGACCGTAAACTCCCCCTCACACTCGATACGGATGGCATTGCTCCCTGCTGCATAGACTTTCAATTCCTTGACGGTCTTGGCCACTTCCTCCACGGCACCGGTGCCGTCGTCATAGGCACGGTAGACGTAATTGAATCGTCCGCCGGGAGCGACATCGCCACTCACATAGAAATCGAGGGGATCTCCGGGATGCTGAAGATTATCAGCCCATTTGAAGTCGAAATCAGGATTCGCCCCCATGCCGAGGAGAATTTTGGGAACCGAAATCTCAAGTACATTCCCTGTGACCTTGAAGAGACCCTGACCTGAAGCCATCCATTTCCAGCCGTCGCCGGCATGGCGTTCGACAGATACCTTGCCGTTAACGGGTGACACACGGTTGACGATGTAGTCATAACCGTTCCATCCGGTCGAAGGGTCGGCATCGGCATCTATATAAAGTGTCATCCAGTTGGGATCTGACGAAGGGGTCAGGGGATCGGCTGTCTCGACACGGAAGTAGACGTTGGCTTCATCATGTGTGGCCTGAGCACCGACGATGTCGTTGCGACCGCTCGTATCGGTGTAATGACGGTCATAGCGTCCGTCGTTGTCGCGATGGAATGTATTGCCGCGATAAGCCGTATATTTGGGAAGCACGTCGTCCCATTCCGAGAGGTTGCCGAGAGTGATGCTCTTTCCGGGGGTTGACTCTTCCGGAGCCTCCATACCCTTGAAGCGGCGCACATTGTCGACAAGCTGCTGATAGTAGACGTCGCCCTTATCACCCCAGCCGCGGGTCGGTTCGATGTCGCGGCTATGGTCGGCATCATACTGATCCACAAACGAGAGGGGGTCACTCCAGCCGTGAGATGAATTCCACATTCCGGATGTCCATTCGTTCCAACCGGTCACGAAAACAAAATCAGGCTTGAGCACATCTATGGCCCTATCCCACTGCTCCTGGAAATTCCATCCATACAGATACCCGTCGGGACGCTGATCGAAACCCTGCGTCTGGCTGTAGCTGCGGCCGTAGGTATACGGGAGAGTGAAGGCACAGCAATGACCACCGCTCGCGGCCCGGGCATTCTGGGCGATGCCGACGGTGCATTGCTCGTTTTTCCCTGTCATGAAGTCGATGGCGAACCCGTGGGTCGGATAGACCTCAAGCCATCCCCATTGGGTGAGTGAACGGGGGCCGGCCACATAGTCGGGCTGTCCGGGACGGAAAGTGAAGAAGTTGCGTATCTGTCCCTCCACTCCGTCGGTAGCGAGATTGTCGGGATAACCCATGATGAGCGGCTTGTCTTTCCAATAAAACCAGAGCTCCTTATAACGCTCCTTGCTGTAGATCCATTCGTAAAGGCGCTGAAGGGAGCGTTTTGAATCAGCTGTGGCGGAGAACGGGAGAAGGAATGAAATCTTCGGGACGTTGACGCCATCCTTAAGGGCCTGACTCCAAGTCTTCATGAGGGCTTCGGTCGAGGTCTCCCACAGAAGGGAACCGTTGGTGCAGTCGAAGAATACTACGTCGACTCCGGCATCGGCGAGCATCTCGGCATGTTTGCGGAGCACCCATGTATCGTCAGAGCGGTAATATCCGAAGATCGGCTCATCCCAGTAGAATGTGGAGGGACGCTCCCCTCCTACACCCCACGCGGGGTGATTATACTGGTTGATTGCCTCCGGATTTGCCTCGAGGACTTCACGGATATTCTTGACCTTCATGCTTTTGTTCTCCTTGGCACCGGTGGTGTCATCGTGCGTCTGATGCCATGTCCAGTAGAACATGCCGACGAAACGCCCCTCGTTTTTCTCACCGGCCTCCGTGTAGGAGCGCGATGTGCGCCCCAACGCATCGGTGAGCCCCCACTGGTCGCTGGGAGTCTGAGCACCCGTCGGAAGGGTGCCCAGGGCCACCACAGCAGCATATACAATCGGTAGTTTCATTTTTTTGAGGTTAGGAGGTTATTGATTGGGTTATGAGGTTAGGAGGTTATGAGGTTATTATTTAAGGACTTTAAGGACTTTAAGGACTTTAACCATAACCTTATAACCTTATAACCTTATAACCTTATAACCTTTTTTACTTGATTAAAACCTTAAGGGCCTGGCCGTTGGAGGCGACAATATACTGTCCTGACGAAGGGAGCGAGACTGTCGTGTCGCCACACCCTTTTGCCATTACGGCACCCAACATATTCGAAATGACGAAATCGCCTTCGTTCTCCACACGGACTGTGTTGCCGGTAAGTGCCGTGACTTTCAGATCCTTCACACTATTCTTCACACTCTGCACCGCAGCGGGGTAATAATCCCAGCGGTAGTTGTAGCAGAAGCGGCGGTTAGGAGCGGTGTCACCATGTGTGCAGAGTGCGATGATATCCTCAATATTCTCCGGATTGTCAGCCCATTTGAAATAGAACTGACCGATCTGGTCATCGGTGAGGCCGATTGAAGCGATGGGCATCTCGAGAACAAGATATTTACCCTCGGTGCGGAATGCTGCCTCACCGGCATTCTCCCATTCACCTGTCTCGCTGTTCCATTTCTTGATGACTGACTTGTCAGCTCCGGCGAACTCTTTGTTTATAAGGTAGTCGAAGCCATTCCAGCCGCTCTTGAAATCACAGTCGGAATTGATGAAGAGGAGCATCCAGTTGGGATCGGTGTAGGGGGTGAGATTGTTGGCGGTCTCGGCATAGAAGGTGATCTTACCGTCCTTGACGTTGGCTTTTGTGACAAGGATGTCGTTGCGGCCTGAATAATCCTCATATTTGTTGCCGCCGTAACCGGTGAAGTTGCGGTGAGTCACATCGTTGGGTGTGTCGAGGAATTTCTCCCCCACCTTCTCCCAATCTGCAACCGGGGACGCGATGCTTACCTCAGCCGCCTCCACCGCTTTGGGAGCTTCACGCACACCTTTGTAGCGGCGGATGCCGTCGACCATCTGCATATAGTAATTGTCGGTGCCTCCACCCTTCATCGGCTGGATCGTGCGGTTGAACTCGGCGTTATACTGGTCGACGAAATGGAAATTGCTGTTGGGACGGTTCATGAAGCTGACTCCGCCGGGAGTGGCGAACTGACCGGCAATCCACTCGTTCCAGTCGTTGATGTAAAGGAAATCCGGGTCGACACTCAGAGCCTCGTCCCAGCGTTCCTGGAAGTAGAGACCGAGATACTGGGGCTCGTTGACCCATTTCTTGTTGATAAACTTCTTTGAGGGGAGGTCATACTGGTTGAGTGTAGGCTCTCCCGATTTGAGTGTCCAGCTCTTGCCGACCATTGTGGAGGCGTGCTGCGCCGGAGTGACGCACATCTGCTCGTAGCGGCCGTTGTGGGTGGAAGCCCTCTCCTCAGGCTTGAGGTTGGCCACTCGGGAATCGTGCATGTCGTAGCCGAAGCTCCAGTGATCCTCGGAGCCGACGTAGCGCTTGTTGTTGGAGACGAAATATCCCCACCACATATGGCGCAGCGTGAAGAATTCCTTCACATAGGGCTGATAGGTCTCATTCTCATTATATAAGAGGAGGGGTTTACCATCCATCATATACCAGAGATCCTTGTATTTTCCCGGCTTATAATAATAGTCATAGATCTTGTCGACGCAGACGGGAACGGTGTTGGCTCCGTTGTTGTAGCCCCAGAAGCAGAACTGGGGCACCTTGTTACCCTCCTTTTTCATCGTGGTCATCATTTCGAAAAGGGCATCCCAGGCCTCCGGATAGAGTGTGCCGTTGGTGAAATCGAGGATGAGCACATCGACGCCGGCATCTGTCAGCATCGAGATGTCCTTACGGATCACGTAAGGGTCGCCGCTCGTGAAATAACCGAATTCCGGCTCTCCCCAGTGATAGGCGAACTCATGCGGCCAGAGAGGATGGTTGTAGTCGAGACGCGCACTCGGATCCTGTTGCAGAATCTTCGTCACGTCGCTGGCATAAGGTGATCTGAAATTCGTGTAGAACCAGTCGTAATGCCATGACACGTAGAAAATACCGACCTTGCGGTCCTTGTCTCCCTTGAAGGGTTGATCCTCGGCTGTCGGCATCACTCGCTCGAGACCATCGATCGCAACCCATGTGTCGGGGTAAATATCTATGTAAGACTCTGTGCCTGTCTCATCGGCGAGAGCGGCCACCGGAGCTAACAGCCCCAGACCGGCGGCCATTATCCATTGCTTATATTTTCCCATAATATAAGGTTATTAGGTTATGAGGTTAGAGGTTAGAGGTGAGTGTTCTTTAAGGACCTTAAGGACTTTAAAGACCTTAAAGACCTTATCCTTGAATTGAGTTGAGCAGAGCTCAACTCAAACTGATTTGACTACTTTGACTCCTTTAGGGGCCTTGACGGTGCAGACCGTCTTACCCTTGGCATCCTTGCGGGCCTTCACGGTCAGGGGACCGTAAGGTGTCGGCACGGTGCCCTCGGCAAACTCGAGGTCGCAGAGATTGGGTTTCACCTCAACTGTCTTGCAGCCGGGCTCGAGGGGACGCACACCGAGCACATAACGCTGGAGCCAGGGTGTCGGGCCGGCAGCCCAACCGTGACAGAGGCTCTGGCGAAGACCGACATAGCAGTAGGCACCGCCGTCGGCATGGATGTCATAAACTCCGTCCGGAACCATCTCGTCGATGCGTCCGCATTTCTTTGTGTCGGAATACTGAAGGTGCTCCCAGAAGGTCGTGGCCCCGAGGTCGATCATCGAACCCCAGTAGTCGCTGACCATCTGAAGGGCTGTGGGGAGCTCACCGTTCTGTGCGAGTGCCTCGATGGCGTAATACCCATAGAAAGGAGAGAATGAGTCGAGACCGTTGGCGATAATGCGTGAACAATCACCTTTGGCGTCGGGGCTCGTGCCGGCGAGCACGGAGAGTGAGAGCGACTGGGTGGCTCCGGTGGGCTGGATGGAGTACTTGGCGAGACGCGCAAGGCAGTTGTCGCAAACGGCGATCATCTCCTTGTCGCCGAGCCAGCCGCCGATCTCGCGGCAATTCTTCATGGTCATGCAAGTGAGGGCCTGAAGACCTTCGTGGATGACATCCTCTTTCTCTGATGTGGGCCAGTCGAGGAAACGCACGCCGGTCATCTCCTCCTTGCCGTCGGCATTGACACACTCGTCGAGCTGCTTGACGAGACCGAGTATGTAGTCGCGGTTGTCGCGGAGATATGCGAGGTCGCCGTTGTGCAGGTAATAGTCATGGTGGATCATCAGCCACCACATGGAGTAGCTGCTGAATCCGTTCATCCAACCGGGGAGGGGAGTGTCGGCCTTGCCGAAGTCGAGTGTGCGGCGCACCACGTCATGGTCACCGAAGACATTGTTGACGGTGATCACCTCAGGATGAAGGTCGCCGAGCCAGACGAGGCGGTCGCGCTTGATACCGTCCCAGAGATAATCCTGCATATTGAGCTTGACGGTATAGGCTCCGGCCTCCCAGATGCGGTTGAGACGCTCGTCGCTGCAATTGAAGCTTCCCACTTCCGGGTCATCGATCATCACGCTGATGGCCGAGATGTTGCGGAGAAGGTAATCGACATCCTGATCGAGAAGGTCGATGCGGGCGAAACGGAATCCGCTGTTGCCATATTCTATGGAGCCGAGCCAGGGCACCTGAATCTCGAAATCACGCATGGCGTGTTCGTTGGTGGCGTTGCCGGGGTTGATGTCGGGAGAGACATGACTCATGGCTTCCGATACTGACTCGCCGAGGCGTACACGAAGACGGAGAGGACGCGTGGAACCCCTCATGCCTGAGGAGATACGGATCGCACCGTGAAGCTCCTTGCCGAAGTCAAGAAGCACCGCGGCCTGATGACGCGGATCGCTGCGCATCACAGTGCATGTATTGTCAGCGACGGATACCTGACCCGTGAAGGGTTTCATCAGGATCTCGGGGTTCTGGATATTGGTGCCGGTCGTGTCAGACATCCACACGATCCGGGTGGGGGCCACCGCAGTCCGGGTCACGCCGGCCTGGGCTCCGGGAGCTGCAAGCGCCGAAGCCACAATGGCAATAGAGCAAAGAGATCTGTTCATGTTCTCGAAGATATGTTAGGTTATTGTTTTATTCTTTCGCAAAATTAGAAAGACCTTCGCGCGTAGCTTTAAACCCCTTGTTTCACATTTCTTTCGCGAGGCACGCCACAGGGCGTATTTGTTCCAAGTTTTGTCGGATTCGTATTTTCACACTCCTCTCACCCTTCGGAATGATTTTTTAACACTTCAACAATAGGCGGTGAATGAAAATATGATTATCTTTGCGAATAAATAGTCTGAGTATATTTATATACTCCTCAAATAACAGGAAACCATTTCAACCTAACCTAAATACTGACATCATGAAGCTCTCCCTGAAATTGCTTACCGCAATTATCGTCATATTTACTTTCTTCGCGGACTCGATGGCCTACCGCCCCGTGACCCGCGATGAATTGTCAAACCTATCGGTGCGTGCCGTCACTGAAGATGCCCGGGGATGCATCTGGATCGCTACCGCCAACGGGCTCTGCAAACGATATGGCAATGAATACCGGATATATTTCGGAAACCTCACCGACGACACCACCGTTCCCTCAAACGCCATAACCGATCTTTTCAAAGACCGTGAGGGCACTCTCTTCGTAGCCACCGACATCGGAATCGTAGGCCTCGACGACGGCTCACGTATTTTCCGCCGCTATACCCCCGACTCCGAACAGAAGCATTTCGCGGCTTACGGTTTCATCGAGTACGCAGGGCGCCTTTTCTGCTATGGCGATGACGGCCTCTACGAGATCTCTAAAGCAGACGGCACTCTCACTCACCGCGTGAAGACCGAAGGGCAACAGATCACTTCGGCAACCGTCGGCCCGGACAGGAAACTATGGCTATCCAACGGCACTGCCCTCACTGCCGTAGACTCCACGCTCAAAATCGCTTCACGCATGGGCTTCGACCCTTCCGACCGCGTCAACACCATGACGACCGTCGGCAACCGCATTCTGCTCGGCACTCAGCATGGCATATCGGAACTCGACCCTGTCTCGCAGGGCGTCACCCCGACCGTGCTCACACGCAAGGCCGAAGTGAACCGCATCCTGCGCATAGCCCCGAATATCCTCCTGCTCGCCACCGGCAACATCGGCGTCATTGCCTATGACCGTGCCACGGGCAACACGAGCCATGCCTACGGCAATATCGATTTCAGCAGCCTCGGATCAACGGAAATCAAGAATATATACCGCGACCGCAACAACAATATCTGGGTCTCCACTTTCGACCGTGGCGAATTTGTCATGTCGGGCCAGCACGGGCTCTTCAATGCCGACCGTGTCCGCACGGATGCCCTCCGTGATGATTTCGTGACGCGCGCCACCACCGACTCCTACGGCAACCTCTGGACCGGAACACGCGCCCACGGCATAGCCGTGCTCCCCGCCAATTCGGCACGCCCGGTCTATCTCAACAGCAGCAATGTGCCGGATCTCCGCGCTTATCTACATGATTTCGTGCAGGAACTGGCCTTTGACTCCGAGGGACGTCTCTGGGCCGGCTATAACAACTATATCATCGTGTGCCGCCCCAAATACAATGCGGCAGGCAATCCGACAGGAATCGAGGTGATCAAGACATTCCCCTTCTTCGTTGATGCCGTGAGCTTTGCTGAAGACCCGTATAAACGGGTATGGGTGGGCACCGGAAACAATGGCCTCTTTATCTTCGACAGGGAACTCAACACGATCCGCAACATTACTACCCCTCTCGTAAAGCAGAACAACATAACCCGCAGCATCCCCTACGACAGCCAGCACATGCTGATCTCGGCTTTCTCCGACAACCTCTATCTCGTGGACATCAATACGTTCTCTTTGCAGACTTTCCACGTTTCCGATACACGTGCGGCCCAGAATGCCATCGACCTGCTTCTCGATGAAGGGAAAAATCTCTGGATCGGGACATACCGTCACGGTCTTTTCCGTGTGGACGCCAAGACTAAACAGGCCATGCCCTGCCTCCCCGACGATACTTATGCCGACATCGTGGCTCTGGCCGTGGGTGCGTCGGGCGACATCTGGGGCTCAAGCAGCTACGGCATATACCGCTTCACCCCGGACGGAAAACTGCGGAATATGTTCACGCGCTCAAATGGTCTCGGCGGCAACCAGTTTCACGAGAAATGCGTCACCACCCTCGCCGACGGCTCCATCATATTCGGCGGCAACTCCGGCATAGACCAGGTTGCACCTTCCCTCAACCGCGTCGACCCGATCGGCACCAAGATTCCGCTGATGCTCCGCAACTTCTCCATCATGTCTGACCGCGAGAACAGGATTGTCGACCAGATCGGCGACCGCGACATCTCTGACGTAAGCAACATCACACTCGCACACAACGATAACTCCATCATAATCGATTTCTTCGGAGCGGACTATACACCCTCCTCCAACATCGAATATGCCTATCAGCTCGAAGGGCTCGACAAGGATTTCATCTTCTCAGACTCCCACACCAGAGCCTCCTATTCCAATCTCGACCCGGGAGAATACTCTTTCTATGTCAAGGCGCGTCGTAAAGGACACGAATGGCAGCAACCCGTTAAACTGATGGACATCAAGGTGAAGCCCAACCCCTGGTTCTCCGTGCCGGCCCGCATCGCCTATATCCTCATCTTCCTTTCAATCATCATCTTTGCCAACTGGTTTTATCTGCATTATAAGCTTATCAAGCAGAAGTTCTCCCTTTCCGAGGAGAGGATGCGCCATGAGAAGGAGGTGCAGAAAAACCGTGTGCAGTTCTTCACGAATATTTCTCACGAACTCCGCACTCCCCTCACCCTCATCTGCGGCCCCGCCAAGCAATTGAGCAAGAGCCACCGCGACATGACTCCGGAACAGATCGACCAGTCGCTCGGATTCATCAACGGCAACATCGAGCGTCTCCTCACCCTCATCGACCAGTTGCTCAGCTTCCGTCGTGTCAATACGGAGACCCTGCCGCTTAAGGTGACACACGCCGACCTTTCAGCCCAGTTGCAGGCCCTCGCCAAACTTTACGGAGGTTATGCTTCAGAACATAACCTGAATGTGGAACTCGTAATCCCTGAAGATGCCGAGGCTTCCGATCTCGTCTACGACACTGACAAAGTCGAGAAGATTGTCAGCAACCTTATGGTGAACGCAGTGAAATATTCCAAAGACAAGGGCACCATCCACATGTCTCTCGAACTGCTCGACAAACCGGCCGTAACGGGACTCGACCCTAATCTTACTTATGCCTCGATAACAATCGCCGACGAGGGAAAAGGAGTTGACGACGAGGATATTCCGAAGATTTTCCTCCCCTTCAAGCGCATCCTCAAACTCGACAACGCCAAGACGGAAGGGTATGGAATCGGCCTGAATTTCGTGAAGCATCTCGTAAAGGAACACCGGGGCATCTTGCGCACATCTCGCAACGAAAAAGGGGGAATGACCTTCACAATCATCCTTCCCGTGTCGGAAGAGGCTTTCCAACCCTCAGAGTTCAAGGAACTGGAGGCACAGGTACGCCCATCGGATGATTCCGTGACTCGAAATGCCTCTGAGGCCACCTCTGAAACTCCTGCCGCTGAAGCGGAGACTCCTGTTGCTGATACTGAAACGACTGTCACGGAAGCGGATGCTATCGTTACGGATGAGGAAACAGATGTCATAGAAATGGAGGAGGAGGAAGAACCGGCTCTGCCGAAACTCCTGATCGTGGAAGACAACGAACCGCTCAATACCTTCATCGCAAGCCTGTTTGTTGACAGTTATTCAGTCAGTCAGGCTTCTGACGGAAGCACAGGTCTTCAGATTGCTATGGAGGAGACTCCCGACATCATCATCAGCGACATCAAGATGCCGGGTGAGATTGACGGCTATACACTCTGCCGTGAGATCAAGCAGAATCCCTCCACGAGTCATCTCCCCGTTGTGCTCCTCACCGCCAAGACTCTTGATGAGAACAAGATATATGGATATGAGTGTGGTGCGGACGCCTATCTTTGCAAACCGTTCAGTCCGGATGTGCTGATTGCCTGCGTCAATAATCTCGCCACCAAGCGGCAGCAGACGGCATCGATGGTGCTCGCGACCGCCGGTCACACCGCCGACGGTGAAACACCCATTGCGGCAACTCAGGAACCGGATCTCTCACCCCTCGACAAGAGATTCCTCGAGAAGCTCTATGCTTATCTGGAGAGCAATCTCGACAACAGCGAGTTGAATGTCAACATGCTCGGCAGGGAGCTCGGATTCTCCCGCACCAATTTCTACCGCAAGGTAAAGGCACTGACAGGAGTGTCACCTACGGATCTTCTGCGAGTATATCGCCTCAACCGTGCCGCGGAACTGTTGCTGTCGCGCGAGTTTACCGTCGGGGAGGTAGCCGAGAAGATTGGCTTCGTGTCGCAGAGTCACTTCTCCTCCCTTTTCCGCAAGCACTTCGGAGTCTCCCCCCGCGCCTACGTCGCCGAGCACTTCCCCCAGTACACCCCCAACTAACCCGGGGATCCTTATCGCATATGCGATTATTCTACGCCATAATATCGCTTTGCATGCTCCTGACGGCGGGTTGCCACCGTCAGGAGCATGACCCGCGTCTGCTGCGCGTGGCCGACCTCGCTGAGCACTCCTACGAGGAGGCTTTGACCGCACTCGACAGCATCGACCCGAAGGAATTCTCCACCGGTGACCGACACTTCTACGACCTGCTCACCATCAAGGCCAACGACAAAGCTTTTGTCACACACACTTCAGACAGCCTTATCCTCGACGTAATCTCCTACTACGAGAATCACAAAGACGATCCCTACTATCCGGAGGCACTCTACTACGGAGGCCGCGTCTACAGCGACCTCGGCGACTACCCGACATCACTCTCTTACTTTAGAACTGCCTTAGACATTCTTCCTCCGGAAAGGAAGAATAATGATCTTCGCGGGAAGATACTGAGTCATACAAGCAGTATCCTGAATTCATTGCGGCTTTATGACAAGGCGTTACCATATGCAGAAGAGGTGCTTCAGATTGACTCGATAGAAAACGATCCCTTCAATCTCATGCTCGACAATATCCGGATTGGCTCGATACATATGAGGAGTGATAATCAGGAGTTAGCTGAAAGGAATTTCAGAAAAGCCCGGCATTTGGCCGAGAGCATAAACGAGGAAGAGGTGGCAAGGGTTGACGGTTTCCTTGCAGCATCCAGATATAATGCTGACGACCCCGTATCAGCCTTGACACTGATAAGAGCCGCCATGAAAGATTCCTCCTTCAATGAAGATAGTTTTGCTCTCTCCTACGCCTGCAAGATTTACAAGAGCAATAATATCAAAGACAGTGCTATCTTGTTTGCCCGTCGTCTCATCAATTCTGACAGTCATATCAATAAGCAGAATGCCTACCATATGCTACTGGCACCGGACATGATCCGCAACCTTCCCCAGGATTCCATTGCGATTTATGTCTCTGATTACCGCGACGTTGTGGAGGCATATCTTCATGAATATGGTCAACAGGAGACTTTGATACAAAACTCAATCTACAATTATCAGACGCATGAGAAACTGCGCATGAAAGCAGAGATTGATAATTCACGTCTACGCAAATGGATAGTATCGGTATCGATTATCCTTGTTATAGCAGCGTTTACAATCTTAATAATACGTTACCGCAGCAAATCCCGGTTGCTTCAGCTACATGAACTCCTCAGAAAACTCGATTTCCTTCAAAAGGAACTCGAAGCAACCCGCAATAAAGAACCACAACAAACTATAACACCGACATTTCCCCATACAACCAAAACGGATCTGCAAAGAGCCATACATGAAAAACTCAAGTCCATTGAATCAGAGTCTACCCAGGTTGAAATTGATCCGATTATATTTAACTCTGAAGCCTATAGCGAACTGCAGGAGGCACTCTCCACGAATGTTTCCCTTTCCGAAAATAACCCCATATGGAAAAGGATGGAGGAAGTTGTACTGACTGCTTATCCCGACTTCCGATATAGGTGGAATCTGCTCACAGGAGGTATGAAAGGAAGCTACTATAATCACGCTCTCCTCATCAAATTCGGAATTACACCCACTCAGATAGCCAAACTTATCGCAAGAAGTAAGACAACTGTTACCTATCAACGAAATAAAATAATTCAACGGATTTTAGACAAAGAGGCTGATGTAAAATCACTGGATAGAGTGATACGGTTGTTATAAGTGGGTTACCTTACAATTGTCCTGTTTGTTTGTAAAATTATTCCATTTGTTCAGAGTCTATTATATATCAGGACTATATTCAGGCCAAAACTAAAATCTGAACAAAAACTGAACTACATCATTCTTCCGACAGATGGGTTTTGGATTATCTTCGGGCAATCCAAAACCTAACTGATATGAAAAGAAGCATTTTCTTAATTCTGTTCTATGTCTCCGTCATGATAGGCGCTCTTGCGCAGAACGACAATGACATCTTCGTAGTGATTGTAGAAAACCGATCCCCAGAGGAAGTTTACAACAATCCTGAAAGACGACGTACTCCGACCAGACGTCTCGAGTGTATCATCACCCAAGAGGGAATAATAATCCCCGGGTACAATACAGAGGATATCCTCGCGTATGAGATCTACACAGTCGATGGTGAGCCCGTAGCAAGCTTCGTAGATGAAGAGGACTTCATCACCTTCATCTTCTCCGTAGCTGGCACATACGAAATCCGTCTCCAATTCGAGGATATAACCCTTGTCGGATTTCTTGAAATCTAAGCGATAGTCAACTATTCCATAATTCTAACCTAAAATCTAATATTATGAGATCAACAATCTTGTACATCAGTGCATTGATAGTGGGCATATTGGTAATTTCAGATATTGCTACTGCACGCTATATCAATCAGCCCGAAGCATTGCAAATAGCAAAACCGTATTTTCTGGACAAGGATGTAGACTATTACATCCAACCGGCTAAAAGTGCAGAGGACCTCCTTACAGGGAAAGAATGGACAATTTTCGTAGATGCCGAGCCCACAAAAGGATGGGAGCACATTAGTAATGGTGAAATAATTGATTCAGTAAAATTCACAAAATAAGAAACTCCCACATGGTGGATTATCCACCATGTGGTGACATATTTTGGATATTAGTGTCATAATATTTTTATTGATACACTAATATCCAAAGTTTGTACACTACTCACCTGTTCTGATTCACTGATTAAATTATGATATAAATATGCGAGAACTGACGTTTCTATCATTCATATTATGTTTATTAGGGAGGATGACGTGTCAGGCTAATGGTTTAAATAATTTTTCAACCTTAGCCCCGCTAAACTACTCTCAAGAATGTGTTGAGGATGCCCTTATACCGTATCCGGTTGCTCTGGCGCCAAAGGATATGCCCGACGAGAGAGCCAAGTCTCTTCTAAAGAATATGAATTATTACCTGAAGGGAGCACCCTTAAAGATAGAAGACAATTCTGAAGACCCGGTAGTGGTGTCAATCACCACCTCCGCTTACGGGCAGTTGGAGGAACTGATTGAGGAGAAACACGCCGATCAGGCTACAGAACTGATTATCTCAGGGCCGATTGACGGTTCCGACTTCAGGGCCATATGGACATGTGCCGTGAAAAGGAATCTCCGAATCTTGAATCTTGCAGCGGCTCAAATAAAAGATAAATCAATTCCTGACTATGCACTTTATGATCCGTGGCAATTTGAGGTGGGTCATTTGTTAGGCATCCGGAAAATCATACTTCCTGATGAGGTGGAGCAGATTGGCGTTGCAGCATTCCCCTTCATGAAACTTGAGGAGATCAACATTCCAAAATCATTGAAAAAAATCGGCAACACCGCATTAGGTTATAATCCTTGGCTGAATTGTGAGATAGTTATCCCCGAGGGGGTGGAGACAATCGAGTTTCAAACTTTTTACAACTGCTTGAGACTGACCATTACTCCCACTCTTCCATCAACCCTAAGGATAATCAGGTCACATGCTTTTGCAAATACCGGCATAAGGCATATTGATCTGAAGAACCGGCTCGAATTCATTGACCAAGGTGCTTTTGCATACACTCGATTAGAGAAAATAACAATTCCTGAGTCCATCGTCCTCCTCGGACCAATGATCTTCGCTTCCTGTTTCAACATGACTCAGGTAACTTTCTCGGGTGAATTGGAGGAGATACCTGAAGGGTTATTTTACTGCTGTGATGGAATCAGTAAAGTAAAATTTCCAACGGGTACAAAGGTGATTGACAGGAACGCATTTGCACTCTGTGCAAATCTAAAGGATGTGAGTCTTCCTGAAACACTTGAGGCTATTGGTCGAGAAGCATTTTCAGAATGTTCCATAGATACCCTCAGATTGCCTGACAAGGTTAGATATTTGGGACCATGGTGTTTTAGCACTGAAGAACTTAAGGTCGTTCTTTGTCATGCACAAACCCCTCCGGTAAGTGATTATGATCCATATCCGGCGTTTTACTCCAAATCCTTATCCAATATCCCTCTATATGTGCCAATCGGGTGTAAAGAAAAATATCAGGAGCAGTGGCAGTGGAATGAGTTCGGAAAGATTATTGAAACAGATTTCTCTTCTTCCACACCCACAATGGAGAGTGATGTGGAAACAATCGATAACCTCTACTATGACCTGACAGGCCTGAAGGTGGACCGTCCGATCCCGGGACACATCTACATCCGCAACGATAAGAAGATTGTCTTTGGAAGGTAATAAATCTACTTTCATAGCCTGCTAAGCGGTAAGCTTAACCTTTGCAAACGAAAGTTTAATCAAGTCATCAGCCACGGACGATTGGTCGTGAGAGATAAGTTGCGAGCATAAAGTGTTTAGTATTTAGGTTTAAACTTGTGGCTGATGACTTTCCATAAGTGAGGAGGTGCAAGTTGCGCCTCCTCTCTTTTCGATTATAGGTACCACCCACCGGGAGGTACTATAACTGGTAAGTACCGCGCCCCCGCGGTACATGTCGACAACGAAACGGCGCGAGGCACGCCTACTCCAGGAGGCGATGCCAGCACATGGACGGCGCGAGGGCGCGCCTACTCCTGATACGCAACTTTTTTGATAAGGGTGTGAACCAAACCAACCTGACTAATGTTATAATTACAGAAA
>CAZMHE010000001.1:47293-54093 GCA_964566015.1 uncultured Sangeribacter sp. | reverse complement strand
CTGCTTCAAGTTCAACGGGGCGCTTCACGACGTGATCTGCCACATGGATGAGGGCATGGAGATCATCAGCAGAAGGACGAGGCTGCTCCTTTTTCTTGGGAATTGCTTCAAGGACATTGTTGCGGGAACCGTCGCGATAGACGGTGCAACCCTTGCAGCCGGAGCGCCATGCCTCGGCATAGAGATTGGCCACCAGCTCCTCCGACACATCTTTCGGGAGGTTGATGGTGACGCTGATTGAATGATCCACCCACTTCTGTATAGCTCCTTGCATTTTCACTTTCTCCAGCCAGTCAACATCGTTGGCTGTGGCTTTATAATAAGGTGAACGCGCCACGAGCTCTTCAAGTTCATCAGAGGTGAGATTGTCTTTGACCTCGATGCCGTTAATCTTCATCCAGTCGACGAATTTATGATGGTATACCACAAATTCCTCGAAGGAGTCGCCGACTTCGTCAACGAAATCAACGCGCACATTCTCGTCGCTCGGGTTGACCTTGCGGCGACGCTTGTAGACAGGCATGAACACCGGCTCGATGCCGGATGAGGTCTGGGTCATGATCGATGTCGTGCCCGTCGGCGCGATGGTCAGACAGGCAATATTTCTGCGGCCGACGCGCTCCATCTTCTCCACCATCTCCGGGTCTGCTTCCTTGAGACGTAGCAGGAAGGGATTGTTTTTCTCCTTTTCAGCATCGTAGACAGAGAATGCTCCGCGCTGTTCGGCGAGGTCGACGGAAGCACCATAATAGGCAAGGGCAAGGGCACGGTGAACGGCTACAGACTGGGCAGTCGCTTCAGGGGTGCCATAGCGGAGACCGAGCGCAGCGAGCATATCGCCTTCGGCAGTGGTGCCGCAACCTGTGCGTCTTCCTTTCAGGGTCTTCTCGCGTATCTTTCTCCAGAGATTCAGTTCGGTAGCCTTTACTTCAGGCACCTCGGGATCTGCTTCAATCTTATTGATGATCAGGTCGATCTTCTCAGCCTCGAGGTCGATGATGTCGTCCATTATTCTCTGGGCGTAGGCCGCATGTTCCTTAAGGAGGGCGAAGTCAAATTCCGCCTCAGGGGTGAAAGGATTTTTCACATAGCTGTAGAGGTTGATAGCCAACAGACGGCAACTGTCATATGGACATAGGGGAATCTCTCCGCAAGGGTTGGTGGAAACCGATGCGAAACCTTCATCGGCATAGCAATCGGCAAGTCCCTCTCTCGTGATGGTGTCCCAGAAGAGCACACCGGGTTCGGCACTTTTCCAGGCGTTGTGGATTATCTTGTGCCAGAGAGCTGTGGCATCGATCTCCTGCTTTATGGGGGCGTCAGGATCGTCAATCGGGAATCGTTGTTCATACTTTTCACCGGTTGTGGCGGCACGCATGAAATCATCGTCAATCCGCACAGAGACGTTGGCACCGGTCACTTTCCCTTTCTCCATCTTGGCGTCGATGAAATCGGATGCGTCCGGATGGCGGATGCTTACGGAGAGCATAAGGGCTCCACGGCGTCCATCCTGAGCTACTTCGCGTGTGGAATTGCTGTAACGCTCCATGAACGGGACGAGGCCGGTCGAGGTGAGGGCAGAATTCTTCACGGCAGTCCCCTTGGGACGAAGGTGTGAGAGGTCATGACCGACGCCTCCGCGGCGTTTCATCAGCTGCACCTGCTCCTCATCAATCTTGACAATGCCTCCATATGAATCCGGATGACCATCCAGACCTATGACAAAGCAGTTGGAGAGAGAACCTACCTGAAAATTATTGCCTATTCCTGCCATGGGGCTTCCCTGAGGCACGATGTAGCGGAAGTTTTTCAGGAGGTCGAATATACGGTCGGCGTCCATCGGATCCGGATACTTCTGTTCGATACGGGCTATTTCCGAGGCGATGCGGTGGTGCATGTCATCGGGGGTAAGCTCGTAGTAGTTACCGTCGGAATCCTTGAGGGCATATTTTGTAGCCCAGACGCGAGCGGCGAGTTCATCGCCATTGAAATACCTGACCGAAGCCTCATAGGCATCATCAAAGGTATATTTTTTCAACTCAGACATTGTGATGATTATGGTGAGTAAGCGTAATTTTTGGGAAAGTTTTTGTCTCCCGAAAGGAAGATTGTCGCGCAAATTTAGCAAAAAATCATTATATTTGCACTCATAAAAATCAATAAAAATATGAGCAAGGATTATTTTTCGGAGCGTGTCAGCGTGAGGAACTATACTGACAGGGAAATACCTCAAGACTTGATCCGGGAGATCATTGAAAAGGCAATGAGAGCTCCCACATGCGGCAATATGCAGCTCTATAGTGTGATTGTCACGAGGGATAACGAGATGAAGAAGCAACTCGTGCCCCTACATTTCAATCAACCTGCGGCAGCCGGCGCTTCAGTTATCCTGACAATATGTGCTGACTTCAACCGTTTCACGCGCTGGTGTCGACTCAGCGGCGCCAAGCCGGGCTATGATAATTTCCACTCCTTCATCATGGCGATGACTGATGCTGTGATTTTTGCCCAGCAGATCGTGACCGTGGCGGAAATGGAGGGTCTCGGCTCATGTTATCTCGGTACGGTTAATTACACTGCCCGTGAGGTCAGCGACCTTCTCAAACTTCCGGAACTGGTGGTGCCGGTCGCATCCGTTTCACTCGGTTATCCTGCCGGTGATGCTCAAAGATGCGAGAGACTTCCTGTGGAGGCCGTGATGCACCTTGAGAAATATCGTGAGGATTCCGATGAGGAGATAATGGAGCTCTTCAGGGTGAAGGATGAGGATGAGACCAACAGAAAGTTTGTTGAGGAGAACCAGAAGAAGTCACTCGCCGAAATCTTTACCGATATACGTTATCCGGAAAGTGTCAACCTGCAGGTTTCCGAAAGTTTCATGAAGCTCATGGAGGAAAAAGGTTTCCGGAATGAAAAGATAAGTAAATCTTAAGGAATCTGTTCTGACGGGAATATGAAGTCGCGATTCAAATATGAGATTTCGCTTCCGGAGGAGGTTGACAATATCCTGACGACGGATTTCTGGATGCTCGACCATCTCAATGCCGGGATGCTGATAGCCCTCACGGAGCCTGTGAAATTTACAAGTTCCGTGTCGGTCTATGTCAGAAGTGGAAGAGGTGAGGTTGAGATCAACCTGATCACACACAGTTTCTCGGCTCCGTGCGTCTTCAATATCCATCGTTCGCAGATTCTGGAGATGAAGGAGGTGTCGGAAGATTTCGACGCCTGCTTTGTGGTTTTGTCAAAGCGCTTCACCGACAATCTGTTTGTCTTGCTCAAGGATTGCTGGGCTTATACGGCGGCGTGCCGTCAACCCTTGGCCTCCATTCCGCAGGAACTTGTTGATAGTTTCGAGGATAATGTGAGGATGATGAGGAGGATAATGGAGGATAAGGAGAATCCATTTGCCTATAATGCCCTCTTGCTCTACATGTCATCATTCTTTTATCATGTCGGGATGAAATGTTACAAGAGGCTTGAGGAGGTTTTCCCGAAAACCAACAACAGGCTGACTGACCAATTTATCCAGCTTGTGCAGAATAATTTCAAGACAGAAAGGTTTCTCGAATTTTATGCCGAACGTCTCGGAGTCTCCACGCGACACTTATCCCGCACCATGAAGCTCCTAACGGGTTGCACCGCTGTAGAGTGGATCGAGCGTTACGTCATACTTGAGGCGAAAGTGTTGCTGAAGTCTACCAACATGAGTATCCAGCAGATTTCAGACGACCTGAATTTCCCTTCGCAATCCTTCTTCGGGAAATATTTCAAAAAGAATACGGGGTTATCACCGAAAGAGTTCAGGAATATATAGACCCTTTCCCGGCTGTTGCAATCCTTACAAGACAGGCTTCAGGAGGCTGAGCATGTCTTTTTTCAGGGATGGTATCACGGCAAGGATGGAATGGCACCGGTTTTCCCTGATGGGGATGATCTCAGCCCCCGCTTCACTTGCTATGAGAGATCCGGCGGCCACATCCCAGTGTTTCAGGTTGAGTTCCCAATACGCATCAAAGAATCCGGCGGCAACGTAGCAGAGGTCAACAGCGGCTGAGCCCAGTCGGCGTAATCCACGCACTTCGGGAGCCACAACGGAGATTTCACGCAGGTTGTTGTCGGGATTGGATTTCTTATCGTAGGGAATACCGGTCGCTACAACTGCCATTGAGATGTCATCCTTGCGGGAGCATGATATGCGGTGTCCGTTCATAAATGCACCCTCCCCCTTGACGGCATGGAAAAGTTCGTCGAGATAAGGTGCGTAGACAACTCCAACTACCGGACTGCCGAGATGTTCAAGGGCAATGGAAACACTGAAAACGGGTAATCCCTGCGAGAAATTGGTGGTTCCGTCAAGAGGGTCGATTATCCATTTGTAATCACTATCCGGATTATATTCTCCCGATTCTTCGGCAATGATGCCATGTGTGGGGAAGAGGCGTTTAATAGTGTCCATGATCAGACGTTCAGACGCCTTGTCGGCATCAGTGACAACATCATAGACGTTGAGTTTTGTTTCCATTCCAAGATTAGCCGACCGAAAATAAGATAGCTGGATCCGACCGGCTTCCTTAGCCATGTCGATTGCGGCGGAAAGAAAGGTATTCATAATCAGAGAAAGCGGGTAACCGTATATAACATTATCTTGAGGACTTACGCTCCCATTTCAGTTTGTCTGAGATGAGGAGACCACCGATGATCAAAGCACACCCGATGTAACCTAACAAAGTCACCTTCTCATGGAGTATGAAGAAAGCGGCAACAAGTGTGACCAGGGGCTGCAAGTAGAGATAGTTGCTGGAGATTACAGGGCCGAGGATCTTCATGGCCTCATTCCAGACGAGATAAGCCCCGAGAGAGCAGAAAAGCGCAAGGAAGAGGAAGTTCATGCAGAGGGTGGGATGGCTGAAATCGACAAGCTCGGCGAGATGAAGTGGTTCTCGCTGAATCAGCAGGAGCGGAAGAGCCGAGACAACACCATAGAAGAACAGTTTCCTTGTGATAAAGAATGAGTTGTAGAGAGGCACAAGGCGCTTAACGGCGATGGTGTATATCGCCCAGGAGAGAGCTGCGCTCAAGGCGAGTATATCACCTTTAGGCTGTATGACAAACCCTTCGCCACTGCTAAGGATGATTGATGCCACACCGAGGATAGCCACGACCGATCCTATCAGGACACCGGGTTTGAGGCGCACCTTATAGATGACCGAGATCAGAAGCGTAGTCATGAGGGGAGAGAGGGAAGCCAGGAGGGAGACGTTGCCTGTGGAAGTGAATTTCAGGGCATAATTCTCCGTCACGAAGTAGATTGAACCGGCGCAAAGGCCGCAGGCGGCGAGCTGAAGCTCATCTTTCCAGGAATTCGCGAAGAATTTCCTGAAAGTACAGAAAAGGAGAATGATGTAGGCAAAAGCGAAACGGTAGATATACATCTCGACAGGTGTGAAGCCTCCGGTCTCCATCATGATTTTTGTAGAGAGGAAAGAGGATCCCCATGCACTTACAGTCAGCAAAGCGCCGAGATGACCCAATAGGATCAGATAATTCTTTTCGCCCGATGTGCCTGTCATCATACTCTATTCGATTTAAAACGTCCCCGTATAGCGGGGACGTTCCTTATGGTTGTGGCTATAAAGCGTTATTTCGATTTTTGCATCAGGATAGTCAAGGTGCAGATTCCGAGTGGACCCGGAAGTTGGCTTTCATCCTCCACGACTTGGAAAGGGAGTGAGATCACTCCGTTTGCGATGGTCTTGTCTACCTGGAGGATCGTTGTGTATGCCTCGAGGGTGTGCTGACCCGGAGCAAGGTTCTTGGTCGGGATCGGAGAAGTGAAAGGCTCCGTGCTGGTGTCGGTGATGGGCATGCCGTCAATCTTGAAGATGCAGTTGGTGCAGGCGGCTGCCTGGCTGGTGAGTGAGTGTGCCTGAAGGGATAGAATCTGAGCCGGGGCTGATTTGAGAAGGTAGAACTCCTTAGTTTGGTTGTTTACAGTGGCATTCTCGATAGAGAGGATAAGTTCTACCTGAGGAAAATCTTCCTCATCGCTGCTGCAGGAGCAGATCAGGGTCAATGGCAGGAGCAAAAGAAGGTAAAGAAGTTTTTTCATTCTGAAAAAGTTGGTTAATAACGATTATTTTTGGTAGCTCTTGATTTGCAAAATTAGTAAATTATGGAGGAGTCAGCAAGTTTTACAAATAAAAAAACGTCTCCGGAAAACCGGAAACGTTCTTTCTGTATAGTTAAAAATCTATGTTTTTTATTTTGATTTCTGCATACGCATTGTGACTGAATATGTTCCGAGAGCGGGAAGTCCTGCGGGGAGATCGTCGACTGAGGCCACAACCTGAATAGGAATCGAGATATAGCCTACTGCGATGCTCTTGTCAACCTGAAGGATTGTTGTCCTTGCCTGAAGATAGTGTAGACCCGGACTTAGGATAGCTGTCGGTATGTCGGACGCAAAAGGCTCGATGAATGTATCCGTTATCTGAAGCCCGTCAATGTAGAATACGCAGTTGGTGCAGACAGCGGCTTTGTCTGTGAGGGATTCGGCGACAAGGCTTTGTACGGAAGCCTCTGTGCCATTGACAATGTAGAACTGTTCATTGTCGGGGTTCTGAGTCACTCCATCGAGTGTCAGAGTGAGATCAACCTGAGGCACATCATCGTCATTATTACATGACCCGAGAAAAGCCAACGGGAGAAGGAATAAAAGATAGAATAGTTTTTTCATAATTTTGCGTTTAGATAAATTCCGATTAGGACTAATGTTTTTTCATAGATATAACACCCGA
>CAZMHE010000001.1:0-47193 GCA_964566015.1 uncultured Sangeribacter sp. | reverse complement strand
CCGCTGTCAACCCTGCGCTTCAGCTCACCGAGACCACGTATTCCTCCGACAAAGTCTATACGTTTGTCTGACCTGAGGTCGGTTATTCCTAAAATGTCACGGAGAATGAGGTCTGAGGAAACGGTGACATCGAGTACGCCGATCGGGTCGACATCATCATATGTGCCGGGACGTGCTGTAAGTGAATACCATTTCCCTCCGAGATATAGTGAGAAATTATGAAGGGAAGAGGGGGTATAGATTTCCTCACCCATCTCCTTGATGATGAAATTCTCCGAGAGACGATCAAGAAATTCCTCCTCAGTCAGCCCATTGAGATCTCTTACTACGCGGTTGTAGTCGATGATCTGAAGATGAGAGGCCGGGAAGGCCACCGCCATGAAATAATTGTATTCCTCATCACCGCGATGGTTGGGATTTGCGGCAGCCTTCTCTGCTCCTACAAGAGCGGCGGCCGCAGAGCGATGATGACCGTCGGCAATGTAAAGATTCGGTATTTTAGCAAATTCCTCCGTGATGAGTTTGATTGTCTCGTCGTCGGAAATCTGCCAGAGTGTATGACCGAAACCGTCGGGGGCGATGAAATCATATTCCGGTTCTGCGGCTGTCACTTTCCGGATGATACCTTCGAGGACATCATTATCGGGGAAGGCAAAGAAGACAGGCTCTATGTTGGCGTTGTTGACGCGGACATGCTTCATGCGGTCTTCCTCTTTATCGCGGCGGGTGAGCTCATGTTTCTTGATGCGCCCCTCCATATAGTCGTTGACCCACGCTCCCACAACAAAACCGTATTGGGTGCGACCGTCCATTGTCTGGGCATATATATAGTATTTCTCTTTCTCATCTTCCACGAGCCAGCCGTTGTCCTGAAATTTCTTAAAGTTCTCGACTGCTTTCTCATATACGGCTGGGTGGTGTTCGTCAAAACCCACCTCGAAATCTATCTCGGGCTTGATGATATGATAGAGAGATTTCTCATTACCTTCGGCTTCCTTTCGGGCTTCCTCGCTGTTGAGGACGTCATAAGGTCTTGAATTGACTTTCTCCACCAGGTCGCGAGGCGGGCGGAGTCCCTTGAATGGTTTTACTTTGGCCATGGTTTGAAGATTTTTAAGGTAATTTTTGATTATGTATTGAATTTATGGTATTGGAGAATCTGTTGAAGACTGTTGGTTGGCCTGCCTGCATTTGTCACACACCCCGTAGAAACAGGTTGAGACATACACCGGGGTAAAGCCCTTGAAGTTCATGGAGGCAAGGCGCTTGTCTGTCTCCTCGAGATCGATCTCCCTTATCTCTCCGCATTGGGTGCATACGAGGTGGCTGTGGATAAGTTCTGCCATCTCATATCGGGCCTGATGGGTGTCGAAAAGAAGTTTCCTCACAACACCGCTCTGGCAGAGTAGTTCGAGAGTGCTGTAGATGGTTGCACGGCTTACGTGGTAGCCTCTACGCTCAAGATCGTTGTAGAGGCAATCCACATCAAAGTGTCCCGTGCAATCGATAGCGGCACGAAGTATCTCGAATCTTTCAGGAGTTTTCCTCAGTCGGTTGGCGTTCAGGAAAGAGGTAAACTTCTCTACTGATGTCGTATGTCTCTGGCTTGGGGGCATCGATATTTATGCTTCTATGACAGACTCCGGGGAGTCATTTTAAGTTTCACACAAAGTTAATTATCACCAGTGAAAAAAACAAATTTATTCGGCAGTAACGAACATTTATAACATTTCCGGCGTTGAATGTGAAAAAGAGAAAGGTAATTTAAGACCTTTCAAGGATTTTTTAACCACAAAAAATTATGAAAGATATGAAGAAGTACAGATGTGAAGTTTGCGATTGGATTTATGATCCCGAAGTAGGAGATCCCGACAACGGCATAGCTCCCGGCACAGCATTCGAGGATATCCCCGATGACTGGGTATGCCCGGTGTGCGGAGTCGGCAAGAGTGACTTCGTGGTAGAGCCGTAATAAGCAACATGAAGATAAAGAAAACAGGACACTTCTTCGGAAGTGTCCTGTTTTCTTTATCTGATATCCGGATATGCTGGATTATTTGTTGACCTGATATTTATTCCAACCATCCTTAAGGTAGGCTATGGCCTGTTCTGCGGCCGCCACTCCGGCGTTGAAATTAGCTTCGGCGGTCTGTGCCCCCATTTTCTTGGGAGTAAAGAATACCCTTGCTCCGAACAGTTTCTCAAACTCCTCTGCTTTGCCGGGCTTGATGTCGCTGACATAGCGGAGGTCAGGGCGCTCCTGAAGAGCCTTGATGAGACCATCCTCATCAATGACTTCCTTGCGGGCGGTATTGATGAGCACTCCATTCTGAGGCATACGCATCACGAGGTCATAGCCGATTGATCCTTTTGTCTCGGGAGTGGCCGGGATATGAAGTGACACGAAATCATTTTCAGAGAAGAGGGTGTTGACATCATGAAGAGGTTTCACGCCTTCAGCCTCCATCACGGCATCAGGTACGAAAACGTCGAGGGCACTGAGTTTCATGCCGAAACCTTTGGCAATTCTTGCTACATTGCGTCCAACCTGACCGAAGGCATAGATTCCGAGGCGTTTATCCTTAAGCTCTGAGCCGGAGGTGCCGTTATACTGATTGCGGCACATCATCACGACCATTCCGAATACGAGCTCGGCAACAGCGTTTGAATTCTGCCCCGGAGTGTTCATCACGCAGATTCCTTTGGCTGTGGCAGCCGCGAGGTCGATATTGTCATAGCCGGCTCCGGCACGTACGATCACTTTTAGTCGGGGAGCGGCGTCCATGACGTCTGCGTCGATCACGTCGCTGCGGACAATGAGACCGTCTGCATTCTTAACAGCCTCGATAAGGTCGGCACGTGTGCCACGCTCCACGAGCTCCATCTCATTGCCTGAGGCATTGATGGTGTTGGCGATAGCCTTGACCGCCGCAGGAGCGAAAGGTTTTTCGGTGAAAACCAATATTTTCATATCTATCCTGTTTTTATCAATATTTTGCCTCAAATTCCTTCATGCAAGCCACGAGTGCCTTCACGCTCTCGAGGGGGAGAGCATTGTAGAGGGAAGCACGGAAACCGCCTACGTCGCGGTGACCCTTGATGCCAACCATGCCGCGCTCTGTGGCGAAATCAATGAAGTCTTTCTCGAGTTCGGCATATTCCGGTTTCATGACGAAGCATACGTTCATGATGGAACGGTCAGCATGGTCGGGCACTGTGGCTACGAACATGCGGCTGCCGTCGATGGCATTGTAGAGGCAATCAGCCTTCTCGATGTCGAGTTTCTCGATGGCACGCACGCCTCCGAGCTGCTTATAATATTTAAGAGTCTGGAGAGCTGAGAAAATCGGAAGAACAGGGGGAGTATTGAACATTGAACCCTTCTTCACATGGGTGCGGTAGTCGAGCATCGTCGGGAGGGGACGGTCAACATGGCCGAGGGCATCATCCTTGACGATAACAAAAGTGACGCCGGAGGGAGCGAGATTCTTCTGAGCACCTCCATAAATCAGATCATACTTCGAAATGTCGACGGGGCGTGTGAAGATGTCGGAGCTCATGTCAGCCACGAGACGGACAGGCACATCGGGATCCTTGCGGATTTCCGTGCCGTAGATCGTGTTGTTCGATGTGTAATGGAAATAATCTGAATCTGTGGGTACCGTATAATCTTTGGGAATATAGGTGTAATTACGGTCTTTGGAGCTGGCCACGACATCGACATCTCCGAAGAGCTTCGCCTCCTTGATGGCTTTGGAAGCCCACACGCCGGTGTCGAGGTAGGAAGCTTTCTTGGCAAGGAGATTCATGGGCACCATGGCGAACTGCAGGCTTGCACCGCCGCCGAGGAAAAGCACACTGTAGCCTTCCGGAATCTCAAGTAATTCCTTGAAGAGAGCCACGGTCTCATCCATGACTGCCTGGAACTGTTTGCTACGGTGGGAAATCTCAAGGATCGAAAGACCCATATCGGCGAAGTCTCTAACAGCCTCGGCCGTCTTGTCGATAGTGTACTGGCTCAGGATACTGGGGCCAGCATAGAAATTGTGTTTTTTCATTTGCTGTTGAATCCGGGTTTTAGCGAGCCGCGTATCATGGGCTCAGTTTGTAATTTCTTATCCGGGTCATTTCCGGGGAGAGACTCTGTTGGAATCATCCATGGGAAATGACATGGTTTGCGGGAGCAAATTTAATATTTTGCCTAAACTTTGCAAAATAATTCAGACTTAATTTTGCAGGAAGAAACATGATTAACTCTCTTTCTTGCGAAGAGACTCGAGATGACTCCACATACGCGCCTCCTGAGAGTTGTCACACGGGTCCCAGAAGCGGCTCCCTTCAAGAGCATCGGGGAGGTATTGCTGTTCGACATAATTCCCCTTGAAGTCGTGAGCATACTTGTACCCCTCATGATAGCCGAGTTCCTTCATCAGTGAAGTCGGGGCGTTGCGCAGGTGCAGGGGTACCGGGAGATTGCCGGTTTTACTGACGGCATCAAGAGCTGCTGCGATTGATTTGTAGGCGGAATTGCTTTTTGGTGATGTGGCAAGATAAACGGTACATTCCGCAAGGATTATCCTCCCTTCAGGCCAACCGATCTTCTTGAGTGCATCGAATGTGGCGTTAGCAAGGAGGAGTGCGTTGGGATTGGCGAGTCCGATATCTTCAGCTGCAAGAATCACGAGTCGACGCGCAATGAACTCGGGATCCTCACCTCCGGCCACCATTCTGGCAAGCCAATAAACGGCGGCATCAGGATCGCTGCCACGCACGGATTTGATGAATGCGGAGATAATGTCGTAGTGAAGTTCACCGTTACGGTCGTAGGCGGCGGGGTTTTCCTGAAGACGTTCGGTGACATTCCTGTCATCTATGATAATCTCCTCTCCGGCCGGTGTAGACTGTTCCAACAAATCGAGGATATTGAGCAGTTTCCGCGCATCTCCTCCGGAGAACCTGAACAGGGCGTCAGTTTCTTTAACAGACACATCTCTTTTGGAAAGTACGGGATCTTTGGTGAGGGCGTTGTCAAGAAGAATCTGCAGATCCTTCGTGTCGAGACTTTTGAGTGTGTAGACCTGCGAGCGCGACAGGAGAGGGCGGATCACCTCGAACGAGGGATTTTCCGTTGTGGCTCCTATCAAGGTCACGATACCCTGCTCCACTGCTCCAAGTAGGGAATCCTGTTGAGACTTGCTGAAACGATGGATTTCATCGATGAAGAGGATAGGGCGAGCCTTTGAAAACATGCTCGTGGCATCACGGCGGCATTTCTCAATTACATCACGGACATCTTTGACACCGGAAGTGACAGCACTTAAAGTGTAGAACGAAGCCTCGACACTGTTGGCTATGATTCGGGCAAGCGTGGTCTTGCCGACCCCGGGTGGTCCCCAGAGTATAAAGGAATTGACACGACCTGTCTCGATCATCTTGCGGATGATGCCGTTATCACCGACAAGATGCTTCTGACCGATATAATCGTCGAGAGTTTTGGGCCGAAGGCGTTCGGCAAGCGGAATGTTTGTATTCATTGTTGAGGAGAGGAGTTTCTTTTCTCCATGAGGAGAATCAGTTTGTCAAGGTTGATTTCCGACAGATCCTTCACGAGAATGTCACACCATGGAGCGATTGCTTCGGCTCCGAGTGTGCCGGTGATGCCCACGACGAAAGCCCCGGATGCCCTTCCGGCCTTGACACCCTGCAGGGAATCTTCAAAGACCGCGCAATCCTTTATGTCAACCCCTATCAGATCCGCGCCTAAAAGATAACCTTCGGGATCCGGTTTTGACTTCGTTATCAGGTCGGCCGTGACGATAGATTTGAAGTAATCACCGATGTCCGGGATTTCCTGATAAAGGTGACGCATCTTGTCGTCATTACTGCTTGTCACCATAGCGGCGGGATAATGTCTCTCATTGAGCTCTGTCAACAATTCGCGAGCCCCCGGAAGGAAAGAATATTTCATTTTCCCCTCGAGTTCGTATAATCGCGCCACAACTTTATCACGAACGTCGGTTTCGGGATAGTATTTGTCGAGGATCCTGTCGAGGGTAGAGCCTTTTATTACTTTTTCAAAAGAGGGAACTCCGGTGGGATATTCCTCATTTATGGTTGACCATATTCTTGTATATTCGGTCTCGCTGTCGATTAAGACACCGTCAAGATCGAATAGAAAACCAAAAACATTTTTATTCATAATCGTAATCAAAAAGTTGGTGATCAGATCGAGGAGATTTTTCCTCAAAATGACACGTCATATAGTAATATAACGTTAAAACCTAATAATAGAACGTTAAAACCGAGTTTGTCGATATGCGCAGAAACACGCATTTTGGATTTGAGGTTTGTAGACTCGCGAATTTTTTTTAAATTTGCAAATTGATAAATTCCATCTTCAGGAATTTCAATGAATTTATGAAAGATGATATACTCCTGAGAGTCAGTCCCAAGATAGCTTCAGACGCTTCCTTGATAAAGAAGGAAGCAGCTTCCTATATGGGTCTGAAGCCTCAGGATATCAATGATTTTCGAGTAATACGTCGATCCATAGATGCCCGCAGGCGCAATGTCGTGGTTAATCTCACGGTCAGGGTAGCCACGGGTGACGACAGGTATGTCGCACCATCCGAGCCTCCGGTTGAATATCTTCCTGTTGAGGAGGATGCTCCGCAGGTTGTGATTGTCGGAGCCGGGCCTGCCGGTCTTTTTGCCGCCCTCAAGGCCATCAATCTCGGCATGCGTCCGATCGTGCTCGAGCGTGGAAGCGATGTTGATACACGCCGCCGGGAACTTGCGACAATAAGCAGGGAAGGCAGGGTTGACCCCGAGAGCAACTATTGCTTCGGTGAGGGTGGCGCCGGCGCATATAGCGACGGGAAGCTCTTCACCCGTAGCAAGAAGCGTGGTAACGTCGGAGAAATCCTGCGTATCCTTCACGATCACGGGGCTTCCTCAGATATTCTGATTGACTCACATCCCCACATCGGGAGCGACAAGCTTCCGGATATCATCAAGAATATCAGGGAAACCATCAGAAGATGCGGGGGTGAGGTGCGATTCGGGTGCAAGGTGGAAAGGATTATCCTTGACGGCGAGAAAGCAGTCGGGGTTGTCACCGCCAAAGGTGAAGTGATCAATGGTCCCGTCATATTGGCAACCGGCCATTCCGCGAGAGATGTCTACCGTATGCTTGCTTCCGAGGGGATTGACCTCGAGGCAAAGGGTCTGGCTATAGGTGTGCGCCTCGAGCACCCGCAGGAACTCATTGATAAACTTCAATATCATTCGGAAGACGGGCGTGGCAAGTATCTTCCGGCGGCAGAGTATAGTTATGTTACTCAGGTTGACGGCAGGGGAGTATATTCCTTCTGCATGTGTCCGGGTGGCGTGATTGTCCCTGCGATGTCAGCCCCGGGGCAGTCTGTGGTGAACGGAATGTCAGCATCTGCCCGTGCGAGCCGGTGGGCCAACTCGGGTATGGTGGTTGAGTTGCATCCGGGCGACATATCGGGTTATTCCCAATACGGGCCTCTTGAAATGATGTTGCTTCAGGAGGATCTGGAGCGAAAATTTTTCGAGGAATCGGGTCAAACCCTGAATGCACCGGCACAGCGTATGAAAGATTTTACAGAGGGTAAACTTTCAGAGGATCTTCCGAAGAGCTCATATCCGGCCGGTATCCACAGTTCGCGTCTTGATCTTCTTCTTCCCCCGGAAATTTCGGGTCGCCTAAAGGACGGATTCAAGAGTTTCGACAGGAAGTGCCCCGGATTTCTGACCAACAAAGCCCTTATGGTCGGGCTGGAGTCAAGAACATCGAGCCCGGTGCGGATACCACGCGAACGAGACACATTCCGTCACATCAGGATAGAAGGGTTATATCCTGCCGGAGAGGGAGCCGGTTATGCCGGGGGAATTGTATCGGCAGCCATAGACGGTCAACGTTGTGCCGAGGCTTGTGCCTCAGCTTTGGCCGGCGATACCTCTACGAAAGCCGGGATATGAAAAATGATATTTTAAACCTAAGGGAAAAATGGCTATCATTATAAATATTGAGACATCTTCAAAGACATGCAGTGTGGCATTGACGAAAGATGGTGTTGTCGAACTTGAACTCGAGAGTTCGGAAGACATGAATCATGCCGTTCAACTTGCTCCATTTGTCGAGAAATGTATGGCTGAGCTAAAACGCAAGGATGAGAAGCCGGATGCCGTTGCAGTCAGTATGGGTCCCGGTTCTTACACAGGTTTAAGGATCGGTCTGTCGTTTGCGAAGGGGCTTGCATTCAGTCTCGACGTTCCTCTTATCGCACTCTCCACTCTTCAGGTTCTTGCAGTCAAGGCGATGTTCAGGAATATGGAATGGGAGGGTGATGAGGTCATTGTCGGAATGGTCGATGCCCGCAGGATGGAGGTGTTTGCCGGAGCCTATGACTTCAGCCTTCAACCGGTGGTAGCCGAGGGTGCCGAGATTCTTACGAAAGATTCCTTCGCTCAGCTTCACGACCGACGGAAGGTGATCTTCATCGGCGACGGGAGCGAGAAGTTCAAGGATGTGTACACGGGTGACAATGCCGTTTGGCTCGGAGCGTTGCAGCCGCATGCCCGCGACATGATAGCTCTCTCGGAGAAATGTTTCCGTGAGGGGAAATTTGCTGATACGGCATATTGCGTGCCCAATTATCTAAAGGAATACCAGACCACTGTTCCCAAAAACAGTGTATTGAATAAGTGAAAGATTGAATAATGGACAATCAGTTTAAGACAATACCATATAATGTGAGCGAAGCCCAGCTTCCTCTGCCTGAATACGGCAGGAACATTCAGCGTATGGTGGATCACTGCGTGATGATAGAAGATCGCGAGGAACGCACCCGTTGCGCACATGCCATTGCTGATGTTATGGCTACTCTCTTCCCCTCAGTGATCGGTGACGGAGGTGACAGAAGAAAGATATGGGATCATCTGAACATCATGGCTCGCTTTGAGCTCGATATTGATTTCCCCTGTGAGGTGATCACTGCCGAGGAACTCACTCCACGTCCGGAAAAAATTCCCTATCGGTCAGACTTCAGCCGTTTCCGCAACTACGGCAGGAATATTCAGGACATGATAAGGACCGTTGCCGATATGGAGAACTGTGTAGAAAAGGATCAGCAGATCTTCCTTATTGCTAACCAGATGAAGAAACTTCAACTGATTCATAATCCGGAAAGTATGAGCGATGCCAAGGTTTTTGCTGACATTGCTGAGATCTCCGGGGGCAGGATTGTGATAGACCCTGCCAACTACCGACTCAACGAATATATCGACACAACCCCTGCTCCGAAAGGGAAGAAAAAGAAAAAATAAGTATAATGAGCTCATTCATAGTTGAAGGGGGACACCGGCTTTCAGGAGAGATCACACCGCAGGGCGCCAAGAACGAGGCTCTGCAGGTGATATGTGCCACTCTGCTCACTCGGGAGAGGGTCGTAATATCCAATATCCCTGACATCGCGGATATAAGGAATCTTATCCTTCTTCTCAAGGAGTTGGGTGTGGAGACGGAGAATATTTCAGGAGATACGGTCGCTTTTCAGGCTAAGGAGATTGATCTGGAATATCTTCATTCTGAGAAATACAGGAAAAAAGCTGCGTCTCTTCGTGGTTCGGTAATGATTATCGGACCCCTTCTGGCTCGTTGCGGAGAGGCGATATTGCCAAAACCCGGTGGTGATCAGATCGGACGGAGAAGACTTGACACTCATTTTCTCGGACTATGCAAGCTCGGTGCGGATTTCGAATACAATCCCGCTGACTCCTGTTTCCATATCAAGGCCACAGATGGATTGAAGGGAGCATACATGCTTCTTGACGAGGCCAGTGTGACGGGAACGGCAAATGTAATCATGGCCGCTGTGCTTGCTGATGGAGTCACGACGATCTACAACGCAGCCTGCGAACCATACATACAGCAGCTTTGCAGGATGCTTGTCAGCATGGGTGCGAAAATTGATGGTATTGGTTCGAATCTTCTGACTATCAAAGGTGTTTCTTCCCTCGGAGGAGCAGAACACAGAATGCTTCCGGATATGATTGAGGTGGGCAGTTTCATCGGTGTGGCAGCCATGACCGGATCTGATATTACCCTCAAGAATGTAAGTCTCACTCATCTCGGCATTATTCCTGATGCCTTTTCAAGGCTCGGGATTCACTTAGAGATCTGTGGCGATGACATCCGGGTTTGTCAGAAAGAGATCTATGAGATAGATCCTTTTATCGACGGATCAATCATGACCTTTGCCGACGCCCCGTGGCCCGGTCTTTCTCCGGATTTATTGAGTATCTTCCTTGTTGTGGCAACTCAAGCCAAGGGGAGTGTCCTCATACATCAGAAGATGTTTGAGAGCCGCCTTTTCTTTGTTGACAAGCTCATCGATATGGGTGCGCAGATTATTCTCTGTGATCCTCATAGGGCAGTCGTCATCGGATCGGGCAAGTTCCATTCCCTTCACGGATCAAACATGGTATCGCCTGATATACGTGCCGGTATAGCAATGCTCATAGCGGCACTCGGAGCCAAGGGAACGAGCCGTATACAGAATATCAACCAGATTGATAGAGGTTACGAACGGATCGACAGAAGATTGAACCGTTTGGGCGCTAAAATCATTAGAATAGAAGAATAGGTCAGGCCACTAAAGGGTCCGGCCTTAAATAAGATGATAGAAGAGAAGGAATTATCAGCGGTGGGAAAATTTCAGAAGACCCATGCGCTCAAGGGTGAACTCAATGCAATTCTTGATATAGATCCTGAATTTTTTGAGGAAGGGAACGCGGCAATCGTCAGCGTTGACGGTTTGTTCGTGCCCTTTTTTGCAGAAGGAATCCGACCCAAGGGGAATACCTCTTTCCTGGTGAAACTTGACGGTATTAACTCTGAGGAAGATGCAAGAGCTTTTGTCAACAAGACGATATATGCACGCAGAGCCGAACTTGCTCCGTTCCTCGAACTGGAGGAGGATGACATCCTCGATGAGGATGATTTGGAAGGATTCATTGTTGTGGACAATGAGAAGGGAGATACACTCGGTTGCATTGAAAGAGTCGACAGTTCCACAGCCAACCTGCTCTTCATCGTCAAGACACCCGCAGGAGATGAACTGTATATCCCGGCGGCGGAGGAGTTTATTGAAAAGATCGACGAGAACGAGAGAAAGATTCTGATGAATCTGCCGGAGGGGTTGATTGACTTGAATTGATTTGTCATTTATCCGGTAACCATACCCCGGTTAATGTTTAATTTATAAAAAAGCTCAAGGAGATGGAAGACCAGCAGTATAAATTCGATGAGGACGATGCGGTGAAGTTCATTCGCGCTGAACTACCGGCTGAAGTCGCCAAGAAATATGATGATGATGAGATACTCTGCATCGTTGACATCATCTGGGATTACTATGAGAAGAAAGGTTTCCTTTCCCTCAATCTTGATGAAACGGAAGATGAGGTCCTCGATGTGGATGATCTTGTGAAATACGTAAAAAAGGAAGTGAAAAACGACGAGGAGCTCATCATGGACCCCAAAGATGTGGAACTCGTCGTGAAGGGTGAACTTGACTATGAAGAATCTCTTGAAGATTTTGTTTAAACCTTCGAAGGTAAGGGTTATAGCGGCTGCGTCCGCACTATTCCTCACTGCGTTGCCTGCATTAAGTGAGGAAAATTCTCGGGCGCGTATCGAGAAGCTTGATGATATGGACTTCATCGAGATGCTTAATTCGGTTGATACGGAAAAGGGAAGTGAGCTTATTCAGAAGTTTCAGGCTAAGGAGGGTAAGACGCGTCTCCTGAACGGGAAATACAATCCTAAAGGGGAATGTACCGTAGAGGCTTACCGAAATAAGGAGGTTCTTCTCGTCACCATCCCGGCACATCTTCTTTTCAACCCCAACGAGACTCATCTCAAGCAGGGAGCGGCCGATTATCTGGCTCCCATACGCAGATACCTGAAGGAGCCGGATATGTATCGCGTCATGCTTGTGATGCACACCGATAATACCGGCTCCGAACCTTACCGTGAACAACTCACGGCTGACAGGGTCAACACTGTTTTCGATTGGTTTGAGGGCTCAGGATCTGACACCCGCTATCTTTTCTCATATGCCCTCGGCGACGATATGCCTTTGAAGCCCAATGATTCAATGGACAACCGTAGGAAAAACCGTCGTCTGGAGATCTATCTGATTCCCGGCACCAAGATGGTTGAACAGGCCAAGAAGGGTAGAATCAGCTTCTGAATATTTCCGTTCAGTCCATTCTTGTGCGATAATCCTCATAGGTAAATTCCCTGAGAAGGACCGGTTCACCTTTCTCGGGTTGAAGCCAGATCGAGGGGTGTTGGATTCCGTTGAACATGTTGGTCTTGACAGTAGTATAATGATTCATGTCAAGGAGTGTGAGTCTCTGTCCGGGTTGAAGTGGTTTTGCAAACTTCCAGTCTCCCACGAAGTCTCCGCTAAGACAGGAGTTACCTCCGAGACGGTAGGCCAGACCCTCTGCGGCATCATCTGGAAGGGCCTCCGCGATTGCCGGTTTATAAGGCATCTCGAGGCAGTCAGGCATATGACAGGCGAATGAGGCGTCAATTATGCCGGTGCGTATACCGGAATCCTCAACCACATCAAGCACCTCAGTGACAAGATCGCCGGTCTGCCATGTAAAAGCGCTTCCCGGCTCCATAATCAGTTTAAGATTAGGAAACTCCCTGTGGAGGTTATTCAGCAGGGAAACGAGGTGTTCAGTGTCATAATCCTTGCGTGTCATCAGGTGTCCGCCACCCATATTGAGCCATTTTAATTTCGGCAGCCAGTGACCGAACTGCTCCTTCAATGCCTCGAGCACTTTCTCCAGATCATAGCTTGAAGATTCACAGAGAGCGTGGAAGTGAAATCCATCAAGACCTTCGGGCAATGTCTCCGGCAGGTCTGAAGCATTTACGCCGAAACGGCTTCCCGGAATACATGGATTATAGATATCCGTCTCGATCACGCTGCAATGAGGATTGACGCGGAGCCCGCATGAGACCTGTCTGTCCGGATGAAGGGAATTGTATTCCTTGACCCGGGGATAGAATTTCTCGAATTGTGCAAGGGAGTTAAATGTGATTTGGGTGCTTCCTTTAAGAAATTCCGGGAAGGTAGCATCCGTATAGACAGGACAATAGGCGTGGACATCTCCTCCGAGATAATCGTGGGAGAGGCGCATCTCATTTATTGAACTTGCTGTGGATGAATTGATATATTCCCTGATGATGGGGAAAGTTTTCCACAGGGCATTGGCTTTGAAAGCCATGATTATATCCACGTCTCCCTTTTCGGAAACCTCCTTGATGAGGGATAGATTCTTCCTGAGCCGGTCTTCGTAAACAATATAATATGGTGTCTGAATCATCATTATTCAATCTTGAATTTTGCAAATTTGAGAAGTAGTTTCTTTATACCGACAACGCCGAAATCAACAGTGATCATGTCTTCTCCTGAGATCTGGCTGATAGCAGTGATTTTCCCGCTTCCGAAACGGTCATGACGGATTCTTGTTCCTATTGCGATTTCATTGAGAGTATGTTGCGGACGTATTCCCGAGCCGGTCCCCATGCTGTCGTTGATTTTTTTCATCCCGGCAGAGAGAGGAGATGAGGAAGATTTGGAAGAGTGGGAATAATCGCTTCTTCCTGATCTCACCGATGAGCTTCCGAATGATGAGAATCCTGAAGAGTAGCCTTTGGTCGGATTTATGAAAGGGGAAGCTGAGTCAGACATATTCCCAGACATGCTGAGGTGTAGGTACCGGGTGTCGATATCGCCGAGGAAACGTGACGGTCTGGTCATTACAGTCTGGCCATTCCTGAATCTCGAGCCTGCATAAGTAAGGGTGCAGGTCATTTTGGCGCGAGTTATCGCCACGTAAAGGAGACGGCGTTCCTCCTCAACCTCGGCGAGTGAGTTCTGACTCATGGCAGACGGGAAAAGATCTTCTTCCACTCCCACCACATAGACATGTTTAAATTCAAGTCCCTTTGCGGCGTGGACGGTCATAAGCGTTACCTTAGGCTGGTCGTCATCCTCCTGAGCATCCTGATCCGTTGCGAGCATCACTTCAGAGAGGAATGCCCTCATGTCGCGCTCTCCCTCTCCTGTCTGTTCACGCAGATCGACGAAATCCTTAAGACCGGACAGAATCTCTGACAGGTTCTCCTGACGGCTGATGCTTTCCGGTGTGGAATCATGAGCCAACAGGGTCAGGATCCCGGTGCGGTTATAGATCAGTTGTCCGAGTTCATAAGCGTTTGCTCCCTCATTATTATCTTTAATGAACACCTCTATCAGAGAGCGGAAATTTTCAAGCTTGGTGATGGCAGCGTTATTCAAGCCGGCGCCCTTAAGGTCGGATGAAGAGATGACGCCCCAAAGACTTTTGTTCTCAGCCGCGGCTGTCGTCTGGAGTCGCTTCAGGGTCGTCTCGCCTATGCCGCGTGCCGGATAATTAATAATGCGCCTTAACGCTTCGTCGTCGTCAGGATTTATACTGAGACGGAAATAGGCTATCATGTCTTTCACCTCCTTACGCTGATAGAAAGAGAGGCCACCATATATCCGATAGGCTATGTTTCGCTTCCTCAGAGACTCCTCAAGGACACGCGATTGTGCGTTGGTACGGTAAAGGATGGCGTATTCGTCGAGGCTGTCATGATGAGTAAGTTTCGAGCGGCTGATCAGATTGGCCACCATAAAGGCCTCCTCCATGTCGCTGTATGTCTTAATCACTTCTACAGGATCCCCCTTGTCATTCTCGCTGTAGACGTTCTTGCGCATCTGCCGGGTGTTTTTTGCGATAAGGCTCCCGGCCGCGTCAATGATATTTTGGGTAGACCTGTAATTACGCTCGAGTTTGAAGATCCGTAGTCCCGGATACCTCTGTTCAAGACCGAGTATATTGTTGATGTCAGCGCCTCGGAAAGAGTAAATGCTTTGAGCGTCGTCGCCGACGACACAGAGGCGTTTACGTTCGCCTGAAAGTTGTGAGATTACGAGATGCTGGGCGAAGTTGGTATCCTGATACTCATCCACGAGGATATAGCGGAAAAACTCCTGATAATGCCGGCGTATGTCGGGGAAATCTCTCAGGAGTGTATTCATGTAAACAAGGATATCATCGAAATCCATGGCGTTGGCTATCTTGCAACGTGAGCAATAACGCTCGTAGATTTCACCAAGCAGGGGACGCTTCGCACGCTTGTCGTTCTCGTAATTTGAACGGTCTTCGCGATATTTACGCGGCGAGATCATCGCGTTCTTGGCATTGGAGATGAGAGCTGCCACGGTTGCCGGTTTATATGCCTTCTCGTCGAGTTCCATCTCCTTGATGATCATTTTTATCAAGGAACGGGAGTCGGCGGAATCATAAATCGTGAAACCCGGGCGGAAACCAATTTCCTCCGCATGTGAGCGGAGAATACGTAGGAATATCGAGTGGAAAGTGCCCATCCATATCTTGGAAGCTACCCTTTCCCCTACAATCGATGTGATACGTTCCCGCATCTCCCGCGCAGCTTTATTGGTGAAGGTCAGCGCAAGAATCCGGTAAGGTTCGAAACCGTTGCGCAGGAGGTCGACCACCTTATACGTAAGCACACGAGTCTTGCCGGAGCCGGCGCCTGCAATTACAAGAGACGGCCCATCCTTGTAGACGACAGCTTCACGTTGCTGTGGATTTAGAAGGTCGAGGTAATTATAGTTTACTTTGTTGTTATCTTCTGGATTCATCTGAAACCGTTTAACATTTTTAAGGTCTTGAAATCCGGAACATTAGGGAGAAACCTGACTCTTCCGGAATCATAATCGACTGTGCAGCAATAATGGCTCAGACCGTTGGAGACGGTGAGGCAACCGGCCCGAAGCACAAGGTTATAGCGCACAATCTGGTCAAAGACCTCCTGTGTGATATTCACATCGGGCGCTTTATACTCCACGATCATGAAACGTTGCCCGTCGGGACCGAACACGACTGTGTCGCATCTTTTCTTGGTTCCGTTAAGTTCGATGCCGATTTCATTGGCCATGAGGGAGACAGGATAACCGAGATGATCGGTAAGCCACCCCGTGAATTGTCTTCTCACGAACTCCTCCGGTGTCAGCGCAATGTATTTTTTCCGTATCGGGTCAAAAATCTTGAGGGTGTTGTCAACCTCCTTGACCTTCACCTGCGTGAAAGGTAGATTCAGCTTTGGGAAACCGATATTCATTTCCTGACGAAAGAATTCCTGTCTACGTAGTCCGGATCAAAGATTGAATTGAGAAGGTCGGCGAGACGGAGCCCCCCTTTGAGGAATTGCTGTTCGATTGTCGGGGTCCAGCGGGCGATGTAGTTGTATTCGATCTTGGAGTTTTCGGGCGTGCCTTCATAGACCTGACATGCCACTCCATAAGTTTCCTTTCCCCAACTGTCAGGATTGCCACCATCTATAATATCCAAGGCATCTTTCTCGGAAAGTCGGTCAATCTGATTCTGCCATTCGGTGTAGCTCCATTTGTGGGCACTTTCAGGCAATGAACTGTCCCAGACAGAATGAAGGTTTGAGGAACGGTCGAAGTATGCGACCCGATGTCGGTTGCCACCTAAGTCGGAAAGACGCCCCATGTGCATGGGCTGATGAATGTCTCCCACGAGATGCACGATAATCTTCAGGGCGAGCCGGCGCTCCTCATCTGAAGCATCAGGCTTCTTGAGGATATCAGTCTGCTGATAGATGGCGCTCACCACGTCGCCCTTTTCATTCAGCGGGGCATTTTCATAGGTTTTATCGGCATCGATATTCTTGTAGTGCCATGTCTTTGTCCATTCATATTCAGGGGTGTGCGAGGCATTGTCAAGCCAGTTTGAATAATAGACTATGGATTTGCCATCGAGAATCTGTTCAACCGCTGCCTTTGTTGCCGGGGTCAGGTGCTGTTCTGCAATAAAAGCGGTTGTGTCATGTCCTTTCTGACCCCAGGGAAATGCCTGGAGGGAAACCATGCCGAGAAGTGCTGCCGTTAAAACCTGTCGTGTCATTATTATGTTAAGAATCAGTGATTAGCTTTGTGTCTCCGGAAACGATGATGCATTCCCGGATGCGAAACAGACTACAAATATAATAAATTATATCCGGTTTCAGGGTATAATTCCGGGAAAAGATAAGTGATAATTTGCATTATCGCGATTCCTTAGATTTCATTAGAGGTTTTATGGGATAATATTTGTAGGAATCGAGGTAAAACTTTATATTTGCAGAATAAAGATTCGATGTTGTCCGGCTTATGCCGGTTGCGACAGAGATAAATCCGGAAATTGTACCATTTACTCTCATTCTGATCATGAAAAAAAGCAAACAACTGCTATTGGGAGATGAGGCCCTTGCACTCGGAGCCATAGATGCCGGGTTGTCGGGAGCCTACGCCTACCCCGGAACTCCCTCCACGGAAATCATGGAATATATTCAACATTCCCCGGTGGCTAAGGAGAGGGGTATACATTCCCATTGGTCCACCAACGAGAAGACCGCCATGGAGGAGGCTCTCGGAATGTCATTCTGCGGGAAGCGTGCCATAGTGGCCATGAAACACGTCGGCCTCAACGTGGCAGCCGATCCATTTGTAAATTCAGCAATGACAGGGGCAAACGGTGGTTTGCTTGTAATTTCGGCTGACGATCCTTCGATGCACAGCTCTCAGAATGAACAGGATTCCCGCTTCTATGCCGATTTCGCCATGCTGCCGGTTCTTGAACCCTCCGATCAGGATGAGGCATACCGTATGGCTTCATATGGTTTCCGACTGTCGGAAGAAACGGGTCTGCCGGTCCTTGTCAGGATGGTGACGCGTCTGAGTCATAGTCGTGCGGCGGTTGAGACAGCAGAGACGCCTTGCGATGAGAATGACTTTCATTATCCCGTATCTGCAAGGCAATGGGTGTTGATGCCCGGTGTTTCACGAGAGAGAAATAAAGTGGTTGTAAAGCAATTCGAGGAGTTGAAGAAATTATCGTCAGAATCACCGTTTAATAACTATATTGAGGGTGATGACAAACGACTCGGAATCATTACTTCGGGAATAGCGGTCAACTATCTTAAGGAGGCATATCCGGCGGGAGTGCCGTTTCCCACCGTAAAGGTTTCACAATATCCTCTTCCTGTCGATCTGATCAGGAAACTGTTTGATGAGTGTGACCGTATCCTCATTCTCGAGGAGGGTCAGCCATTTATTGAGAATAAGGTCAGGGGTATTCTTGACGATTCAGGCCGGATCATGGGTAAAATGACCGGCGAGGTGGTGCGCACCGGAGAACTTACTCCCGACAACGTGAAGTCAGCCCTGGTGAACGCCCTTCCCGATGGTCATGGCCTTAAGGAAGAGGAACTGAAAGGTGAGAGCAGTGTGACGAAGCCCAGACCGCCTGCCCTATGTCAGGGTTGCGGACACAGAGATGTATATCATGCCCTCAATGAAGTGTTGAAGGAGTATGACAACCCGAAGGTTTTCGGTGACATCGGATGCTACACACTCGGATTCCTGTCACCTTTCAACGCGATTGACACTTGTGTGGACATGGGAGCCTCAATCACAATGGCAAAGGGGGCATCCGATGCAGGTCAACACCCGGCTGTAGCAATCATAGGTGATTCAACATTCACCCATTCCGGCATGACAGGCCTGCTTGATGCCGTCAATGAGGATTCGGATATCCTTGTGATTATCTCCGATAACCTCACGACCGGCATGACAGGTGGCCAGGATTCACAGGGTACGGGCAAAATCGAGAATATCTGTCTTGGATTAGGAGTTTCTCCGGATCATCTTCACACTATCGATTCACTCCCGAAGAATCATGAGGAGATGAAGCGTCTTTTCAAGCATGAGATTGACCACAAAGGGTTGTCTGTGATAGTATCGAGAAGAGAATGTATCCAGACTGCACGCCGACATGCATCCAAGAAAAAATGACAGCCATGAAAACAGATATAATTTTGGCAGGTGTGGGGGGACAAGGTATCCTTTCCATTGCAACGATAATCGGGGCCGCTGCCCTAAAGGGTGATCTATATATAAAGCAGGCGGAAGTACACGGCATGAGTCAGCGTGGGGGAGACGTGCAGTCAAACCTGAGACTCTCCGACCGCCCGATAGCATCCGACCTTATTCCCCTCGGAGAGGCCGACATAATCATTTCACTTGAGCCGATGGAGGCTCTCAGGTATCTGCCTTATCTCAAGAGGGGTGGTTGTATAGTCACCAATACCACACCATTTATTAATATTCCTGACTATCCGTCGGAGGAGGAGTTGAAAAAGGCTTTAATTGGGGTCGGTAATGATGAGTCGTTCCCGATTAAGGTAATCTCTCTTGATATGGATACGATTGCCAAGCAGAAAGCATCTCCAAGAAGTAGCAATATGGTGCTACTTGGAGCTTCCTCTCCGTTGCTCCCGATCGGAGAAGACGCGCTTAAAGATGGTATCAGGATGCTCTTTGGAGCTAAGGGTGAGAATATAGTGTCACAGAATCTTGAGGCTTTCGATGCCGGGCGTGCCGCCTCACTCGAGATTCTCAAGTAAGGTGAGATTTGTAAATTAATCTCAAAAACTATCAGAAAAATGTTGCCGATTTCAAAAAATCGACTTGACGAAATAATCAGTGAGATAGGAATCACTGATGTGCTTACGGCCACCATTCGTCAGATCTGCGCCCTCGCGGCTGTGCTTGAAAAAGAATCCGGAGAGTCATTCATTCATCTTGAAATAGGGAATCCCGGATTGCCTCCGACGATGCTTGGCATGGCTGCCGAACATGCTGCCCTGAAGGATGGCGTCGTGAACCGCTATCCGAATATTGCAGGTATCCCGGAACTTAAAAAGGCGGGTTCGGAGTTTATTAAAGCTTTCCTTGACCTCGATATCCCCCCATCATGCATTGTGCCCACTGTCGGTTCTATGCAGGGGAGTTTCACGATGATGCTCCTGCTTAAGCAAAGAATTCCCGGAAAAGACATTATGCTGTTTCTCCACCCGGGATTCCCGGCTCAGACGAATCAGGCTAAAATCCTCGGACTTGAGACGGTATCGCTCGATATCTATGATTGCCGTGGACCCAAGCTGAGGGAGGCTCTTGAGGAGGTATTGTCTTCAGGAAGGGTCACCGGAATGATCTACAGTAATCCCAATAATCCGGCATGGACTAACTTCACTGAGGAGGAACTCCGCATCATAGGGGAGATGGCAGATAAATATGACGTCATTATTCTTGAGGATCTCGCCTATATGGGTATGGATTTCAGGGATTATGCCGGAGAGCCTTACAAGGCACCGTTCGTGCCTTCTGTGGCGAAATATACCGACAACTATATTCTCCTGATCTCGGCCTCAAAAATCTTCAGTTATGCCGGTCAGAGGATTGCGATCGTCTGCATGAGCGATTCAGTTTTCAAGCGGAAATATCCTTATCTTGAGGCATTCTATGAGATGCCGAATTTCGGAGAATCCTATATTTTCGGGGTGCTTTACACAGCCTCTTCAGGCACTTCACATACATCTCAGTTTGCCATGGCCGCCATGCTTGAAGCTGCCACAAAGGGTGAGCTCGATTTCGTGACAGAAAGTTCCGAATATGCCCGCAGGGGAAAACGTGCTAAAGAGATTTTCGAGAGGCACGGATTCCACGTTGTATATTCAGATGATGCGGGGCGTCCGATTTCCGACGGATTCTTCTTCACCGCCGGGTATGGCGATCTGACGGGTGACGAATTGCAGCTCGGATTGTTGCGTCATGGTGTCGCATCAATCTCCCTTCCTTGCACGGGAAGCCGACAAAATGGAGTCAGGGTTTGTATTTCGGTTATTGGATCTGATGAAGATTTCACAATACTTGATCAACGTCTAAAACGTTTCGCAGATGACTATCCGAAGAAGAAGGGATGATGCCCGATACATGACTGCCGAAGAGGCGGTCAGACTCATTGAAAGCGGCGATCATGTATATATTCAGGGGAGCACTTCAATACCTGAAGTGCTTGTCGCCGCTATGGCGGCGCGAGGAAATGAGCTCCGCGAAGTCACCCTTTATTCCGGTTTCGCCGTCGGTAAAGGGCCGGCTCCTTATTGTCGGGAGGAATACAAGGATTCCTTTCTTGTTGACAGTTTCTTTGTGAATAATTCTGTCAGGGAGTGGATTGCGGCAGGATATGGCGCTACGACACCACATTTTCTCGGCGATGTACCCAGGCTTATGCGCGACGGTACATGGCGTGTAGACGTAGCTCTAATCAACTGTTCTCTTCCCGATGAAAACGGTTATGTTAGCTTCGGTGTATCGGCCGATGTCGCAACTGCTGCTGTTGAATGTGCCGACAGGGTTATCGCTCAAATCAATCCGCAGATGCCGTATTCATTCGGTGATCCGGTGATACATGTCTCGCAACTTGCGGCGGCTGTTGAAGTAGACGATCCTCTTGTGGAGGTTCCAACGGCTATTCCGACGGAGAAGGAGATCAGGATAGGAAACTATATCGCGGAACATATTCCGGATGGTGCGACACTACAGATTGGTGTCGGCGGTATACCGAATGCCGTGATACGAGCATTAAATGATCACAAGCATTTAGGACTGCATACGGAAGCCATGACAGACGGTGTATTGCCCCTGATTGAGGCAGGCATAATCGACAACTCAATGAAGCGTGTGATGCCTGGAAAATGCGTCGCTTCACTCGCACTCGGTTCACGTAGACTATATGACTATATGGATGGAAATCCGGATATAATCATGAAGGATGTTGCCTGGACGAATAACCCCTTCACAATAGCTCAGAATCCGAGGGTAATGTCGATTAATTCATGCCTTGAAATTGACCTTACCGGTCAGATATGTGCCGATTCTATCGGTGAGAAAATATATTCCGGTATCGGAGGTCAGCATGATTTCGTCTACGGTTCCTCCTTGAGTGAAGGTGGAAAATCATTTCTCGCAATGACAGCGACAACCAATAAGGGCCTGAATAAAATCAAACCTGTTCTCACGTCAGGTGCCGGAGTTGTGACGACAAGATTCCAGACGAATTTCGTGGTCACGGAATTTGGTGCTGTCGATCTTAGAGGTAAGAACCTACCTGAGCGAGCGAAACTTCTGATTTCAATTGCAGCCCCGGAATATCGTGAGGAACTGGAGCGCGCCGCTACGGAAAGATTCGGTTACAGTTTCCTGCGACTCGGCAAAATTTGACAACTATTACAATATCATTGATAGATGGAGATATTGGATCTTAAAGATAAGATGAAGAAATTATGGAAAGATACTTTCCATGATTCCGATGCGTATATATCGCTTATTTTCGATAATTATTTCGATCCTGATTTCGTAGAATATTACGAGGAAAACGGAAAACTTGTATCGGCACTGATGGGTATTCCATATAAGTTCGGAAATGGTAAGAACTCCTTCACCGGTTTGTATCTATGCGGACTTGCTACTCTCGAAGAATATCGTCATAGAGGTATTATGAATACCCTTATAGAAAAGATAAACCTTACTGCAAAAGAGAAAGGTTTTGCGATATCATTCCTCATACCTGCATCCGATATGTTGAGGATTTACTACCAAGGTAAGGGATTTGTCAACGGGATGTATCGTGTTGAGGAACGGTATACTGATATTCATGATTTCGACAAAGACAGTCTGCTTCTTATCGATAAAGAGGAGGAGCGTATACGTCATATACGACTAAAACAATACGAGAATATCGAGATTACTAAATCCGGTGATTTCGACGATGATTTACGAGATTCGGTGATAAAATATATCGTAAATTATGAATCATCTCCACACCAGTTCCTCTCGTTAATCCATTCCGAGAATGACGTCAAGGCTATGCTCAGCGAAAATATTTTATCGGGTGGAGAAGTAATGGTGGCAAGGAATACAGATGGGATTGTTATCGGAGTCGTATTTATCACCTTTGATGACCGTCGCAGAATAATCATTCCCAAGATATATTATGATGACAAATATGTCTACTATAAGTTGCTGTCAAAAGTAAAGTCAGTCTATTCGGACTCCCCCATGAGTATAATGAGATTTCCGGAGGAGACAGATCGTCATGCCCTATGGTCGAAGGTCTATGGAGCTGCAAATCCCGATGGCGGTATGTTGGGTGGAGCTTATGGTGTTGCCGAGAGGGTCTACAATGCCGGTATGCACTCTCAACCCTATGGAATGGTGAGGATTTTAAATCTTCACGAGATTTTAAAATTTATGGCCAACGATAGGGCTGACGCAAAATATTCGATTCTCGTGAAAGAGGATTATAAAGGAGAAAATGGGATATTATTCCGTGTCGGGAACGGAAATGTCAAGGAAACGGCACTTTCGGGTGAGGATTTTGACCAGGCTCGCAGGAATCCGAAGATTACAGTTCTGACAATGCGAGATCTGTCGGAGATCATCTTCCGTCGTAAGGATGGGAACAGTCTTATAATGGAAGCATTCGGTATACCCCGCCTCGCTGTTAATATGGCTTTGCTTCTGGATTAGGCTTATTCACTCAGATAACCGCTGAGTGTTCAGTTGAGAATATACTGATGTCGCAATTGACATTAGGGTATTCTCAATTTTTTATGTAATGACCATGTAATAAACTTTACCGAAAGGATTATCATTAGGACCAGAAATTGTAAAATTCACCTCGAATAGCTATTTGAGGGAGGATGGAGATGTTTTTAAATATAGTTTAATTTGCAGATATTGCGAAGATTAATGGTTGTATTAGGCGGAATAAGGGGGTCGAGAATTTAATTTTATTGATGAAGTCACCCGTTGGTTAAGAATTGTATCAGGATTTGGATTTACAACTTCAAATAGAGGGAGACAATTTACATGATTAAGGATGTAACAAATGTAATTGGTCAATAATTCGGGTGTTGGATGTGAGGGTGGGAGAGTGGTTTGCGTGATTCCGCAATTGTAATTAAATAATCTTAATTTTACAATTGTAATTCTATTAAACATTACAATTATAATTCCAAATTATTGATTAGTTTTATAATTGTATTTACAATCTGTTGTATGATGATGATGTTAATTTTATATATTAAAATGTTTACTGAATTTGTAAATAATGGTTTAACACTTATTAAAATACTACATAACTAATTGATATGCAAATTAATGAATAATAATATTAATATAATAACGAGGAAATGGAGCGAATTTTATAGGGAATTGGCATAACCGGAGATTATTGTGAACATAAATACTAATCATCATGATTAATAGAGGTTCAATTGTAAATTTTAGATTAAGAATATATCTTCCTCTTTCAGGATTGTAAAATATGAAAGTTTGAATTTGTAAATAGTGAATTTGTAATGTGATTTGTATTTTTAAATTTGCATTATTGAAATTTTATGTCTATATTTGCATTTCAATAATTTGATTTTCTTAATTAGTATGACCGAAGAAAATATTGCTTTTCGTCTAAAATTCCTGTTGCAGAAACTTGGTGCGACAAGCTCATCCTTTGCCGATGAGTGTGGAATCTCTCGTGCGACCTTCTCTCAGCTGCTTACCGGGCGAAATAAGAAGATCAGCGATGTTTTGATCGGTCAGATCCATGCTGCCTACCCATCTTTATCCATTTTGTGGCTCTTATTTAATGAGGGGCCTATGTGGATTGGTCAGCCGGAGAATATTTCATCAGAATCTTCAGAGAATATAGGAGAAGGGACTACGGATCATGGAGAGTCGGCCACCGGAACCGGTGGCTACGTTCCCGGAAATGGTGATTTGACCAACAGCAACGGATTGATGACTGCCGGGAAAAATGAGATTAGTGGAAGAAGCGGCTCTTCCTCTTCCAACAGCTCTGAAATGACGTCTGAGAATTGGAGAAATCCGGGGAATGGTCAGGAACCGGGAAATTATTCCAAGGAAAACCCCCTTAAATACCCTGAAAATGGTAATCAAGATGTAGAATCAGAGGTAGTTAACATTTGTAATAAAACATCTGATTTTTTAGGTCAAATAGAGAAAACAAGGGTAAAAACGCGAAAAGTGGTTCAGGTTACCATATATTATGACGATTCAACCTTCGAAACACTCTTTCCAAGGGTTCATGGAGAAAGAATTAAGGAGTAACCTCACCGAGACAAACAATGATTCTTCTTCGATCAGGATCCGTGACTTTTGAGGGTTGAGTCGTAGGGATAAGGGGATACAATATGGAGATTTATTTTTTCGTTATTTAATAATAACCATTCATATCTCTTCCTCCTGCCGGAAGCATACCTTGGCATCCGGGATACTTCAAAGACCTTTGAGCGCTATGATCTCTTTCAACACTCCTTTCAGCGGTAAATATATATTAGGATCTTCCATTAGGCTTGTCGCTTTGGTGACATGTTGTTTTTCGGTGTCTCCAATGATAGCTGCATCACTCGATTTCTCGGGTAACAACAAAGAAGTGATAGCAATTGATCCTGAAAAGTCTACAGGTCTTGATAAAGTATATGTCGCATATGATGTATCGAAGTTGAAAGCTATCTTTACGTCAAAAGATATTGCAACTCCCGTCAAATGGTATCGCTTCGATAACCTCGGAGGATCCTTTTCGACTCCAATCAATAATATCGAATTTGACGGTAATAAATCGATACTGAGCGATGTTACTCCGGATTCCGGTTATATCATAGAGGAAGGAGACAGGAGATATTATTTCTGGATTGTAGAATACAAAGGAAAAGAATTCAAGATTGATAATTTATCACCTGCACCTGACCAAGATTGCAGCGCGACGATTCTCGATTTTTCGGGAAATGCTTCTCCGATAACTTTCTTTACAATCAACGGAAGGCAGGAAACATTGTCGCGCGATATTTCCCTCGATTATCTATCGCTTGATTTCGTTGAAGACAGGCATCAGTTCGTGCAGGGAGATTTCAATAAGACGTTGTCTTCTATTTCAAAAAGTATATCGATTACACCTCCGGTTTACTGTCAGACAACATTTATATTGAGTGGTGACAGATTTCTCCGCGAGTGGGGTGAGGTTGTCGAGTTTGAGACGCCATCTTTCTCTCCGATAGCGGTAGATGTCAGGACTGAAGCTGAACAACTTTCGACCGGTGATGAAGACTCAAATTCAAATCAGATCAAGATTGATGTAGATGGCCTCGGAGGCTCAGCTCCCTGCGAGATTTCATTCCGGGCATATCTTTCAGATGCCGTCATTCATAAGGAATGGCAGATGGCAAATGATTCCGAGTTTGAGGATATCACGTATCGAATAAACGATCAGGATTTCGATTATACTTTTACTCAGGAAGGCACTACATACGTCAGATTTATCGGAAGTAACAGTGATGGTAGCTGTGAAGCATATGGTGATGTATATACTGTCACAATCGGTAATTCCGACCTTCTTATACCAAATGCTTTCTCGCCGAATGGCGATGGAATCAATGACGAGTGGAAAGTCAGCTATCGCTCACTGCTCGAGTTCAAATGCTGGATATTCGACAGGCAGGGTCATCAACTTTTTGAAACGGATGATCCATCAAAAGGATGGGATGGTAAACATGGTGGTAAGACCGTGAAACCGGGTGTGTACTATTACGTAATCCAGGCAACCGGTTCAGATGGTAAACGATACAAACGTAGCGGCGATATCAACATTCTCGGAATGTCTGAGAATAGCAATTCTACTCAGTATGAGTGATTGAATTCCCGTATATTTTTCCATTTGAACGACAATATTTTTTGATTTAATACATTACATACATCGATACGATGTATAACTTTAATATGGTCCAATCTGATAAGAATAATATATCTGTTTCCGATGCTGTCGAAGTATACGGGGCAAGAGTTCATAATTTAAAGAATATCGATGTCAAGATTCCGCACAATTCTCTGTCAGTAGTGACTGGATTAAGTGGGTGTGGAAAATCATCGTTGGCTTTTGATACGATATTTGCCGAAGGTCAGAGGCGGTATATAGAGACATTTTCCGCCTATGCCCGCTATATGCTTGGCTCACTTGAGCGTCCGGATGTCGATAAGATCACGGGTCTAAGTCCTGTCATCAGCATTGAGCAGAAAACGGTTAATAAGAACCCGAGAAGTACTATTGGAACGACAACCGAAATCTATGACTTTTTCCGTCTTCTCTATGCGCGTCTCGGTGAAGCCCGTAGTTATATTTCCGGGAAGCCGATGGTGAAATATTCCAAGGATAAGATTATCTCATTGCTTCTTCAGAACTATAACGATAAAAAGATTCAGATTCTCGCTCCTTTGGTAAAGAATCGAAAGGGTCATTACAAGGAGCTTTTCGAGAACCTTCGCAAGAAAGGTTATTTATATGTCAGGGTTGACGGAGAGATAAAGGAGATTGAATACGGGATGAAACTCGACCGCTACAAGATACACAGTGTCGAACTTGTAGTGGATAAGTTACGTGTCAAGGATAACGACGTACAGCGTCTGCGCACAACCGTTGACGATGCACTGAAGCAGGGGCAGAAACAGATGATGGTTCTGGATATGGAATCGGGTGAGATCGCCCACTACAGCCAGTTGCTAATGGATAGTGAGAACGGTCTCTCATATCCTGAACCTGCTCCTCACAGTTTCTCCTTTAATTCACCCTTGGGATATTGTCCGAAGTGTAAGGGTCTGGGAACAGTCAATATTATTGACGAGGAGAAATTAATGCCTGATAAATCATTATCGATATATAATGGAGGAATCGTTCCCCTCGGAAAATATAAGAATACTCTCATCTTTTGGCAGATCGAGGCTATCTGTAAGATGTATGGCGTCACATTAAAGACTCCATTGAAAGATATTCCTGAAGAGGCCATAGATGAAATCCTCAATGGCACCGATCAGCGTCTCGAAATAAAGAACGATACGCTGTCAACTTCTCATTATCAACCTGGATATGATGGATTGGTGAAGTATATCGAGATGCAGCAGTCGGAAGATGCAGGTTCGGCTGCCAACAAATGGAGTGACCAGTTTTTCTCCAACGCGGTCTGTCCCGAGTGTGGCGGACGGCGTCTCAACCGTATCGCTCTCAGCTATTATATCGATGACAAGACAATCGCCGATGTGGCCAACATGGATATCGCGGAGCTATACGAGTGGTCGAGCAGCCTTGAGGAGAAGATAGAACCTCAGCGCAGAACGGTAGCACATGAGATTCTAAAGGAAATCAACAGCAGGCTTAAATTTCTACTTGATGTAGGTTTGGATTATCTTTCCCTTAACCGAGGCAGTGCAACTTTAAGCGGTGGTGAGAGCCAGCGTATAAGGCTTGCGACTCAGATAGGGTCGAAACTCGTGAATGTCCTTTATATTCTTGACGAGCCCTCCATTGGCCTTCATCAGCGCGACAACGAGAGACTCATAGGAAGCCTGAAGCGTCTGAGGGATCAGGGCAACTCCATTATTGTCGTGGAGCATGACAAAGATATGATGGAGGAGTCTGATTATATTGTAGACATAGGTCCCGGGGCCGGCAGGCATGGGGGAGAAGTGGTTTTTCAGGGGAAAGTTGATGATCTGAAGAAGACTGAGACTCTGACCGCTTCTTACCTTAACGGGAACAGGAGCATTGAGATACCCAATGAGCGACGCAAAGGAAATGGGAAATCTCTCGAGATACTCGGGGCCACAGGGCATAATCTGAAAGGGGTAGATCTTCGGTTGCCGCTTGGGAAGTTTATATGTGTCACCGGTGTCAGCGGAAGTGGTAAATCATCTCTGATCAACGGCACCCTGTATCCCATGCTCAGTCAGAAATTCTATCGTTCCTCACAGGCTCCATTACCATTTAAGGAGGTAAAGGGCATAGAGAATATCGATAAGGTTGTGACGGTCGATCAATCACCCTTGGGTCGCTCGCCACGTTCAAATCCGGCCACCTATACGGGAGTCTTTTCAGATATCAGGAAACTCTTTGTGGAGCTTCCCGATTCCAAGCTTCGCGGCTATAAGCCGGGTAGATTCTCGTTTAATGTCGCGGGGGGTCGATGCGAAACCTGTAAAGGTAACGGCTACCGCACCATAGAGATGAATTTCCTTCCCGATGTTCTTGTGCCTTGTGAGACATGTCACGGCAAACGCTATAATAGAGAGACACTTGAAGTGCGTTTTAAAGGAAAATCCATCTCAGATGTTCTGGAAATGACAGTTAATCAGGCGGTTGAGTTTTTTGAAAATGTCCCGTCTATCCTCAAGAAAATCAAGGTGCTTCAGGACATCGGGCTTGGTTACATCAAGCTTGGTCAGCCGTCGAGCACGTTGAGCGGCGGGGAGAATCAGCGGGTTAAGCTTGCTACTGAGCTTGCCAAACGAGACACCGGGAAAACACTTTTCATACTTGATGAGCCTACCACCGGTCTTCATTTTGAAGACATCCGCATCTTGCTCGGTGTGATAAACCGATTGGCCGATAAGGGAAACACGGTTGTCGTGATTGAGCATAATCTTGACATCGTAAAGGCGGCCGACTGGGTGATCGATCTCGGACCGGAAGGTGGTCGTGACGGAGGTCTGATTATTGCCGAAGGCACACCGGAAGAAGTTGCTCAGAAAGACACACACACGGCAAGATTCCTCCGCAAGGAATTAAAATAGACTCAGCAAGGAATTGTATCAGAATAAGGGATTCGGGCAGACCGGATCCCTTAATTTTGCATATCGAAAGATATGCTTAAATTGCCCATAATCTATATTATGTTAAATAGAGTCTTTCAAGGTGAATTATTTGTATATCGAATTTATATGAAAGCAGCTAAATTAATTTGAATAAAAAATGGTGAACTACCCTCTTTTTTAGTAATTTTGCATTTGAATCCACTTATCATACCCTCATGGGTATTTTTAACTTTTTATTATCAACATCATGCTTTCATCAGAATTGATTCAGGGACGGGCTTACAGATTGCCCGTTGTTAAGGATCGGTCTAACAGCAACTTCTATAAAGTTGTCATGGATGACGGTCACGAATTTTCTCTCAGGAAATTTAAGTTCCAGCAGAGTCTTCCGGATCCCGATTTTATTGATTGTTATGTGAAGTCGCTTGTGCCTCTTATCCTCGGACAAGATATTTCGGTTTTTATCCGTGAGTTTTATGCTGAGAATCAGGAATATGATTTTCTCATTAAATCAAAACGGTTTGATTCTGAAGTTGTCTATGAACTTGAAGACGAAAACGGATTGTGCTTTAAGCTTTCTCACGCTCCCGATACTCTCGCCAAAGGCAGCAGAATCAGATGCAGTGTCTTGCGGATAAGAGGAGTCAACGTTGTCCTTAAATATGCCGGCACGATAACTACGCAGTTGCCGCTTGATTTCCATGAAGTTTCATATTGGCTTGAAAACCTCGGTCTCCCCCGTTTCCATGAACCTTATCTCAACCTAATTGAATCTTTACCGGAATTTGACAGCGTCCTGAAAAAATATGAGAACCGAGACCCATATTGGATTATAGAAATTATCAAAACCGTTGACCGACACATCACCGACTGGCTGATCGACTGTCGCGACGATCTCAGGCAACTTGCCCGCACGGTCCGCCGGATGAAACTTGCCGAACGACTTGGCCTCTATATTCTCGAGGGCTCCGATTACCTCAGGAATTGCAGTCTTGAACAACGCACCTCGCTTCAGAATCAGATTTCGGCATGTGTGAGCCGATTCTCGCAATACGAACTTGCAGCCTCCAAGATACTCGACAAAACCTACTCTGACTTCATAGACGGTATCTTCACACGCCTGAAAGATTCGGGTTATCTCTATGATCCTAAGCGTCAGTTCCTGATAATGATGACCATTATCAAGCTCCGGCCGGAATTGATCAATACGCGTATGAGGGAACTCTTTGACGCTCTTCACAACTGGGAGCTCTCAAACTGGAAAATCGAGCCCTTCCGCCGTGCCCTTGTTCAACAGCTCCAGATCTTTATTGAAGAGAATTGCCGTCAGGTAAATCTTCTTCCTGTACATGACTCCAGCGACGACAACCGCATAATAGTACAGATGATTACGGCCATAGCCGTGCAGAGGATTCTTGCCAAAGATAAGGAGTGGGAGAATCTCGGTATAAACAGTGCGATGCTATATCGCTACATATCCTACCTTTACAACAGCGACATCGATACTCTCCTCAATAAAGGGATTGACGCATTGCTCGGAATCGACCATGCCAACGAATTCTCATGGAAAGACACCGAGCACCCTACCCTCCTGATGATGAAAGCCGCTCATCCGGCTCCTGTTGACAGCGAGAGAAGTTCGGTAGTAAAAACATTCGATGGCTATAAGGCTATTGTCAGGCTTAGGGAAAACTCCCTTCAGATTCTCGCACGCCACGCCGACCCTGATTCCACGGTGCTCCCCAACAATATGTTTGACTGGCTCAACCCTTCCGTCTCTCTGGATCGGGACGTAACGGTGAGAAGTTTCCGTAAAACAAACGATATTTCCCTATATCGTGACCTTTGGAATGATATCCGCCGCGGTCTTTTCGGAAATGAGGATGACAAGGAACGCAGGGAGAAGGATGTAAAATCAAAGATTTCCCCTGAGGATGGCGACGAAGTCGGCATAATCATCAATGATGTAAAGATTCTCACAACAGGAAACGAGCGTCAGCGCCTCCAGTTTCATTGCAAGATAGTAGATGATATATATGAAGGGGAAGGATGGCTCCCATCCGATGCCCTTCATCTTCTCGGATGGCTCACACAAAAGGATATACCCTCCAACTATGACGGCAGCATCAGCTTTGCCCAGACCTCTTCCGGAAGCCCGCTGCGTTTCCCGGCTACCGTAAGGATTCAGAACGGGGAATACGTGTTCTCTCTGAAAGATCAGATCAACGACTATCTTCATGACACGATGACTCCGGGTGATGAATTTGTGACAATCGTGACACATTTTGATCGCCTGAACAATGCCTGGCTCTGTCTTTCGGAGAATGGTTGCACTTTCAAGGTGCCATGCGATGAGTCAACAGCCGACATCTCCGAGGGTCGCCTTGTAAGGGTGAAATATATTGAGCCGGAACATTCCACATCGATAATTCAGTTCTTCTTTGCCGAGATTTCCGAAAATCAGGACGACCTCCCGAGGTATCTCCGAAAATCGGATTGTCTCACGAATCTCATGCAGGGTTTCGGTGAGGTTCTTGACGATTACGATGAGGATTTTGAGGTTGTGGGAAACGAGGATGTGATGACTCGCGAAGAATTTCTCGAACTCATCTATATGCTTCAGCGCAGGGCTGATTCGGAGACTGAATATATCAAGGCGTTCAATTATCTGGGTCTCGCCTCCATACTGTGCCGCATAGCTGAAGAAAAAGAGCTGATTGAAGAGATTTCCTCACACATGGAGTTGCTTTGTCTTCTTCAGGACTTCGGGCGCAACCAGCGTATCGACCATGAATGGCTTGAACAATGCGGGGAGAAGATCAGAAAGACACCGGTTCTTGAAAGAATCCACACCCGTCTTAAGATTGTGGCAGACCTTGATGTCAACGAACAACAGGAATGGCTATGGGAGCTCGCCCATAATCCGAGAAATGAGACAGAGGGGCGTCTTTCATCATTGGTCCTCTCCTACAATATGCTTCCTCCGGAGCTCGAACGCTCCAAAAAGGAGATCATGAAGGAGATCACCACGCTTCTCAATGTCAACAACACGATCGCTCAATCCAAATATTACGGCGATGAGTCGCAGACTGTAGAGTTCAAGAGCAGTATGGTCTTCTCAACGCGTGGTGGCAGCCGGCCAAATCCCAAGGATCAGCTTCATGAGATTGCCCATATCATTACCGGCTTCATGAACTCACGCGGAGGTACACTCTACATCGGTGTGAATGATTCCGGCTACGAGAATGGTCTTGACGATGACTTTAAATACCGTCTTTCACATGGCCTCAAGGCCACACTCGACGGCATGATGGTCGACCTCCAGAATTATCTTGACTATGTCATGCCTGCGCACGCCAAGGATCATTGGGAGATAATGTCCGATCCGGATTCCAAGAAGGGAGTCATCTGTGTGAAGGTGCTTCCTGTGGAACAACCGGTTGAACTCGACGGCATCATTTATGTCCGATCAAGTTCCACCACCAAGCCCCGTCTTGACAAAGACAGGGAGGAATTTATACGAACGCGTTCCCACAATTATAATCTCCTTCTCCGCTTGTGGAATCTCGAGGAGGCAAAGAACAATGAGGCTACGGCAGTTACTACTACTCCGGAGATTCCCCGCACCAATCCGGCTGCTCCTGCAGCTACAGCTGTTAAGGATGAACCTGCACCGGCAGAAGAGATTATCGAAGAGGAAAAAGATAGTAACGACAAGATTCTTACCGGACAGTATCGTCCGAATGTGCTTCACAGCTACGAATCAAATTTCTCGACACCTTCATTCTACGCCTATTTCATGGCGGACAAGAGAATCCGTCTGACATCGGATGACGCTTATCTGGACTATGAGCCGGATTGTCTCCTTGCTTTGGCAGTCAAAGAGAGGGAGAAAGGATACCTTGTGCTGACTTATGCCTGTGGAAAGGTGACACGTCTACCCCTTTCCACCCTGTCTGTATTCACGCAGAATGAGATGAAACCGCATTATGGCATGAGTCCGCTCCGCTTCGTGAATATCGCCGGGGAGAACGACTATCTTCTTTCAGTAGTGAAGACGTCATATGGGGCCATCTTCTATCGTCTTGATTCCATCTCTTCGCTGCCGCTCCACACCTCGATGATGGAGATCGGTGACACTCTGTGCGATGTCAATCACAAGGTTCTTGCGCAAGAGATTGTGACGGCAGATAAACTACCGTTCTTTGATCGTGACGCCATAAACAGGGAGAGACGCTATTTCGGTGTGGCAGTACCCTTAGGCGACGGTACCATGACGGAGCAGCAGCGAATCGATGAACTACTCCGCCCAACCCGCTTCAACCCCGAATCCTGAGATTACCCCGAATCCTGAGTATAAAAACAATCTGCGCCCGATCTTCCAATAAAAGACCGGGCGCAGATTGTTTTTATAGTGTTGGTGATTATTTGAATGTATCCGGAAGATCATTCTCATAGAGGACTGTATCTCCCTTTTTGAGCATTGTTGCGAGAAGCTCCTGTGCCTCCTTGAAAGAATCGACGAGATGCAGATTTTCCATAGGGAAGTTTCCCTTGCGGATTCCTGACTCAATCGCCATGCGGTTGTATTGACCTACAATTATCGCCACATCGGCGCAACGGGAAATCTCCTCGCCGAAGGCCTTGTTGAGTTCCTGTTGCTTGTCTCCAAGTTCAATCATACCCGGAGTGACCACGATTCGTTTTCCTCCGCTGAAACCGGAGAGGACTTCAAGAGCCATCTTTGAGCCGCTGGGGTTTGAGTTGAAGGCATCGTCGATTATGGTGACTCCTCCCGGTGTGCGTTTGATGCTGAGACGGTGTTCAACCTGCTCAATCTGTCCGACAGCATAAGCTATCTTATCCTTTGACATTCCAAGTTTAAGGGCAACTATTACAGCCCCGAGCAGATTGGATATGTTGCAGGCTCCCACGAGGCGGGTATATAATGGAAGGGCGAGGCCGTCGGGCCCTTTGACCGTGAAGGTAGTGCCTTCAGGGGTATACTTTATGTCGCATGCATAGAAGTCGGCGTCCTGGTTGCCACCTTCGATAGCATAGCGACGTGACTCTACATTGCTTACAACCCGATTCGCACAATATTCGAAATCATTATTGATTACTGCGAAACCGTCAGCAGGGAGAGCATCTATAAGTTCGAATTTTGTAGCCTGCACATTCTCCATGGTCTTGAAAGACTCAAGATGCATAGGGCCTACAGCAGTGATGATGCCGATCTTGGGATGCACGAGATCACAAATCTCTTTTATATCTCCCTTCTGCTTCGCCCCCATTTCACAAATGAAGATGGAGTCGTAAGGTTTCATCATCTCCCTTACAGTGCGTATGACTCCCATCGGAGTATTGTATGACCCGGGTGTCATGAGCACTTCAAATTCTTCAGAAAGAATCCTGTGGAGGTAATGCTTGGTGCTTGTCTTGCCGTATGAGCCTGTGATGCCGATAACGGTCAGGTCAGGCATACTGCGCAGAATCCCATCGGCCTCATTCCAATATTTCCTGTTGATGATCTTCTCAACCGGTGTGAGCACAAGGACTGAAAGCATGACTATTGCCCATGAGAAAATAGTTATGAGCAGGAATACCGCGAGAATACCTTTCCCATTTTCGCGCCATGCGGAGATGTCGTGAAGACCGAGAAGCAGCCATGTCGCAATAAGGATAATGGCTGAAATCGTTCCGGCTGCAACATATATCCTCCGGACTCTCGGTGTGAAGACAAGGGGCTTCTTATATTTCTTTTTCAGGATATACCATATCTTGAAAATAAAAACGAACCCCATTACAGCGAGAGCCTGAACGAAATTTGCAAGAGAAGACGCCATGAAAAAGTATAGTGCAACGTCGATTAGGCGAGACCAATCGTTGGTTTCATTCTTAAGATACTTCCAATAGCGTTTTATACGGTAGCTGTTCTGCTGGAGCATCTGTATGTCATGCTTGAAATTGAGAAGCATGTAGACCACACAGATGAGGGCGAGAAAAATTATGAATGCAATTCCCATAGCCGTTAGTCAGACTGTTTATGATTTGAGTTCGTTTTTAAAAAATTCGCGGGCCACGGCAACGAAGCCGGGGCGATTGTCGAGGAAGCTGTAATGCCCGCAACCGGGGAAAGAGACAAGACCTGCGTCAGAGATAAGCTTTTCCATCGTGCGTGCATCAGAGAGTGGAGTGGCCGTATCGTTTTCTCCCCAGACAAGCAAGGTCGGAGCCTTTATTTCCGGCATGACACTCTTCAGATCCTCATTGACACATTTAGACATCACCATCCTCATCATCGGTGAGGAATTCCTGTAGTCGCTCGAACCACCCTTGCCACGCCAGCGTTCAATCAACCTCTCCCCCTTCTCCTTTCCGAATATAACGGGAGCAATCTTCTTGAAGGCCTTGAATGAGTATACTTTTACATAATATCGGAGAGAGCGGCGAGGCTTGATACCGGCGGCGTCGACGAGCATTACTTTGGAGACGTCATTGCGTGAAGCCATGAGTATCGAAATCCTTCCTCCGAAAGAATGGCCTATCAGGGATGGTGAAGCAATCCCGAGGCGTTTGCAAAATTCCTCTATCAGACGGGTGAAGTCTTCAACACCCCAAGGACCGGGTGGCTCATCACTCTGTCCGTGGCCGGGGAGATCGACGTTGAAAACCCTCATGCCGCTTTCGAGCGAGGCGGCAATGCTTCTCACAGTAGTGTGGTCGCAACCCCATCCGTGCATGAGCACGACGGGCGGCGTCCCCTCCGGACCTGTCTCCTCGTAATGGAGTCGCATCCCGTCGATAACGATATCCTTTTCCATTTTAATTCAATCTGTTGCTTGGCCATAAAAATCTGGGAAAGTGACACCCCTCCCCTCAATGGCAATGCAAAATTACTTAAAAAAGAGATAATCCCCAACCTGCCTTAACACTTATTATTTGCATATGAGGTTTTTTCTTTGTATTTTTGCAAACGAAGAGCGATCCAAGACTCTTCACCAACATCATTCCTCGTGGCGACGCACATAGCGTTAACCTTTATAATCAACATTCTGTATAAGAACTTCCTATTCCAAGAACAATATCAGAGATGATAGCTAAATGGAACTACCAACCCCTCACTCTTCAGCAGAAAACTCAGGCGGCTGAAATCCTCCCTGCGTGTGGAGGTGTATCTCCGGTTGCCGAGCTGTTGATACGTCGTGGCGTCACCACAGCCAAAGAGGCACAATCATTTTTCTCCCCTTCCCTGTCGGAGCTTCATGATCCGTTCCTTATGCCCGACATGGACAAGGCTGTCAACAGGCTCAACAAGGCCATGGGCGCCAAGGAGAGAATCATGATTTACGGTGACTACGATGTCGACGGCACAACTGCTGTGGCACTCGTATATAAATATCTTCAGAATTATTACAGCAATATCGAGTATTATATCCCTACCCGCTATGAGGAGGGTTACGGCATCTCTCTGAAAAGCATAGATTATGCAGCGGAGAACGATATCAAGCTCGTGATTGTTCTCGATTGCGGCATTAAGGCCATCGACGAAATCGCCTATGCGAAGGAGCGTGGGATCGATTTCATAATCTGTGATCACCATGTGCCCGATGAAATTCTGCCACCGGCAGTGGCCATCCTTAACCCGAAGATGCCGGGGTCTACTTACCCTTGCACTCACCTTTCCGGTTGTGGTGTCGGTTTCAAGTTCATGCAGGCTTTCGCGAGAAGCAACGGTCTTTCAGGACATAATGAACTTGATTCCCTCCTTGACTTGGTGGCGGTAAGTATTGCCGCCGATATAGTCCCGATCACAGGTGAGAACCGCATCATGGCTTATCATGGCCTCCGTCGGCTCAACTCCAATCCCAACCTCGGGTTGAGAAGCATTATACGACTCTGCAAACTGACTAACAAGGATATCACAATCAGTGATGTCATCTTCAAGATCGGCCCCAGAATCAATGCTTCCGGACGTATGCAGAGCGGAATAGAGGCCGTGGATCTTCTCGTATGCCGTGATCTCCACGATGCGTATGAGAAAGGTAAAGACATCGACCAGTATAACAAGGACCGTAAGGAGCTTGACAAGAAGATCACCGAGGAGGCGAACACCCTCATTGAGAAGAATGTCGCCATCATTCATGGCAAGCGCTCAATAGTAGTCTATAATAAAGATTGGCATAAGGGTATCATAGGAATCGTGGCGTCAAGGCTCACCGAGTTATACTACAAACCCTCTGTAGTGCTGACATACTCAAACGGTATGGCAACCGGTTCCTCGCGCTCCGTACAAGGTTTCGACATCTACGCTGCCGTAAATTCCACAAGGGATCTTCTTGAGAATTTCGGTGGCCACACCTATGCTGTCGGTCTCTCGTTGAAAGAGGAGAATATTCCCGAGTTCAGGGAGCGTTTTGAGGAATATGTAGCCACTCATATCCAGCCCAATCAGCTCACCCCTATGATTGACATAGATGCTGTCATTGATTTCGCTGATATTACGCCGGAGCTTGTGTCATACCTCAAGAAGTTCAACCCATTCGGTCCCGGCAACCAGAACCCGGTTTTCTGCACGCGGAATGTATTTGATTTCGGCACGAGCAAACTTGTAGGCAAGAATCTCGAGCATATCAAGCTTGAGCTTGAAGACAACAGCACGAGCCGTGTGATCAATGCCATTGCATTCAATATGGCTCCATATTTCGAGCATATCCATGCCCATAAGCCGATTGATATCTGCTACACCATCGAACAGACCAAGCATGCCAACAGTCTCGATTCCGTGCAGCTTATGATAAAGGATATCCGTCCGTCAGAGGGAAGCAACTGATGGATCTTCACGGGATTCTGAAGCGCTATTGGGGGTATGACGAGTTCAGACCCCTTCAGGAGGATATAATCCGTTCCGTACTCGAAGGCCACGACACTCTCGGGCTTATGCCGACCGGAGGTGGAAAGTCAATCACGTTCCAGGTTCCGGGTCTTTATTATGATGCCGGACTTACAGTAGTCATAACTCCCCTCGTCTCCCTGATGAAGGATCAGGTTGACAATTTGAAAAAACGGCATATCAAAGCTGCTTGTCTACACAGCGGAATGTCGGCAAGGGAGACAAGACTCGCCTGGGAGAAGATTGTAAACGGAGGCGCAAGATTTCTGTACGTCTCACCGGAAAGACTCGGCAATGACCGGTTTATGCTCGAGATGAGGAATCTCGATATACGCCTTATAGTTGTCGACGAAGCTCACTGCATCTCTCAGTGGGGTTATGATTTCCGCCCGTCATATCTCAATATCAAGGATCTCAGAAAGGTTAAACCGGATGTGGCTGTGCTTGCACTGACCGCCACAGCCACTCCCGAAGTGGCCGAAGATATAAGCAGACAGCTGCAATTCAGGGATGCGAGGGTCTTCAGAAAAAGTTTTGTCCGCGATAATATCAGCTATCTTGTGCGCCCGTCCGAGAGCAAGATTCATGATGTGTTCCATATCCTGTCGCGAACCACGGGTTCTTCGATTGTCTATGTAAGGAGTCGTCGCCGCTCAAAGGATATAAGCGAATATCTTGAGTCTTTCGGGATAAGCTCCACCTTTTATCATGCCGGGCTCGACAGCCGTGTCAAGGAAGAGAGACAGAATCTCTGGCAACGCGGCGATGTCAGGGTAATGGTCGCCACCAACGCATTCGGAATGGGTATAGACAAACCGGATGTACGTGTCGTGATTCATTATGATATACCCTCCTCTCTTGAGGAATATTATCAGGAAGCCGGGCGTGCGGGTCGTGACGGACTGAATTCATATGCAGTGCTTTTAGCTTCAAAAAATGACCCCGGTGTGCTCAGACGCAGGGTCACGGAAGCATTCCCGCCGAGAGATGTGATCAAGGAGACCTATGAGCATGTCTGCAACTTTCTCCGTGTCTCTGTCGGCGAGGGATATGATGAGGTCAGGCAGTTTGACATAATGAAGTTCTGCAGGCTCTTCAAGATTCAGGAGAAACAGTGCCGGGCATCGCTCAACCTGCTCCACAAGGCCGGTTATCTGCAGTTTATCGAGACCACCGACAGCAGGTCGCGCATGAAGATGGTCTGCAACCGTGAAGATCTTTACCATATAACGGACTTGACAAAGACCACTGAAAGAGTCCTGTCGATGTGTATGCGTCTCTACACGGGTCTTTTCTCCGACTATGTCTATATCTGGGAGCCTGAGATAGCCACATCACTCGCTATAAGCGAAAAAGATGTGTATGAGTCCATGCTTGAACTTTCGCGGAGGAAAGTAATAAGTTATATTCCACGCTCGGATCTTCCGGTGATCTACTTCCCCACTTCGAGGGAGGAGCGGAGTGCCCTCTTGATCGGAATCACTATTTACGAGGACAGGAAAAAGATTCTTTCACGACGGACGGAGGCAATGATCGACTATGCTTTTTCCTCTTCGGGATGCAGGGTCAGCAGGATGCTCTCATATTTCGGAGAGGAGGATCCGCATGACTGCAGACGTTGTGATGTGTGCCGGGAACGGAATGGTAAGACCGGAAAGAAAGTTGATGATGTCGGAGAGACTGCATCCGAGGTCATGGAGTTTCTCCGCATTTATGAGAGTGGTGCCACGCTACAGATGATTATTGCACACGTACATAGAGATTCCGATACCATTGCGAGAGCACTCTCTTTCTTGTGTAACGAAGGTTTCATCGAAGTTGAAAATCAAATTTACAGGCACACATGAAAAGACAATCAGGTTTAGGAGGAGTGTCAGGGGGAAAGATCGGCAGGTTGTTCCCCGGAGCACTGTTTATGACAATAGCTTCAATTGTCTTTTCGTGCGGAAGTGCTGGGGGCGGCAGTGACAATGGAGAGAATGTGCCTGATACTCTTCACGCGGTCACTCTTTACGGCCCGTCATCATATTTCCGCTACCGTGGCAGCGACATGGGATTTGATTATGAGAATCTATGCAGGTTTGCTGAAGATGAGGGGATGGTGATCGACCTGAAGATAGCTCCCTCGCTCCAGTCCCTCCTGAATATGCTTGAGAAGGGAGAGGCCGACCTTGCAGCCTATCCGGTTCCTGTCATTGAGGAATATCAGGATCGTGTGAGACATTGCGGCAATAAAGAAGTGACATGGCAGGTGCTTGTGCAGCCTCAAGGAGCTGACAGGGTCACTGACGTCACCGGACTTGTCGGTAAGAGGGTTGTTGTGGAAAAAGACTCGCGGTATCATTACCGCATGAACAATCTCAATGCCGAACTCGGGGGCGGGATAGAGATCGTGCCGATTCGCAAGGACACTCTGATAGCTGAAGATCTTATAGCAATGGTTGACCGTGGGGAGCTTCCGATGACCGTCGTGGATTCCGATATTGCGGAACTCAACCATTCCTACTTCCCGAATCTCGACATTAGTCTGCGTGTTTCTCTTGACCAGTATTCTTCATGGGCCGTAGGGAAAGATTGCGATTCTCTCGCGGCTCGAATAGACCGTTGGGGGAAACGTAAGGAAACAACAGACATGATGCGTGCCGTCTACCGGAAATATTTTGAGAAAAGCAAGACCCTCCCCATTAACGAAAATCCTGAAGATCTCCTTGGAGTGGCTATTCGTGAAGATGGAAAGCTCTCCCCTTTTGATGACTCATTCAAGCGACATGCCGGAATTGCAGGTTATGACTGGAAACTTCTTGCGGCTATAAGTTTCATAGAGTCGAGGTTTGATAATGAAGTTGTATCATGGGCCGGTGCTCAGGGAATCATGCAGCTCATGCCGGCTACTGCACAGGCGATGGGTGTGGAAGATATAACATCGCCTGATGCCAATGTCAAGGCCGCTGCATTGCTCCTCAGAAAACTTGATGATTCCCTTGCGGGAAAAGTGAATGATCCGAAGGAGAGACGGAAATTCGTGATAGCTGCCTATAACTGCGGGCTTGGTCATATTTATGATGCCATTGCTCTTGCCGGAAAGTTCGGTCTTGATCCGGAGGTATGGAATGGCAATGTAAGCGAGGCAGCCCTCCTCAAAAGTCGTCCTCAATACTATAATGATCCTGTTGTGAGAAACGGATATTTCCGGGGCAGCGAGACAATTGATTTTGTCGACAATGTCATGATGGTCTATGATTATTACAATAGATTTCCCGAGACAACTTCCGGGCAGACGAAAAAATCAAAAAAGAGACATTAATAATATTTCTTCAATGAACAAATAACGGGTGCGGTGTGTTGGGAAGTATAAAACTAAACTTTATCCACAAATATATCTAACTTAAGATTTATGAAAAAATATCCCGTATTGGTCAGCGTCGTGATTGCTATGGCAGCTCTTCTTCCCCTGCAGTCTTGTATTGGGAGCTTTGCCCTCACCAACAAGGTTTTGTCATGGAACCGGCAGGTGGGTTCAAAATTTATCAATGAGCTTGTGTTTTTTGCCTTCTGGATTCTCCCGGTATATGAAGTGACGGGCGTTGCAGATCTCATCGTGCTCAATTCCATTGAATTCTGGAGCGGAAACAATCCGGTGGAGGCCAATGTGAAGGTGGTTGAGACTGACCACGGCAATTATTATATCGCATGTGACGGGAAAGGGTATGACATCACGAATCCCGACGGTTCGGTTGTGCGACTCTCTTTCGATGATGAAGAGAGCACATGGTCGGTTGTAACGGGAGAGGGAGAAGTGGTTCCCTTCATGACCATGGTAGATGATTATCACGTGAAGATGGTGACACCCGAAGGGGATTTCCGCATGGTTGAGCTAAGTCAGAAGGGTCTGCAGGCTTATCAGGAGGTAGCAACCCCTGCATTGAGGGCAGAAATCTGAAAAAAATGAGCATGTCTGAAACCAAAATCGGTTTCGGATGTTATAATGATGTAAGGGGATTATAAATGTATGTTCCCCCGGTAAATTAACTGAAAACAAAACTAATAAATATAAAGAAAATGAAAGCAATTCATGTTATCAGCGCAGTAATCGGTGGTGCAGTCGCCGGTGCGGCAGTAGGTCTTCTTCTCGCGCCCGAGAAAGGCGATAAAACCCGTAAGAACATCATCAAGGCTCTGAAAGAGAAAGGTATCTGCCTCAAGAAAGACAAGATGGAAGAGCTTGTTGATGAGATCGAGGATCAGATTGAGAATGCTTAAGCAAAACACACTCCAGGATAATAAATTATGAAAAGTCTCAATATTCTATATGCATTTCTTGGAGGAGCAATCGTAGGGTGCAGTGCCGCTCTCCTTTTTGCTCCCGAAAAGGGTGCTGATGTGAGGGCAAGAATTGTAGCCCTCCTCAAGAAGAAAGGAATCCGCATCAGCGACAGCGAGGTTGACGCCCTTGTGGCCGAGCTCGCCAACGCGGAGGAATAAAAGAAGAAACTCGGGAGGGGGTGAGACTTAAAGACTCGCCCCCTCCTTTTTATATAGGTTCAGCATAAATGAAGTCAAAAATTTCAGAAGATATCAGGGAGGTCTACAGCCAGTCGCTCACATGGGCGAAACTTGAGCTGGAGTATATCAAGCTCACTGCCGCAGAAAAGCTTGTAGTGCTTGCGAGTTCTCTGATTCTCGGTGCGGTATTGGCAATCTTGCTTTTGCCGATCATGATAATGCTTCTGCTCGCTCTTGCCGACGTCTTCAAACTGATCATGGCTCCTGCTCTGGCATATCTAAGTGTCGCCGGGATAGTCATTCTGATGATACTGGCCATATATCTGATGCGTCGTCCGCTTGTGATCAACCCTGTGGCAAAGTTCATCACAAGGGTGATGCTTGACAGAAGCGAGACTAAGGAGCGTGATAATAAATCTAAAACTGATTAACTATGAAAGAATTAGAACAAGCAAAAGTTAAGGCAGACGATATCACGTTTCCGGAAAATTCTTTCAAAGGTTATACACTCGAAGAGCTTCGTTATCAGCGTGCCCTCGTCACTCTCCGAAAAGAGTTCTGCAAGGCCAAACTGATAAAGAATGTCGACAGACTCAGAAAGACCAATCCGTTCTCGCCCTCTTCGGCAGCCGAAAGTCTTCCGGCAAAATCCAAATTTGTCGTCACCAAACTGCTGACAGGGTTGAATTATCTTGATTATGCCGTTCTTGGTTTTTCAATATTCAATTCGGTGAGAAAGGTGACCTCAATCTTCCGACGTAAGAAGAAATAGACACATAAAAGAAAGAGAGGAGAAATTTCTCCTCTCTTTCTTTTATGTGTCGGTCAGATTCCGATACCTATTCCTATCGTAAATGGGCGGAAGTTAAACGATCCGGGTGCATCCATGACTGTCATCGGGGAATATCTGACATACACTCCTATTGTCTTGTTAAGGGATAAACTGCCGAAAAAGTCCAGTGTGAATCTTCTTTGGTTGATATCCTTATTGAAATCCTCAATTCTCTTCCCTTCGGCCGGTTGGTATATTGTTTTAACCGATCCATAAGTGTTGAAATTCAGGATGGGGCCAACTTTCAGTCCCAATGAGGTGCCGGAAATATGAAGCCTGTATAATATGGGCAACTGGAGTGAGAAAATCTTCAGACGTGAATACTTAGGATTTTCATCCGGTAGATATGGCACCATCTCAAGTCCCTTTACGGGAGTCACGGCAAAACGGTAATCCGGAGTTGTTATTTTATAATTTCGCCAGTTGAAGCCAATTCCGATGGTAAAACCGCTGTTTCTGTAAAAGTATCCAACACTCAGACAACTCAACCATCCTATTTCGATAGACTTTGACCATTCAGGAGTCTCGGATGACCCGCATCCGGTGGCTTGGGTGAGGCCGAGACAAATTCCCTCAACTCCAAAATCCAATTCAACACGACGTCGGAATTTATTGGGGTGTAGGAGAGCTTCAACTAATACTCTTTTATTTGATTGGGTGGACTGGACAGATGCTTCCGGCGGATATTCCACAGTAAGATTGATATCTTCATTTTCATCATCTTCAACATCCTTTACAATAATATTAGTTCCACGTGTATCTTCCGTTATGACAAGCTTTGAGGCTTGATTGACATTGACGAGAGTATCGCAGGTCTGGGCAGATGATGATAAAGCGGATAGAGTGGCCAGCAAGGTGGTTGCCGTAACGCAAACTATACTGTTTATTTTCATGACTTCGATGTGATTAGAAGAATAATTCAATACCTATTGACCATCCCTTGACAGACGGGCCATATGGTTTTTTAAAAAGTTCTATCGGACTCCATGAGGAATATAGTCCTATCCCCTCAAGATGGAATGCGGCCATTAACTCCGGAGTGAAAAAGTTTTGATGTAGGCCTTTATAAGTGTTTTTTATTTTCAAATTTCCCGTTGACAATCTGGTCTCCCCTCTTGCGTAGACATTGAAGTTCAAGATTCCTCCCACTGTGAAAGTTGCCACACTACCGATTTTCTGATTAAATAGTATCGGGACATGTATGCAGCTCATATCAAGACGAGACCATTTCTGTGTCATCCCTTCCGGCACGGGCAGAATATGAATTTGTCCATCTGAACCATCATACATGAAGCTATCCTGTGCCAGGAGTCGTTTCATTCCGAAACCGAGACCAATCTCAAATTCCGAACCTCTTATGCTCCAAGCCACTCCGATCAGGTCTCTCACTCCTAATTCATAGCAGTTCTTTATGTTTCCCTTGTCTGCATAGTTGAAACGCCAACCCCAGTAGATGTGGCGACCGCCGACGATACTTTTCCTGAGACTATTGTCTTTAGATCCTTTCTGTGAATCTGAATGCATGAATGGGAAACTCATTCCCCAATTATCCGGGAAAGAATCGGTCGATTCACGGGTCTTGTTTTTTATATTGACCTCATACAGATAAGTCTCCTGAACTAAGGAATCCTTGCTGAGGAAAACTGCCTCGATGGTAGTAGTCGTTCCGGATTGTGTCACTATCACACTCTTGGGTCTCTTGATAACCTTCACGGTATCGGCCGTCTCCCTTCCATATACGGCTAATGTCATGGTCGCCAGTAAAAATGAGAGTAAAGCTTTGCAATAATACATAAATATAGTTATTTAATAAGTTTCTTTATTCCCTCAGTATCCATATTCCCTTTGATGAAGATGAGGGTTGTCTTATTTTTCCCTACGGCTCTTCGGTCGAGAAAAAGGATATATTTTCGTTCCGTTCCCGACCCGCCTAAGAAATAGAATCCGAAATATAGCTGACCGTTATTATAGGATACTTCTTTCGATTTGGCGTGTGAGCCATCCTTTCTTACAGCTTCAGCAATTCGGTCTGCAATCTCATTGTTCCCGCTTACAGAAAGACTCTTGTATATTTCAAGACCTCTTTTCTCAATCTGACTGCCGGAAAGAGAAATCATGGTGACGTCAGGCTTTGAAGCAAAAGATTCCGTGAAGAATCCATCGATATTCAGACCCTTCTGAGCCATTGCAAAGAGCGATGTCACTAAGAATACCAAAATAATAATCAATCTTTTCATATCCCCTCCAGTCAGTTTATTCCCAATATGTCGCGGAAATCATTGAAATCCGCGCTGATTTGATTTTGAATTTCATCCGATGCCTCCGACATCTCCTCGAGTTGACTCTCTACAAGGAGTCTTATCTGAGTCTCGTTTTCTACCCTTTGGCCATTGACATAAGCGTAACATTCATTGTTAATCCCCGTTTCAACGGATTCCCACACAGTTAACCCGACAATAGCAAGAATAAGGATGACTGCAGCAGATGCAGCGTATCTTACCCACCCAATCTTGCCCGCAAACTTGGCTTTTGGTATCATGGCTGAATAACCCATTACGGCAAGAACCTCATCCTTCTCCGGATCACCGTCGGTCTGTGAAAGGAGAGCCTCGAGAAGATCCTTCTCCTCCTTCACGGAGGTTTCTCCGTCGAAGTAACGCTCGATAAGATTGTGAAGACTATCCTGATTCATATATGTTTTGTGTGTTTTCTATAAAGTTCGCGAATTAATTTTCTTGAACGGGAAACAATCATTCTTATGTTTGACTCCGACAGATTGAATCGGCGTGCGAGATCCTCGTATTCCCATCCGTCACGGTCGCGTAGGTAAAGGATCTCACGGTCACGTGGACTAATGCTGGTTCTGACGAGACGGTCGATAGTTGGGAATAATTCACCGGCTTCGTCAGGTGACGAATCGTTATCTGGAATACCTTCCAAGGAATCTAAATCCGTCTGAGGATGACGTGCTTTCCGTCTGAACTGATCGATGCGGATATTCCGGGCCGTATGAGAGAGAAGGGTCTCTGCCTGATTCTTCTCCGGGATACGGTCACGTTGTGACCATAACCGGCAGAAAGCATCCTGAAGGGAGTCGATGACATCATCATCTCCCCTTCCGGCACTGGCGAACCGTGCCCTTATTTTTCTGAATGCTTCAGTCAATAATTCTCCGTTCATCACCTACAATACGAACTCCTCCCCTCTTTTGCAACAAAATTACTCAATTTTTTTGA